>JAWKHS010000009.1 GCA_041394705.1 Vicinamibacterales bacterium
CCCAGCCTGCGATCGGCTGACGCTGCCGCGCGCGACCTGGCTCACGTTTCGACGAACGTATGCCAGCTGGGCACACGAGAAGGGCGTTGCGGGCAAGACCATCGCGGCGCTCATGGGACACGCCAAGGTCGACACGACCTTGAACGTGTACGCGCAGGTGCTTGACGGCGCCGTGCGCGAGGCGGCCGAACGGGTCGGCCGCGGATTGTTCACGATTGTTCACGAGGGCGAAACGGCCCGTCCCGTAACACACTGAAGGGATTGGCTCCTCGGGCTGGACTCGAACCAGCAACCCTCCGGTTAACAGCCGGATGCTCTGCCATTGAGCTACCGAGGAACTGGCAGATGCGGCCCCTGGCAGCGTTCGCCGGGGCGCGGCGAACCCACATCGTAAACTGAAGGCCCAGCTGCCCGCAAGCATCCGCGGCGCGTTCCACGGCAGCCGCGCGCCCCTCGCCGGCCCGGGAACGGACGGGCGATCTCGCGAGTCATACTCAGGAGCCATGCCTCTCGTCGTCGCCGATGCCCTGGAGAAGACGTACTCGGAGGGCGGGGCGACGGTACCGGCGCTGCGCGGTGTGTCGCTCGCCCTCGAACCGGGGGACTTCGTCGCGCTCACCGGGCCGTCCGGCTGCGGCAAGTCCACGCTGCTGCACCTGTGCGGGGCGATGGACCGCCCCACCGGCGGGCGGCTGCTCCTCGACGGCACCGACGTGGCCACCCTGAACGACGACGACCTCACGCGCCTGCGGCGCGATCGCATCGGGTTCGTGTTCCAGTTCTTCAACCTCCTGCCCACGCTGACGATCGCGGACAACATCGCCCTGCCCTGCCTGCTCGCGGGGATGAAGGCCGGGGAGGCCGAGGCCCGCGCGGCGGCGCTGGCGGGCCGGGTGGGGATCGGGCACCGCCTGGGGCACTACCCGCAGCAGGTCTCGGGCGGCGAGGCGCAGCGCGCGGCGATTGCCCGGGCCCTCGTGCACCGGCCGGCCCTGCTCATCGCGGACGAGCCCACGGGCAACCTCGACAGCGCCAACGGCGCCACCGTGCTGGCGCTCCTGGCCGAACTCAACCAGGAGCTCGGCGTCACCATGCTCCTGGCCACGCACGCCGCGGAGGTCGGCGCGGCCGCCCGCCGTACGCTCCGGATGCGTGACGGGCGCCTCGACCCGGCATGAGGCAGCGGCTCTTCCGGCAGTTCGTCGTCCGCCGGATGGCGCTCGACCCCGTCCGCACCCTGACCACGGTGGGCGGCATCGCCCTGGGCATCGCCGTCGTCGTCGCCATCCAGCTCACCAACGCCAGTTCGGTCCGCGGGTTCGAGACGGCGCTGGACACGGTGTCGGGCAAGGCGGCCATCGAGATCACGGGCACGGGCGGCATCGACGAGACGCTCCTGCCGGAGCTGGGATGGCTGCGCGAGATCGGCGTGGCCTCGCCCGTCATCGAGGGCGAGATGGCCCTGGTCACGCCGGAGTCCCCCAACGACTCCCGTGCGCCGCGCACCGAGGCCGTGAAGGTGCTGGGCGTGGACATCCTGCGCGACCAGATGGTCCGCGACTATGGCGTGTCGGCCTACATGGCCGGCGACGCGACGGTCGAACGCCCCGACGACGGCCAGATGCCGCTGGTCCTCTCGTCCGATTCGCTCTTCGCGCTCCTGACCAGCCCCCGCGCGATCGTCATCAGCGAGAAGCTGGCCGCGCGCCGGGGCTACGCGCTGGGGTCCGAGATCCAGCTCCTGGCCGGCGACCGCGTGGGCACGTACGTCGTGCGGGCTCTCCTGCAGGACAAGGGCCCGGCGCGCGTGATGGACGGCAACTTCGTCCTGATGGACATCGCCGCCGCGCAGCTCGCGTTCGATCGGCTGGGGCGCATCGACAGGCTCGACGTCCAGATCGCCCACCAGGCCGGGGCCCTCGACCCCTCGCGCGCGCCCACCAGCGACGAACTGGCCGCGGCCGAGGCCGCCATCGCGAAGCGCCTGCCGGCCGGCCTGACGGCGACGACACCGGCCCGGCGCGGCCGCCAGGTGGAGAAGATGCTGTCGGCCTTCCACCTCAACCTGTCGGCGCTGTCGTGGGTGGCGCTGGTGGTGGGCCTGTTCCTGGTCTACAACACGGCGACGGTCTCGGTGCTGACGCGGCGGGACGAGGTGGGCATGCTCCGCGCGCTCGGCGTCACGCGCCGGCAGATCGTAGGGCTCTTCCTTGGCGAGGCCGCGGCGATGGGCCTGGCGGGCACGGTGCTCGGCCTCGGTCTGGGCCGCCTCATCGCCGACAGCGCCGTGGGCGCGACGAGCGCCACGGTGAGCGCCATCTACATCGCCACGGCGGCCGCCCCGCCCGCCCTCACGCCCGCGCTCGTGCTGCTGGCGTTCGCCATCGGCGTGCCGTTGTCGCTCCTGGCCGCGCTCGTGCCTGCCCTCGAAGCGAGCCGGGTGCCGCCCACGGCCGCGATCCGCGGCAGCGATCGCCTCGAGACGCGCCTGCGGCTCCGGCGGCGCTCGATCGCGGTACCGGTGCTGGTGTTGGCCGCCGCCTGGGGCCTGGCGCAGCTCGGGCCCGTCGACGGGCGGCCGCTCTTCGGTTACCTGTCGGCGTTCGTCATCATCCTGGGCGCGTCCCTGCTGGTGCCGGCCCTGGTGTTCTGGGCCGCGCGCGCGCTCGCCAGGCCCTTCGCCCGCGTGTTCGGCGTGGTGGGCCGCCTGGCGCTGGCCCACTTCACGGCGGCCATTCCCCGCCTGGCGATCTCGATCTCGGCGCTCTCGGTGGCGCTGGCCATGATGGTCGCCATCGCGGTCATGGTCGGCAGCTTCCGTGAGACCGTCGTCTACTGGGTCGGCCAGACGCTGCAGGCGGATCTCTTCGTGGGCCCGGGCGTCAGGCCCACGACCGGGTCGGCGCAGACGATCTCGCCCGAGATCCTGGCGAAGGTGTCGGCCCATCCCGACGTGGAGGCCGTGGACACCTTTCGCAACCTCGACCTGGTGTACCAGGGGAACCTCGTGGTGCTCGGCGCCGGCCGGTTCGACGTGATGCGGGCGCACGGGCAGCTGCTGTTCAAGTCGCCGTCCGACGGCATGGCCGCGCTCGACCGCGCCTCCGGCACCGACGCCGTCCTCGTGTCCGAGGCGTTCGCGACGAAGTACCACGCGTCCACGGGCGACACGCTCCGGATCGACACGCCGGCCGGCGAGCGGCCCTTCACGGTCGCGGGCGTGTACTACGACTACGCGGCGGACCGCGGCATCGTGATGATGGACCGGCCGGTGTTCACCCGCTACTACGGCGACCTGCCCACGACGGGCGCCACGTTGTACCTGCGCCAGGGCGCGGACCCGGAGCGGGTACGTCGCGAGCTCCTGGCGGGCTTCGACGAGGGGCACCGCGCCTTCATCTACACGAACCGGGCGCTGCGCGCCGAGGTGATGCGCGTGTTCGACAGCACGTTCAGCATCACCTACGCGCTGGAAGTCATCGCCGTGGCCGTGGCCATGCTGGGCGTGGCCGGCACGCTCCTGACGCTCGTGCTCGAGCGGCGGCGGGAACTGGCGATGCTACGGCTGGTCGGCGCGCTCACGCGGCAGGTGCAGAAGGTGGTGGTGCTCGAGGCCGTGCTCATCGGCGCCACCAGCATGGGCATCGGGCTCGTGGTGGGCCTCGTGCTGTCGCTGCTGCTGGTCTACGTGATCAACGTCCAGAGCTTCGGCTGGACCATCCAGTTCCGCGTCCCGGTGCTGTTCCTGGCCCAGGTGTCGGCGGCGATCGTGGCGGCCACGGCCGTGGCCGGCCTCATTCCGGCGCGTCGCGCGACGACGCTGGCGGTGGACCGGGATGAATAGGGCAGGGGCTCGGGGCCCGGGGCTCGGGACTCGGGGAGGCGTGCTCGCGCTCGCGTCGTTCGCGCTCGCGATGGGCGTCACGGCCGTCACGCAGGCGGTGTGGAAGGACGCGACGGCGGGCTATCGCTTCGAGTTCCCTCGCGATCACGCGAGCCATCCGGAGTACCAGATCGAGTGGTGGTACTACACGGGCAACGTGGCCACCGCGTCGGGGCGGCGGTTCGGGTACCAGATCACGTTCTTCCGCGTGGGCGTCGATCCCGCGCCCGAGAACCCGTCGCGCTGGGCGGTCCGCGATCTCCACATGGCGCACCTGGCCATCTCCGATCCCGAGGGCCGGCGCTACCGCTTCGACGAGCGGCTCGGCCGCGGCGGTCCCGGGCTGGCGGGCGCGGCCGCGGATCGCTACCGCGTGTGGAACGACGACTGGAGCGCCGGACTCGACGACGCGGGCCGGCACGTGCTGCAGGCCCGGTCGGGTGATCTCGGACTGGCCCTCACGCTGGAGGAGGGCAAGCGGCCGGCCGTGAACGGCGTGGACGGCATCAGCCAGAAGGGCGCCCGGCCGGGCAATGCCTCCCACTACTACTCGCTGACCCGCATGCCCACGCGCGGCACGCTCACGATCGGCGGCGAGGCCTTCGACGTGACCGGCGAGAGCTGGATGGATCACGAGTTCGGCACGAGCTTCCTCGAAACCGGGCAGCGCGGCTGGGACTGGCTGTCCCTGCAGCTCGACGACGGGCGCGAGCTGATGCTCTACCAGCTCAGGCGCGCCGACGGGACGCGCGATCCGCGGTCGAGCGGCACGCTCGTCGAGACGGACGGGCGCACGCGCCACCTGACGGCGGCCGACTTCACGCTGACGCCGGCCGGGGCAACGGCGACGGGCGCCTCCGGGGCCGGCTACCCCATCGCCTGGACGGTGGCCGTGCCGAGCCAGGCGTTGACGCTCTCGGTCGGTACGCCCCTGCCAGACCAGGAGCTCCGCACGCTCGGGGGCGGTATCGCCTACTGGGAAGGGATGGTCACGGTGACGGGCGCGGCTGGCGGCCGCGCCGTGTCCGGCCGGGGCTACCTCGAGATGACCGGCTACAAAGGCAGCCTGGGCCGGGTGATGGGCCTGACGGCCGCCCGCCCCCGGTAGCCCGCCCGGACGCCCCCGGAATCCCGCCTCCACGCGCCCGGCCCGCGCGGCCGCGCCGGCTGCCAACCTTTGGACCGGGTGCGCCGTCCAAGGTGTCGCCGTCCTATATGACGCCTGACTGCATATGACGCCCATGCCCGCCGATCGCCCCGCCTTCGACATCGCCAAGACCGGCAGCGCGGACCTCCTCATCCTCGCCCTCGTGGACGAGCAGGACCTGCACGGCTACGAGATCGGCCGCCAGATCGAGCTCCGGTCGCACGGCACGCTCCGCTTCACCATGGCCTCGCTCTACGCGACGCTGTACCGCCTGGAGGATCGCGGGTCCATCCGCGGACGCTGGGTGGAAAAGGCCGGTCAGCGTCGGCGCCGCGCCTACCGGATCACGCCGGCCGGCCGGACCATCCTGGCCGCCAACCGCGATCACTGGGGGCGGTTCCTGGGCGTGCTCGTCGAGGTCGCGGGCGTGACGCCCGCCTGGAGCCAACCATGACGCCCGCCTGGGACGCGCGCCGCGAGATCCGGCGCCGAGCCGGCGAGGCCGGTGTGGATCTCCCCGGGGCGATGCTCGAAGAGCTGGTCGTCCACCTCGACGACGTGTACGAGGCCGCACGCGAGGACGGGCTCACGCACGACGAGGCGCTCCAGCGTGCCCACCAGGCGCTGGACGAATCGCGGTTCGGGACCCTGCGCCGGCATGCCGGCCGTCGTCCGGATACGGCGAACCGCCAGGCGGCCGACGCGGACGCCCAACGGGCCGCCACCGGGGGCTGGCACGTGTGGCGCGCGCTCCTGGTGGCGCTGCGCCAGTTCCGCCAGGCGCCGACCTTCGCGGCCGTGACCGTCCTCGTGCTGGGCCTCGGCACGGGCGCCGCCACGACCGTCTTCACCGTCGTGGACGCCGTCGTGCTGCGGCCGCTGCCCTACCGCGCCCCGAACCGGCTGGTGACGCTGTGGGACACGAATCCCGGCAAGGCGCTCACCCACGACCCGATCTCGCCCGTCAACTTCATGGACTACCGGGCGCTGCCGGTCTTCGCCGACGGCGCCGCGTGGTGGCGTCCCGCCCTCACGGTGGCCGACCCGGGCCTGGAGCCGCTGCGCCTCAACGCGATCGAGGTGAGCAACAACCTGTTCTCGCTGCTCGGCGTCGAGCCGCAGCTCGGGCCAGGCTTTCCACCCGCCGACCCGCTGCACAGCAACGACCTCATCGCCGTCATCAGCGATCGGCTGTGGCGGACGCGGTACAACGCCGACCCGGACATCATCGGCCGGTCGCTCGTGTTCAACAGCACGCCGTACCGGATCGCGGGCGTGATGCCGCCGGGGTTCCACTACCCCGACGACGTGGACGTCTGGCAGCGGCTGCGCTGGGATCTCACCGAGCACAGCCGGGCCGCGCACTTCATGGAGGCCGTGCTGCGCCTGTCGGACGGCACGACCGTGGAGGAAGCCGGCCGCGCCGTGGACACGCTGGCGCAGCGTCTGCAGACCGAGTTCGCCGAGACCAACTCCGGCTGGGGCGCGCGGCTCGTGCCGCTCCTGGACGAGCAGCTCGGCTACTACCGGCCGGCGCTGGTCGTGGCGCTGGGCGCCGTGGCGCTCCTGCTCCTCATCGCGACGCTCAACGTCGCCTCGCTGCTGCTGGCGCGGGCCATGGCGCGCTCGCGGGAGATGGCCGTACGCCTGGCCCTCGGGGCGTCGGCGCGGCACCTCGTCGTGCAGCTCATGGCCGAAAGCGCCGTGCTGGCTTTCGCCGGCGCGATCGTCGGAGCGGCCGTCGCGTGGGCGGCGCTGCCGCTGGCCGTCGCGATCGTGCCCGTCGGCATTCCCCGATTGGAGGGCGCCGCCGTGGACCTCCGCGCCCTTGCCGTCTGCCTTGGCGTGGCGGTCGTCGCCACGCTGGCCTTCGGACTGGCGCCCGCCATCCCGGCACTTCGCACCTCGCCCGCGCACGACCTGAAAACCTCGGAGCGCGGCAACTCGAAGGGCGGCCGCCGGGCCTACGCGGCACTCGTCGTCGCGGAAGTGGCCGTGGCGTCGGCGCTCCTGGCGTGCTCGGCGCTGCTGGTCCGGAGCGTCGTGCAGATGGTCCGGACGCCCACCGGCGTGGATGCCGACGGCGTCCTCACGATGCAGGTCCAGTTCACGCGCGACGGCATCGGCATCCTCCGCGATGCGCCGCAGGACGACGCCTGGACGCGGGTGGCCGGTACGTACGCGCGACTGCTCGAGGCCGTCAGGCAGCAGCCGGGCGTGACCGCAGCGGGCGCCGCCAACTTCCTGCCGCTGAGCGTCGGCTGGCGCAATCCCTTCGCCGTGGAGGGCCGGCCGCGACCGCCGCGCATCGAGGACCTGCCCCAGGCGCAGATGCACTCGATGAGCGACGGCTACCTGGATGCGATGGGGGGCCGCCTGGCGGCCGGCCGCGGGTTCACGGCACTCGACGACGCGAAGGCCCCGCCCGTCGCCCTGGTGAACGAGTCGTTCGCGCGGCAGTACTTCCGGGACGGACCCGCGACCGGGCAGCGGCTGCGCATGTGGGCGAGCGCCATCGGGCCCCTGGGCTACAACCTGCAGTTCACGCGCGAGATGCAGCACGAGGGCCTGGTCTACGAGGTGGTCGGCGTGGTGGCCGACGTCAAGAACAGCCCGCTCGGCCAGCCCGTGGAGCCGGCGGTCTTCCTCCCGGCCGCGCAGTTCCCGTTCAGCGAGCTCTACCTGGCGGTGCGCGCGTCGGAGACGACGGCGGCTCGCGCGGCGATCCGCGCCGCGCTGCAGCAGGTGGCGCCCGGCGTGCCCATGGCGATCACCCAGACGTGGGGCGAGCGCTTTGCCGCCACCTCCGCGGAGGCGCGGCTGCTCACGTGGGTCCTCGCGTCGTTCGGCGGGCTGGCCGCGCTGCTCGCGGCGCTGGGCGTCTACGGGCTCGTATCGTGGTCCGTCGCCACGCAGACGCGCGAACTGGCGATCCGCCTCACGCTCGGCGCTGCCCCGGTGCGCGTCGGCAGGGCCGTGCTCCTCCAGGCGGCCTGGCTCGTGGCTGGAGGCGCGCTGGCGGGGCTCGCGATCGTGCGCCTCGCCGAGACGCTCATCGCGCGCGTGCTCTACGGCGTGTCGGCCACCGATGCCACGGCGCTCGCGGCTGCCACCTCCGTGCTGCTCCTGGCGGGGCTCGGCGCCTGCCTTCCGGCCGTCGTCCGGGCGATGCGCGTCGACCCGGCGATCGGGCTCCGGGCGGAGTAGCCGGCGGCGCGGCGGTCAGGCGCGCTTCGCCTTGGCGCGAATCCGTCCGGAGCCGCCCGTCACCTTGAGCTGGACGAGGACGCCGAGGAGGCCCACGCCGATCCAGGCCCACGGCACCCAGGCTTCGCCTGGCGCGGGCTGCATGAGGTATGGGACCCACACGTCGCCGGCGGCGGCCGCCGCCAGCTTCGCGCGGTCGCCGAACACGGCCAGGCCGCCGACGATCAGGGCCCAGGCGCCGGCGAATGCCGTCCCCGCGACGGTCACGTAGCGCTGCAGCCAGGTGGCGAGCCACGCGCCGGCCACGGCGGCCAGCACGACGGCGTAGGGATGCGGGTCGCCAGGACGGGGCCACGCCACGGCCACCACCGCGGCGCCGAGGCCCGCGCCGACCAGCGCGACGCCGATGAAGGCGGCCGCCACCATGATGACGGCGCCCGCCAATCCCCCCACCACGAACGCTCCCGCCATGTAGGCGGTCTCGCTCGTGCCGAAGATGGAGCTCGCGGCCAGCCCGCCGATGATGAACCCGAAGGCGGCCAGGACGTACTTCAGCAGCCGGTAGCCTGCGAAGCAGGCCATGAGGCCCGCCATCAGCAGCACGACGGCCGCGGGCAGTTGATAGGAGATGGGGAGCATCTCTCGGTGACCCGCGCGCTCACACCGGGCGTTGCGCCCGGCTACGGCACGTCGCGGCGGCCCTCCATCGCCTTGCCCATGGTGAGCTCGTCGGCGTATTCGAGATCGCTGCCCACCGGGATGCCCGTGGCGATGCGCGTGACCCGCACGCCGATCGGACGCAGGAGCCGCGCGAGGTAGATGGCCGTGGCCTCGCCTTCCACGGTCGGGCTCGTGGCGAGAATCACTTCCTCCACGCCGCCGGCGTCGATCCGGGTCAGCAGCGTCCGGATCTTCAGGTCGTCCGGACCGATGCCCTGCAGCGGCGAGATCGTGCCCATCAGCACGTGATAGACGCCGCGGAACCCGCGCGACTTCTCGATGACGGTCACATTCTGCGCGTCCTCGACCACGCAGATGACGCGGCGGTCGCGCGTCTCGTCCGCGCAATAGGCGCAGGGATCCACGTCGGTGATGTTGTGGCACACCGAGCAGTACGTCACCTGATCCTTGACGTGGAGGATCGCCTCACACAGCCGCTCGGCGTCCTCGCGCGGCGTCCGGAGCACGTGGAACGCCAGGCGCTGGGCGCTCTTGGCGCCGACGCCGGGCAGCTTGCGGAACTGCTCGATGAGTGCGTCGAGGGGACCGGGCAGCACGCGGCCTCACATCTCCTCGACCTTCACGGTCTCCACCGGGAAGATCTCGAGCATCGACTGCACCATGGGGTCGGCCATGGCCTCGGCCTTCAGGCGGTCGTCGCCGTCCGCGGCGCCGTCCCCGGCGGCCGGGCTCTTGCGCACGGCCTGTCCGGCGGCCGCTGCCGGCAGCGCGCCGCCGCCCGAGCCCTCCGCCACGTCGCCGTCCACGACCGTGACGCGCACGGGCACGTGCCCGCCCAGCGTCTTCTCCGCAATGCCCTCGAGCCACGCGCGGTTCTCTTCGCACTGGGCGCGCGCCATCTTGTGCTTCGGCAGGAAGGAAAACGTGATCCCGGACGGCGTCACGTCGATGGCGTAGGCCTGGGCCACGGCGGCGTTGTAGAAGAACACCTTCGCGGCCTTGACGGCAGCCAGGAAGCGCTCGCGGCCATCGCCCGACGCCGCGGGCGCGGCGGCGCCGGTGTCGTCGGCCGCAGCCGGCGGAGCGGCCGCGCGCGGAGGCGCGGGCGCGGCGGGCCGGGTCGCGGGTGCCGCCCCTGCGGGCGCGCCAGCGGGATGGCCGGCGCCGAGCGGCCCGCGGGCGTCGTGGGCCGCGCGGGGCGGCCGGCGCGCGTCCCGGGGTGAAGCCCCGGCCGCCGCCTTCCATCAACAGGTCCGCGAGCGGCACGAGCTTTCGCAGGTGCATGAGCCGCAGGAGCGCCATCTCCATCTGGAAGCGCGGGTGATCCGACTGGCGCACGTCGAACTCGGCGCGCGTGAAGCCGTCGAACGTGCGCAGCAGGTCCTCGCGCGAGTACTGCGGCCCGAGCGCCGCCATGCGCGGCCGCTCGGTCTCGCTCGCGATGTCCGGATCCTTCAGCCGTCCCGGATCCACCGAGGCCACCAGCAGATCGCGGCTGGCGCGGGCCAGCTCACGGCACAGCAGGCGCAGGTCGTACCCGCGCTCGATCGCCGTCTCCACCAGGGAGAAGGCCGCCGGGGCGTCCTCGGCGGCAATCGCCTCCAGGACGTCGAACACCAGGTCGCGGCCCACCAAGCCGAGCACCGAGGTGACGTCCTCGAGCGTCAGCGTGTCGCCCGAGAAGGCGCGCACCTGGTCGAAGGCGCTCAGCGAGTCGCGCATGCTGCCCTCGCCCGCCCTGGCCAGGAGCAGCAGGGCGTCGTCGGGTACCGCGATGCCTTCCGCGTCGGCCACGACGCGCAGGCGGTCGGCCACCGTCTTCGACGAGATCGTGCGGAACTCGTACACCTGCGACCGCGACAGCACCGTGTCGGGGATCTTGTGCAGCTCGGTGGTGGCCATCATGAACACGACGTGCGGCGGCGGCTCCTCGATCGACTTCAGGAGCGCGTTGAACGACGAGTTCGACAGCATGTGGACTTCGTCGATCAGGAAGACCTTGTAGCGGTTGCGCGCCGGCGCGATCGAGAGGCCCTCGATGATCACCTCGCGGACGTTGTCGACGCCCGTGTGGGTGGCCGCGTCGATCTCGAGGACGTCGATGTCGCGGCCCTCGGCGATCTCGATGCAGGCCTCGCAGGTCCCGCACGGCGTCGGCGTGGGCCCCTGGGCGCAGTTCAGGGCGCGCGCCAGGATGCGGGCCGTGGTCGTCTTGCCGCAGCCGCGGGGGCCGGCGAAGACGAAGGCCTGGGCGATACGGCGGCCGGTGAGGGCGTTGCGGAGGGTGCGGGTGACGGCCGGCTGGCCCAGGACGTCATCGAACGTCTGGGGCCGCCACTTGCGCGCGAGGGACTGGTAGGCCATCGGGGAGTCAGCGCCGGTTCCAGCGGCGTCGCGCGGCCGGGTGTGGACCCCACCGCAGCCCGGAGGGCCTGCAGCACATCTCAGGAGCTGCTGAGCGCTGCTGCCTTCCGGCCCTGACGCGGTTCGCAGACTGACATTGCACAGGTTCCGGGCCGCGGTGCGACCCACCGGACCGGCCGCGTACGGCGCGCGCGACGTGCGACGCGACGACCTCTGAGTGTAGCGCGCGCGGGCTACCCGGGCAAGGCATCCGCGCCCGTCACGGCAGGCCGGCGACGATCCCGAGCAGCTCGGGCGCCAGGAAGAAATGGCCGGCGTTCGGGCCCTGGTTCGCCAGCACGACCACGGTCGCGCCGCTCCCGGGTTCGAACAGCAGCAGGCTGCTGCCGAAGGACATGCCGCCCGAGTGGCCGAACTCCGGCCGGTCGAAGTAGTCGTAGCCGCGAATGCCCAGGCCCGCCCCGCTCTCGCCCGGGATGTTGCCGGCGGCCGGGACCAGGTCACGCATCGCGGCCTGGGTCTCGGGCGTCACGACGTCGCCCAGGAAGAGCGCGTGTCCCCAGCGGGCCACGGTCAGGGCATCGGCGTAGAGGCCGAACGCACTCTGGCCGATCGAGAGCACCGCGGGCTGGGTCAGCGGCTCGACGAGCCCCGAGCGGCCGAGGGCCGTCGCCACCGGAGCCGGCGGCTCCTCCACGAACGGCATGAACACGCCCGTCAGGTGCCTGGGGCCCCAGAGCCGCTGATGGTACAGCTCCAGGATGGGCCGCCCCGTCGCGGCCTCGGCCACGAGGCCGAGGAGGAGGAACGCGGTATTCGTGTATTCGGTGCGCTCGCCCGGCGCGAAGTGCGGCGCGTCGAGGAACGCCAGCAGGTCGGCCGGCTGGAAGACGCGCGCGGGCTCCTCGGCGATGGCCGCGCCGAGCGCCGCGCTCGCCGTGTAGTTGGCGAGGCCGCCCGTGTGGTTCAGGAGCTGGCGCACCGTGATCTCGGGGGGGACGTTCGCGATCGGCGCCAGCCAGCGCCCGATCGGATCGTCGAGACGCACGACACCCTCGTCCACGAGCTGCAGGATGACGGCGCCCGTCATCGTCTTGGTGATGCTCGCGATGCCGATGAGATGTTCCGGCCGCAGGGGTTCGCCCACGCCCGCGAGCCCGGCCGCGCCGGTCCACTCGGCGCCGTCCTGCAGGACGACGGCGGCGGCCACGCCGCGATGGGCCGGCTGGCGCGCCCAGGCATCGAGCGCCGCCTGCAGTCGCGCGGCCGTCTCGGCAGGCACGACGGGCACGTCGTCCGGAATCGGCGGCTGGGCGGCGGCCTCCCTGCTCATCGCGCCTCCTCCCAGCAGGAGTGCGAACACGGCGCCGGCGGTGATGGCGGAGATGCGCATGGCGTCTAGAAACGATAGCCGACGAGGACGGCGGCCGCACGCGACGTGAAGGACGGCGGAGGCGTCACGCTGAGCTGGGCGGTACCGATGGTGGCCCGCACGTCGATGACCAGCGCGCCGCGGCCTGCCGCCACCTCCAGGGCGCCCCCAACCGTGAACGCCACGTCGGTGTCGGCGACCGCATCTCCCAGATCGGTCTCGGCCCCCTCGCGGCGCTGGACCACGCTGGAGATGACCGTGAGCTGCGGTCCGACGAACACGACGGGACGCACCCGCCCCTCCGACAGGCGCCCGAGCTGCAGCAGGAGCGGTACCTCGAGGCCGCGCGACCGGATGTCGAACGGCACCGGTGTTCCCTTCGCGGAGAAGCGCCGCTCCGAGGCCAGCACCTCGAGCTGCACCCGCGCCGAGCGCCCCAGCATCACGCCGAGGAACCCGCCGCCGATCGCCCCGGCGTCCGCGGTCGTGTCGAAGGCCCCGGTCCCCGACACGGCCAGCCGGCCCGCCACGACACCTGCCTTGATGCCACCGCTCCATGACTGCGCCAGCGCGGTCACTGGCAGCGCGCCGGACAGGCACGCCGCGCACACGACTCCCCTGATGGCCGATCGCATGGTTCGCTCCAGGTGAATGGACGGGCTACCGGCCCGTCGCCAACAGCCAGCTGACGTTCAGGGCCACCTGCCGCCCGCGGTAGTCGTCGCGTGCCGGGCCCTGGTCGGTGAGTGGGAACGCGTGGTACCCGAGGGAGGCGCCGATCGCCCACCGAGGCGTGAGGTGCACGTCCGCGCCGATTCCGAACCGCGCGCCGAGCCCATAGCCGACGCCGCCCCCGTACGGCGACCGATCGGTGGCGAGGACGCTGGTCCGGGCCACGGCCAGGAGGCCCGTATCCAGGTACGGCTTCAGCCGCTGCGACGACGTGTCGCCCCGGCGCGGGTACCACCGCGCCCCGATCGGCAGCGCGAAGCCGCCCAGGAAGGCGCGCACGCGATCGGCGCCGTAGGCGTGCAGGCCGATCGACACGGCGAACCTCTTCGAGACGTGCCTGACGATCTCGCCGCCGCCCGCGATGTCGAGCGACCCGCCTCCCACGCCGTCGAGGGCGCGTCCGTGCGTCCCCCACCCCCCGAACTGCACCGTCGCGCGAGTCGCGCCGTCGATGGGATAGCGGCCCGCGCCGCCGGCGCCGCGTTGGCGGGTCGCTTCGCGCGCCACGGCCGCGAACTGCGCGCCGCCCAACGCCACCCGGCCGCCTTCGTCCAGCGTGACTCGGGTGCGGCGGCTCGAGCGATCGTCGTCGAGCCGCACCTCGTACGCGCCGGGCTCGAGGCCCAGCGCAATCCGCCGGCCTCGCGCCTTGCTGAGCTCCGCGACCAGCGCCTGCGAGGCGCTGCGCACGTACAGCCGTCCCTCGACGTCCGGCGCCAGTTCGAGGGTGGCCGTCGTCTGGGCGACGTCGGTCATCACCACGTCGCCGGCCCCGGTCAGATTGATGTCGTACGACGGATGCTGCGCGCCGGCGGCCGTGCCGGCGGTGCGGCCCACCGTCTCAGCGAAGGCGAACTGGTAGGCCTCGTTCAGCGTGACGCGGCCGTCGCCGGAGCTGTCCGCGGCCCCGCGAAACGCCGAGACCAGGTAGTGCGTGAAGTACGACGCGCGGATGCGGTCGGACTCCTGTGCCGCTTCCGTGGCGGCGCTGGAGGTGAGGAACGCGTGCCCGCGCATGTTCGTGGAGGCATCCACGAAGAACGGCGGCCGGCTCTTGCCGCCCTTCAGCCGCGTGAAGGCACCCGAGGCGCACGCGTCGAGCACGGCAATCCGGACGTCCGCGGGCAGCGCGTCGAGGCGGTCCCGCAGCGCCCGGTAGGACACGCGGTCGCCGCCGAGCAGGAGCCCCTGTTCGTCCGCGTGGCCCGAGTAGTAGAAGAGCACCTCGGTGCGTGCCGCCGCAAGGCGCGTCCGCTCGCGGGCGATGCGCGCGCCGAGACTCGTGAGCGCGTCGTGGAGCGCCTGCGCCGTCGGCTCTCGCAGCAGGATCTCGTTGGACGGCTGGACGCCGCCGAGCTCGACCAGCACGCGCCCGAAGCGCTCGGCGTCGGAGACGGCGTAGCGCAGGCGCGGCCGATCGGCCCCGCCATCGTTGGCGCCGACGACGATCGTGTAGCGCTGCAGGACGTCGGCGGAGACGACGGACGCACAGCAGGCCACGGTGCAGCAGGCGAGGGCGAGACGGCGGACGCTCATGGGCGGGGCTCCTTGACGACGGACACGACGGCATCGGCGAGGGACGGCGGCAGCCGCCCGGCCGCCCCGGCCGCGAGCGCGGCCAGGACGGGCGCGACTTCGAACGGCTCGGGCGCGGTGACGAGGTGGAACTGCTCGACGCGCGGCGCGTCATCGAGCTCGAACGCCTGATCGAGCAGCACGGTGGCTCCCGGCGTGAGCGGTACGGCCATGCCCCCAGCCGCCGGGAGATGACGCGTGACCACGCCACGCCCGTCCACCGACACGATGAGACCGTAAAGCCGGCGGGCCACGCGGTACCCGACGCGCAGGGTGTCGCCGGGCCGTGCGGCGTCCCCGTCCGCCAGCCGCTCGCTGCCTGCCTCGGTCTTCCTGAAGATCTCGAGGCCGGCATCGTCGCCCTTGACCCGGTCACCACCGGGGGCGACGGTCACGACGGGCGACGGCACCGGCCCGACGGCCGGGCCACGCATCCACACGGAGGCGACGACCGCCATGGTGACGAGCGCCGGCGCGGCCAGCCAGACACGCCACACCGGGCGAGGCGCCGCCGTCCGCCCGGCCGACCACAGGCCGCGCGCGAGTTCGACTGGCGGCCAGTCGCGCCGGATGGCCTCGTCCGACCGCGCGAGGTCCTGCAGACGGGCGGCGAGCTCCGCGTCGCACGCGGCCCTCGCGGCGAGCGCTTCGGCCCGACCGGCGTCGAGCTCGCCCAACCGGAACTGCTCGAGGACGAGATCCGAGGGCTCGGCCCGCGGGGGCGAGGGCACCGGGCGATGCCTCATCGCTGGAGCTCCCGGAGCACGTGCCGCAGCAGGCGGAGGCGCCGGCGGACGCCAGACACCGAGAGCCCGGCCACCGCGGCCGTCTCCTCGAGCGTCAACCCGTCCACGTAGTGCAGGACGGCAATCGTGCGGCTCGAGACCGGGTGACGCGCGAACAGCCGGTCGAGCAGGAGCCGCGCGTCGCTCATGGCCGATGGCTCCTCGGCCGAGGCGATGCGGTCGAGCACGCCGTCGGGGGCGTGCTCGGGCCGCCGGCGCCCGTCGCGCAGTCGATTGAGGCACACGTTGGTCGCGATGCGGTAGAGCAGGCTCGACAGCGCGCGGCCGTCGATGCGCCGCCGGCCGGCCACGACCCGAACGAACACGTCCTGACACGCATCGCGCGCATCCTCCTCGTCGACGAGCAGCCGCCGGCAGCGCCGCAGCACCATCGGGCCGTAGCGCTCCGCCAGTGCGGCAATGGCTGCCTCGTCGAGCACGTCTCCTCCTTGAACACCGGACCGCACGCGATGTGTCACTCGCCCGTCACACCACTCGTCACGATGCGGTTGACCGAGCTGACAGGTGCGAGTATGGTCGACGGCAATTCATCTCCGACCGGCTCGCGCGCTGGGACCTGGCAGGCAGGTGCGTGCGCGTTTCCGGCACGGGCGGTGCCCTGGCTGCCTCGTCGTCGAGGCGTGTCTCACGGGCGCCGCCGCCTCGATCGACGGGACGGATCGGCGCCCGACGAGAGGCCTCATGTCCCGCACCAGCCGCCCCAGCCGACGTCTCGTGGTCGTCATGCTCGCGCTGTGGCTGCCCGCCGGCGCCGGCACGACCCGCGTCACCGCCACCGACACCGTGCTCTTCTCCGACGACTTCAGCGCCGGCCTCGCGCGCTGGGACGTGGTCGGCGAGTCGGCCGTGGCCGTGCGCGACAGCGGCGATTCCTCGCATGGGCCCGTCCTCGAGCTCACGCCGAACGGTGACGTGCTGGCGCTCGTCCGCGGCTCGGATCGGTGGCCCCGCGTGCGCGTCGAAGGCGACATACGGTTTCCCACGGACATCGACAACTACCTGGGGCTGGCGTACTACGCCAACGAGTCCAACGGCCGCTGGGACTTCGGCCTCATCTACGTCAAGGGGAACAACGGCTACCTGCAGGCCAACCCGCATCGCGACTTCAACGTGTCGCGCCTGGTCTACCCGGAATCCCGCGCGCTGCTGCGCGGCCCGGCCGCCGTCGAGACGGGCGTCTGGCAGCGTTTCGCGTATGAAGTGGCCGGCGCCGACGTACACGTGTATGTCGGACCCGGCACCGTCCCGCAGATGACGTTCCGCGCCGACGGCCAGCTCCAAGGGCGCCTCGGCCTGCAGCCGCGCTCCGTTGGAGGCCCCGTGTGGGTGGACAACGTCGTCGTTCGTGAAATCGACCGGCTGTCCTACGACGGGCCTCCGGTGCCGGCGATCACCTACACGCCCCAGGATCTGCTCACGTCATGGGAGATGGCGGGCCCCCTGACGGCGACCGATGACGACATCGCGCGCCACCCGGCCCGCTACGACGCGTGGCGTCGTGTGACGACCGACCACCGCGGCGCCGTCGTCACCGGACACGACGTGGACACGCACGGCCCGCGCACCGTCGCCTACTACCGGACGCACATCAGGCCCGCGGCTCCTGGCACGGTGGACCTGGTGTTCGGCACGGCGGACGACCTGGCCGTGTGGTCCAACGGACGGTTCCAGGCCTTTCTCAGCCGGCAGGACGCCGCCTGGTACGACGTGCACACCAACCCTGCGCACCCGGGCCGGCGGCTGCCACTCGACCTGGTACCAGGCGACAACGACGTCGTGGTGCGCGTCCGCGGCGGGGTGTATGCATCAGGAGGATTCTTCGCCCGCGTCGTGCCTGGATAGGGCCCTCACGTGGGCTCGGCGAAGAACGTCCGCATCGCCAGCTGCCAGCCAGGCAGCAGCGGCGTGGTGAGGACGCCGTCGTCCTCGGCCGTCACTTCCTCGACGCGTACCAACTTGCCATCGGCTGACCGGCGCAGCACCTGGACCAGATCGAGCTCTGGGTCCACGAGCCAATACTCGCGGACGCCCGTCCGCTCGAAGAGGCGTCGCTTGGTCTGCGCGTCCTTCTTGCGGGTGTCCTTCGACAGCACTTCGATCACGAGGGCGGGCGGGCCCTCGACGTTCTTGTCGGTGAGGACGCCTTCCTGGTCGGCCGCGATGAAGAGCAGGTCCGGCTCCACCACGTCGTGGAACGACAGCACGACGTCGAACGGGGCGCCGAACACCTCGCCGACCCCGGGGTGCGATTCCAGGTACTGCCCGACCGACAGCAACAGGCGCCTGACGAGGCGCTGGTGCCGCGTGTTCGGCGAGGGCGTCACGTAGTGCTCCCCGTCGATGATCTCGTGGCGCTTCCCGTCGTCCGGGAACAGCAGGAAGTCGTCGTAGGTGAGCCGTCGGTCCAGATACGGCGCCGTGCCGGGCATGGGCGTCTCCTCGGCCATCGGTGAAGTCTACAACCGGCCATGTGGAGCTGGCCTGCGAACGCCATGCCCGATCAGAACGCAGCGGATGTCGTCGAACCGGCCGCGGACGTGGCAGTTGCCGCGACAAGCCAGCGCGCGACCGTACGTAACACCTGCCGTGACGGACGACCTCGCGGGCATCCATCAGGCCGATGCCCCGCCGGCCGTCAGTCAGCAGTGCCGGCTGATGACCGGCGAAGATCCGTCGAGCCGCCGATGTGCGGATGATTCAGCGCCGCCAGGGGCTCGCCAGGCATCGACCCGAGCGAAGGCGGGCCGCCTTCGCCAAGCTGGGCGGTGACGTCGTCGGGACCGCGGTGCCGAGAGCATACGCACGGTTCGGTTGTCCAGACCGTGCCCGCCGCGTTCGGGTCGGCCGCGCCCGCCCGGTCGTCGTGACCCGCCCACACCAGAGGATTGCGTGTCGTGAGGCCCGAGAAGCGCGAGAAGTCCCGGTCGGCCGTCCACAGCTCCGTCGCGCGATGGTGGAGGCACAGCGCGGCGATGCGCGCATCGTGTACCTGGCCCCCGCGCGCGAGTGACGCGGTGAGGCAGCTTCGCCAGCGCGTTCCAGTAGCCCGGGCCTTCACTGAGCAGCACCAGGGTGGGTGAGGCGAGCCAGGCCTGGACCTGCGCCGCGGCGGCGGCGTGCGGGGTCGGCGGGGCGTAGATCCGCGAGTGCGTCACGATGGCCAGGAACTCGTGCAGGCAGGGCCACGGGATCGCCCAGGGCGCGGACCCCTCCGCCAGCGAACGCACGGCCCGGACGGCTGGCGCATGCCAGTGCGAGTCCTTGCGGTGCGCGTAGACGAGCAGGTTGGTGTCGATCGCGATCACGCGCCGCGACCTTCGTAGATGAGGTCGCGCACCTCGCACCAGCGGCCTTCTTCCATCCCGGGTTGCACGCCCTTCCCCGCGAATCCCGCGTCCTTCAGTCGAAAACCCTTGCGTGCTCCGCGGGCGGCGACGACCGTGCGCAGGCCCTCCTCCACGAGGACCCGCAGCGTCACGCCTTCTTTGCGCGCCAGGCGCTTGGCCTCCTCGAGCACCGGTGTGGCAATCTCGATGGTCGTCTTCATATGGGTCACCATTTCACGGGGGCGACGCCGCCGGACGATCGCCCGGTTGGGCCACGTTCACCGCACGGTCGCGGCGTCGGAGGCCTCACCGGGAATCACCCCGGATTGAACAGCATCTGCGGCTCGCCCGATTCGATGGCGCCGTTCCGGACCGATCCCTCGACCGCGGAAGACGGCGGCACGCTCACGACACCCCTGCTGCCCGGGTGCGCGATCGACGTGCGCGCGCTGTTCCGCCCCACGCTCTGAGCTTGGGACCTGGGGCGTCTGTCGCGCCGTCGCGTCCTTCGAGCCATTGCCCGCGATCAGCTCGCGAGGAGCCGGGCGGCGAGGTCCGCGTACAAATCCACCGCGCGCTCGAGGTCCGCGATGGCCACGTGCTCGTGGTCGGTGTGCGCCACGTGGATGGTGCCCGGACCGAGGAGCAGGGGCCGGCCCCAGTTCGTCAGGAACGGCACGTCGCTGAAATACGCGAACACCTCGGTCTCGAAGCCCGGCACGGTGTGCAGGCGGACGGCCGGCAGCTCGAGGATCTCGCTGATGTCGGCGCGGCCGGCGACCACGTCGGCCAGCACCGCCCGGACGGGATCGTGCGACCCGACGGTGCGGAAGAAGACTTCCGCGTCCGCTTCGGGCGGCACCACGTTCGGCGCGACCCCGCCCTTGATGAGCCCCACGGTGTAGTGGGTGCGGCCCAGGAGCGCGTCGTCTGGCCAGGGCGCGCCGCGCAGCGAGGTCAGGACGTCGATCAGCTTCTCGATCGCCGACTCGCCCAGGTGTGGGTAGCCGGAGTGCGCGGCCTTGCCGTGCGCCGTGAGGCGCACGCGGAAGCAGCCGCGCGTGGCCAGCCCCAGCTTCAGCTCGGTGGGCTCGCCGTTGATCAGATAGCGCGTCCGCGACGCAATCGTGTTGGCGGCCTTGGCGCCGTCGCTGCCGCGCTCCTCGCCCGCCACGAACACGAGGCCGATGCGCGTCTCGCCGGCGGCCCGCAGGCGCTCGGCGGCCGCCACCTGCGCGGCCAGGATGCCCTTGGCGTCGCAGGCGCCGCGGCCGTGCAGCACGCCGCCCTCCACCCGGCTCGGGAAGAACGGCGGCACACAGTCGAAGTGGGTGGAGAAGGCGACGGCCGGCTCGCCCACGGCCGCGATCACGTTGATGCGGTCGCCTTGCACCGGCTGCTCCAGCACCGAGTAGCCGCGATCGCGCAGGTAGGCGGCGAGCACGCGGCCCACGCGGCCTTCCTGGCCCGTCGTGGATTCGATGTCGATGAGCGTCCGCGCCAGGCCGACGACGTCTACCGGATCCATTGTTCGAGCTCCGTCCGCGTGTCGGTGCGATCGTCGCGATACTTCACGATGACGGGCGTGGCCAGCGACAGCCCCCAGTCCTTCCCGGCGCCGACCGTCACCGAGCGCGCCCCAGGCACGACGACCGCGCCCTCGGGAATGACCAGCGGCTGCCCCGCCTCGGGCCGGATGATCCGCGCGTTCGGCAGGTCGTACACCGGCGTCGAGCCGGTCAGGACGGTGCCGGCGCCGATGACGGCCCGGCGCTTCACGATGGCGCCCTCGTACAGGCCCGTGTTGCCGCCGACGAGGGCCTCGTCCTCGACGATGACGGGCATGGCGCCCACCGGCTCGATGACGCCCCCGATCTGGGCGCCCGCGCTCACGTGGACCTTCTGCCCGATCTGCGCGCACGACCCGATGAGCGCGTGCGAGTCGACGAGCGTGCCATCGCCCACGTAGGCGCCGATGTTGATGTACATGGGCGGCATGCAGATCACGCCGCTCCCGAGGAACGCGCCCTCCCGCACGGACGACCCGCCGGGCACGATGCGGACGCCCGCGTGCACGCCCGGACGCTTCAGCGGCATCGTGTCCTTGTCGTAGAAGGGCCAGGCCCCCACCGACATGTCGGCGGCGTCGCCGAAGCGGAAGCCGAGGAGGATGCCCTGCTTGACCCACGTGTTGACCCGCCAGCCGGTGGGCGCGGACGCGTCGGGCTCCGCCGAGCGGACCGTGCCCGCTCCCAGCGCCTCACGCAGCCGGCCGAAGGCCTCGCGGGCCTCGGCCTTGTCGGCGCCGGCGCCTGCGGAGAACAGGGACTCGATCTGGGCCGCGAGCGTCATGCTGCGGCGCTCGCCACGATCGGCAGGCCGAGCTCGCGCATCGTGGCCAGCACCTTCTCCCGCGAGCTCTGCCGCGGCGGGACCATCGGCAACCGGAACTGCTCCTCGCACAGCCCCATGGTCGCCATCGAGAACTTCACCGGGCCGGGGCTCGACTCGCAGAAGTTCACCTGCATCAGGCCGAGGATGCGCTGATGGATGCGGCGCGCGCCGTGGTAGTCGCCGCGCTCGGCCGCCTCCACCATGTCGGCCATCTCGCGCGGAATCTGGTTCGAGCAGACCGAGATCACGCCGCGGCCGCCGATGGCCATGAGCGGCACGGTGACGGCGTCGTCGCCGGAGAGCACCAGGAAGTCGTCGGGCACCGCGCGGAGGATGTCGGCCATCTGCGACATGTTGCCGCTCGCCTCCTTCACGCCCACGATCGTGGGGATCGCCGCCAGCTTCGCGAGCGTCGCCGCGTCCACGTTGCAGCCGGTGCGGCCCGGTACGTTGTAGACGATGATGGGCAGCGGCGTGGCCCCGGCGATCGCCGAGTAGTGCGCGACCAGCCCCTCCGGCGTGGGCCGGTTGTAGTAGGGCGTGACCGAGAGCAGCCCGTCCGCGCCCGCGGCCTGCATCTCGCGCGCGGCCTCGGCCACCTCGTGCGTGTCGTAGCCGCCGGCGCCCGCCAGCACGGGCACATTCCCCGCGGCCTCGTCCACGACGATCTCGACCACCGTCCGGCGCTCGGCTGCCGTCAGCGTCGGCACCTCGCCCGTCGTGCCGCAGGGCACGAGGAAGTGCGTGCCGAGGTCGATCTGCCGGCGCGCCAGGCGCCGCACCGCCGCCTCGTCGACGGCGCCGGCCGCCGTGAACGGAGTGATGAGGGCCGTGCCGACGCCCGTGAACTTCGTGCGCATGTCAGTCTCCCGTATCCATGAGAAAGTCCCGCATCGAATACCAGCCGCGCCGGCCGACGAGCCAGCGGGCCGCTTCGAGCGCGCCACGCGCGAAGACGCCGCGGTCGCGCACCGTGTGGGTGAGGGTCACCGTCTCCGACGGGCCGTCGAAGCCGATGGTGTGGGTGCCCGGAATGCTTCCGGCGCGGGTGGCGGCGACGTGGATGTCGCGCGTGTAACCGGCGTCCACCATGGCGCGCTGCAGCATCACGGCCGTGCCCGACGGCGCGTCCTTCTTCGCCACGTGGTGCAGTTCGTGGAGCCAGGCGCCGAAGTCGGCGTGGGGCCCGAAGCGGCGGGCCGCCTCCTCGGCCAGCAGCGTGAAGAGGTTCATCCCGACGGAGAAGTTCGCGGAGGCGAGCACGCCGGTGCCCGCCCGTTCCACGACGGCCTTGAGCGCCGCTTCGTGGGCGAGCCAGCCGGTGGTGCCGACGACGACGTTGATGCCCCGGCCGGCGAGCTTCGGCAGGTTCTCGGGCACGGCCTCGGGCAGCGTGAAGTCGATGGCCACATCGATCCGGCCGTAGTCGCGGCCGAACGCGTCGGGATCCACCTCGGTGATGATGCCGGCCAGCTCGAACCCGTACGCTGGCGCGAGGTGCTCGACGAGCGTCCCCATCCGGCCGTGTCCGACGAGGAGGAGGCGGTTCACGAGGCGCCGCCCACGCCCGCGGGGGCGAAGAAGTGATCGTGCAGGCGCCCGAGGGCGAGCGGCACGTCGGCCTCGCGGATCACGAAGGTGATGTTACGCCGGGAGGCCGCCTGCGAGAGCAGCCGGACGGGCACGTCGTCCAGCGCTTCGAGCACGCGGCTGACGAGCCGGGGCTCCTGCCGCAGGCCCTCGCCGACGGCGCAGACGATGGCCATGTCGGGCTCCAGCGACACCTCGGCGAACTCCGACAGCGCCTCGACGATGGCGGGCAGACGCCGCCGGTCGTCCACGGTGACCGACACGCTGACCTCCGACGTCGTCACGACGTCCACGGGCGTCCGGTGCCGCTCGAACACCTCGAAGAGGCGGCGCAGGAACCCGTGCGCCATCAGCATGCGCGTGGAGGTGATGTCCACGACGGTGACGTGCTTCTTCGACGCGAGCGCCGCCAGCCCGTCGCTGTGCGGCCGCTCGGCCGTGATGAGGGTGCCCGGCGCGTCCGCCCGCCGCGAGTTGAGGATGCGCACGGGAATGTCGCGGGCAACGGCCGGCTGGATCGTGGCCGGGTGGAGCACCTTCGCGCCGAAGTACGCCAGCTCGGACGCCTCGGCGAACGAGAGGTGGGGGACCACGCGCGGGTTGCCGACCACGCGCGGATCGGCCGTGAGCATGCCGTCCACGTCGGTCCAGATCTGGATTTCCGCGGCGCCCAGGCCGCTGCCGACGATGGCGCCGGAGAAGTCCGATCCGCCGCGGCCGAGCGTCGTGGTCACGCCCTCGGCCGTCGCGCCGACGAAGCCGCCCAGGACCGGCACGTCCCCGGCCGCCACGAGCGGCGCGACCGTGGCCTGCAGGGCGGCCGTCGTTTCGGGAAAGCGCGGGGCCGCCGACGTGTGATCGGCGTCGGTCACGATGACGGCGCGGGCGTCCACCCAGGCGCCGCGCAGCCCGTGGGCCCGGAGCGCCGCCGCCACGATCCGGCTGCTCGCGATCTCGCCCGCAGCCGCCAGGGTGTCCAGCCACCGGGGCGACACCTCGCGCAGCACGCCGAGCGCTCCGACGACGCGCTCGAGCTCGTCGAACTCGCGTGCCAGGTCCCCCTGCACCGCGGCCCGCAGCTGGTCGTCGGTGATGACCTCCGACACGGTCAGGTGCCGCGCGCGCAGATCCTGCAAATTGTGACGGGCGCCCTCGAAGTCTCCGGCCCCGGCCTCGGCCGCCACGCCGAGCAGCCGGTCCGTCACGCCCGACAAGGCCGACACCACGACGACCGGCCCGGGCGACGGGCTGTCGCCCTCCCGCTCCCGCTGCCGCCGGACGATCCCAATCAGACGCTCGATGGCCGCCCGATCCGCCACCGACGTCCCGCCGAATTTCATCACCACCATGGGTTACTCGCTCGCTCGCTGACCGGGGCTCGGGGCCCGGGTCCCGCCGCTAGACCAGCCCCTCCGCCACCATCAGCTCCGCGTTCAGGATCGCGGCGCCGGCGGCGCCGCGGACCACGTTGTGGGCCAGGGCCACGAACTTGACGTGGAAGACCGGGCACGGGCGGACGCGGCCGATCGAGACGGCCATGCCGTCGCCGCGGTCGGCGTCGAGACGCGGCTGCGGACGGTTGGGCTCGTCCATCACCACGATGGCGGGCGTGGGTGCGCTCGGCAGGCCAAGTTCCTGAGGGCGGCCGCTGAAGGTGCGCAGCGCCTCCACCACGTCGTCCACCGACGGGCGGTTCTCGAACTCGGCCGAGACCGTCATCGTGTGGCCGTCGAGCACGGGCACGCGGTTCGTGTGGGCGCTGATCACGGCGGCGTGCGGCGTCCTCCCGCCGTCGGTGCCCAGGATCTTCTGGGTCTCCTTCTCCATCTTGTCCTCCTCGCCGCCGATGAACGGCACGACGTTGCCGAGGATGTCGAGCGACGGCACGCCAGGGTACCCGGCGCCGGACACGGCCTGCATCGTGGTCACGACGATGCGGGTCAGGCCGAACGGGCGAAGCGGCGCGAGGGCCGAGGCGAGGACCACCGTGGAGCAGTTGGGGTTGGTGACGATGAGGCCCGGCCAGCCCTTGACGCGGCGCTGCTCGGCCAGGATCTCGAGATGGCTCGCGTTGACCTCGGGGATGAGGAGCGGCACGAGCGGGTCCATCCGGTAGTTGCGGGCGTTGCTGACGACGACATGGCCGGCCTCGGCGAAGGCCCGCTCGACGTCGCCGGCCACCGAGGCGTCGAGACCCGAGAACACGATCTTGGGCCCCTTCCCAGGGACGCAGCCCTCCACGGTGCGCCAGGCCGCCGACGCCGGCATCGGTGTGGCGAGCCGCCACGGCGCCGCGTCCTGGTACTTCTTCCCTTCCGACCGTTCGCTGGCGGCGAGCCAGACCGGCGTGAACCACGGGTGCCGGGCCAGGCGCGAGACGAAATGCTGCCCGACGACGCCCGTCGCGCCGAGCACGCCGACCTCGATGGATCGTTCCTGCGTCACGTTCTTCCGTCCTTCCTTCCGCCTGCCTCGCGTCCGCCGGTCCCTGACACGAAAAAACCCGCCGAGCGCGTGGCGCTGGCGGGTTGCTGGTGCTCGAGTGGACGTTCGTCGTCCGGGTCTAGGCGCGCACCTGGCCCTCCGCCGCGAGTCGCTTTCGCGTCGCACGCTTTCGAGCCGCGGAGAGTGGCATCGCCGTCACGAGTGCGACGGAGTATAGGGGTGACACCGTGTGCAGGTCAAGCGGTGGGGCGGCCCGCGCGCAGGGCGCGTGCGATCACGAGGTGACCGGCCAGCGCGATGAGGACGAGCACGGCGGGCAGCCAGACGTACGGGAAGAACAGCACCCAGGTGTTCACGTGCCTCGGATCGTCGCCGAACGCGCGCACCATCGGCGACGTCGTGACGGCGATCGCGGTGATGACGGCCAGGCACCACAAGCCCCACGCGTTCCACGCCCACACCGCGGCCCTCGGCACGGCGACGCCCGCCCGCAGGAGCAGCCACAGGCCCAGCGCGCCCGCGCCCGTGAGGATGTCGAAGTTGTAGCCGCCGTACGACAGCTCGGGCGGCATGATCCCGAGCGTCCCGGCCCGGTGCATCACGAGCTCGAGCGGCAGTCGGAACGCCTGGAGGCCGATCAGGGTCGACAAGGGCACGGCCCGCGCCAGCGCGGCACCCGCCGGCGACAGCCCGGCGCCGAACGCGAGCGCGAACACCGACGGCATGAAGATCGCCATCGGGGGCGGCACGCGGTCGAAGCGCGCGAGCGCACCCGACGACGCCAGGGCCGCCGTGGCCGCCATCCAGACAGCCAGGACGGCGATGGCCGCCGGCGCGGACCGGGGCACATGCCGCCGCCACACCCAGGCCACGGCCGCCGCCATGAGGACGGCGAGGCCACCGATGCCGCAGGCGGCGATCGCGTCGAACGACGGCGGCGAAGGCGCGAAGGTCATGCGGATGGGACCGCGTCGGTCCGGCGGCCGGCCTCAGCTGGTCAGCTCGCGGTTCGCCGTGTTCGGAATGCCGGCCCAGGCGAGGGCGGCCAGGAAGAACGCGAAGCCGGTGATGGCGAAGGCCACGCCGAAGCCGCGCGTCCCGGCCAGCGTGCCCACGACGAAGGGCGCGGCGGCGCTGGCGATGCGGCCCACGTTGTAGCCGACGCCGGCCGCCGTGGCGCGCACCGACGTCGGGTAGAGCTCGGCGATCACGGCGCCGAACCCGCTGTAGTAGCCGGTGCCGAAGAAGGCCACGAGCGGTCCCACGAACAGGAGCAGCGACGGCGCCTTCAGGTTGCCGTAGATCGGCAGCAGGACGCTCGCGGCGAGCACGAAGAGCACGTAGGCACGCTTCCGGCCGATGGCATCGGCGATGTAGCCGAAGCTGATGTACCCGAACCACATGCCGACCTGCATCGCGATCACGAACCACGACATCGCCGAGGAGCTGAGGCCGATGCCGCCACGGTCGACCGGGAGGTTCAGGTACGCGGGCACCCAGAGGTTCAGGCCCCACCAGCCGAAGAGGCAGCAGGCGTTCATCAGGATGATGAAGGTCGTGATGCGCGCCCGTTCCGGCGTGAAGAGGTCGGCGATGCGGCCGCGCGCGGCGTCGGCGGTCCGGCGCCACAGCTCGGGCTCTTCCACCTTCCGCCGGATCCAGAGCGTGAAGAGCGCCGGGATGACCCCCACGAAGAACACGCCGCGCCAGCCCCAGACCGGCATCACGAGCAGGTTGACCAGGGCGGCCAGGCCGTAGCCGATCGCCCACGAGCTCTGCACGAACGCCAGTGCCTTGCCGCGGTGCCGGGCCGGGAAGGTCTCGGAGACGAGCGCCACGCCCGTCGCCCACTCGCCGCCCATTCCGAAGCCGAGCAGGATCCGGCAGATGGCCAGTTGAGGCACGTTCTGGACCAGGCCGCAGGCCGCCGTGAACACCGAGTAGATGAGCACCGCCGCCATCAGCGCGCCCTTGCGGCCGATGCGGTCGGCGACGACACCGAAGACCACGCCGCCCACGGCCGCCGCGAGGAGCGTGAGCGCCCCGAGCTGGCCGGCGACGCTCGTGGACAGCTGCAGCGTCGGGTCCTGGATGAGCGACGCCAGCACGATCGAGTAGAGCATGACGTCGAACGAGTCGAGCATCCAGCCGAGCGACGCGGCCACGAAGGCGTGCCGCGCGCGGTGATCGGCGGCGCGCCACCAGGCGAACATGCCGGCGTCGTCCAGGGCACTCGGGGCGGACGTCGTGGACGGAGAAGCGATCATCAGGGGCCCTCGCGCCGTGGCGCGTGGCCCGGCGGCCACACAGTACCACCCCGGGACGGCCGGCGACGAGGAGATCGCGAGGCCCCGGAGTCTAGCGGCGGCCGAAGACGACGAGGTGGCTGGACTTGCCGGCCATGAAGAAGCGCGCCACGCCGCCGGCGAGCGAGTCGGTGCCGAGGGTCGGGTCGAGGCCGATCACCTGCGGATACCACTGCCCGCCGCGGACGAGCAGGGTCGGCGCGCTCCAGCCGTCCGGCCGATCGAGGCGCGTATTGAAGGAGACGTACACGCCGCCCTGGTCCCAGGCCTCGTTCACGGCCTTGTTGAGCAGCATCACGTAGCTGTCGATCGACGTGTTCCAGTGGAGCGACGGCCCCCAGTACAGCTCCACGCCCGGGCGCGCGTCGTCGAAGCGGTTGGCCGACGGGAGGAGCGGCGTGGCCAGCGGATGGTCCCACCCGATCGGCGCCGCGGGCGCGTCGGGCTCGTCCGGGTCCCCCTCGTCGAACACCTCGCGCGGCGGAATCCAGGCGCCGTCGGCCCACACGTCCACGCGGCCGACCGGATCGTCGCGGTCCGCCCACGCCATGCGCGCCGCCGAGACGCCGGTCAGGCCGTCGGCCTCCACGTACTGGGGGTAATAGAGGTAGGCGTACTGGCGATCGGGGTCGAGCATCACCGAGAAGTCGCCGACACCACCCACGAAGAAGATGTCGCGCGTGTCGCACCGCGTCGTGGACGCCGGCGTCTCGAGGACCGGTCCGAGGTCGGTCCACGTGGCCCCGCGATCCCCGGATCGGGCCAGGCCGATCCGGACCCACATCTTGCCGCTCTCGACGCAGACCACGCCCGGGCGTTCCTGGTGGTAGAAGGCGTACCAGGAGTCGGCGTCGCGGATGACGCTCTCGAACCAGTAGCCGCCCTCTGGGGCCGCTCCGGCGAAGGCGGGGCGCTCGGCGCGCGTCAGCCGCGGGAGGGACGCCCCGCGGCTCACCTCGGGATGCCCGTTGAACGAGTTGAAGAGCGACAGCGTCCACGCGCCGTCCCCGAGTTCCCACACCGCGGGGCTGTTCGAGTCCGTGCTGTTGGGGAACGCCAGCGCGGTGGCGGGCAGGAGCACGGCGTAGGGCGCGGCGCCCGACTGGGCGTCCAGGTCGCGTTCGGCCAGGACGATGGTCCCAGCCACGATCGTGGACACCGCCGCGAGCCACTGCCACCTGGAAAGGTCGAAAGGACCGGATCGAGTCATCGACCGCCCCGCCGCCGCAAGGGACGTGCCTTTACAGGCTTAACAACCGGCTGACACGCCGTGACAGAATCACGGCCGGAGAACGGCCCATGCATCGACACGCGCGCTTCAGTCTCGTGGTCCTGGCGGCGACGGTCGCCTGGACGGCACCCGGGCACGGCCAGACGACGCTTCGGTCGCGCCTCGTCGGCGCCTGGCGTCTGGTCGGCACGGAGCAGGTGATCGACGGCCAGGCCCCCACGCCCGGCGCGGTCACGGTCGGCATGCTCGTCTACACGGCCGACGGCCACATGCAGGCCCAGTTGACGTCGACCGATCGGCCGAAGGCCCGGATGGCCGACGCCGCCCCCGCCGACCTTCGCGCCATTGCCCGCTACACGGCGTACTTCGGCACCTTCACGGTGGACGAGGCGGCCGGCACCGTCACCCACCATCGGGACGGCACGTTCGGCCCGGGCGAGCGCGACTTCGTGCGGAGCATCGACCTGCGCGGCACGCGCCTGGTCCTGACGACGCCGTCCACCGTCGTCGACGGAAAGGCGCGCTACTCTCGCATCCTCTGGGAACGCCTCGACGCGGCCCCGGCGGCCCCCGGGTTCAGGGCGGGCGCGCGCCAGGCCGTGGCCGGCACGTGGGCGCTCGTCGAGCACAAGACGCTCCTGCCGGGCGGCGAGGTCCGCCGCTCGTTCGGCCCGGCGCCGAAGGGGCTGTTCTTCTTCCTGCCGGACGGATACACCGCCGTCCAGATCGTGAATCCCGAGCGGCCCGCCACGGCGCTCGACCGGGCCGGCGACGACGACGTCCGCGCCCTGGGGCGCACCTACCTCGCCTACTTCGGGCGCTACGACGTGGACCCGGCCACGCACAAGATCGTGGTGCACACGACGGCCGACCTCAATCCGGGGAACACCGGCGCGGACCAGGTCCGCTTCTTCGAACTCGCCGGCGACACCCTGACGCTGCAGCCGCCGCCGTCGGCCCGTCCCGGCGGCGGCCAGCAGGTGTCCCGCATCACCTGGCGCCGGGTCACGGGAGGCTGAGCCATGGCCGTGCGCTACATCGACGACGACTTCGTGACCGTGCGCGCCGAGCCAGCGGCGAGGGCACGGGTGAAGGTGACGCTGGCGTTCGGGGATCCGGTGGAGATCCTGGAGACATCCGCCGGGTTCACGCGCGTCCGGGTCCTGTCCTACTTCGACGGGCCCTTCGAGGGGTTCGTGAAGGGCGTGCCGCCCACGCGCGACACGGGCGTGCTGTCCTTCTCGCTGGTGGACGTGCAGCAGGGCGACGGGATGGTGCTCGAGACGCCGGCCGGCAAGGTGATGTTCATCGACGGCGGCGACAACAAGCTCTTCGCGCGGCACGTCGCCGCCCGCTTCCTGCACCGCCGGAGCACGGCCGAGGCGCCGCTCGAGGTCGAGGCGCTGGTGGTCACCCACGGTGACGGCGACCACTTCGACGGCCTGAACGACATCGTCCGTTCCGAGACGCTGGGGACGGCCGAGCGCCGCAAGCGGATCTTCATCCACCCGAAGCGCGTGTACCACAACGGACTGCTCAAGGCGCCCACGCGCGATGCCGCCGGGAAGACGATTCCCGACGTCCGGCAGTTCGGGCGAACCGTGACGGCGGACGGGCGCCCCTACGTCGTGGACCTGTACGACGACACGCGGACGGCCCCGGCCGAGGCCGCCAACGTGTACTTCGAGCGCTGGCACCAGAGCCTCACGCACTGGGAGGCGCGGGGGCCGATCCTGTGCCGGCGGCTCGCCCACGGCATGGACGGGACGGCGCTCTTCGACTTCCTCCAGGAGGAAGGCATCACGGTGGAGGTGCAGGGCCCGTTCACGACGCTGGTGGACGATCCAGCGACGGGCCACGCCGTGCCGGGGCTGCCGTTCCTGCCCGCGCCGGATCCCTCGGCGGTGATGCACCTGGAGCACGACGACCACCACGGCGCGCCGTCGGCGTCGCACACGATCAACGGCCACTCCGTGGCCCTGCGCCTCACGTACGGCCACGTCCGGATCGCGCTCACGGGCGACCTGAACCGCGACGCCATGCAGGCGATGTTCGAACGGCTGCCGATGGCGGCCTTCGAGAGCGAGATCGTCAAGGCCCCGCACCACGGCTCGGCGGACTTCGACTTCGCGACGCTGCGGGCGATGCGGCCGGTCGTGGCGGTGGTGTCGTCGGGCGACGAGAACGCCACGAAGGAGTACATCCACCCGCGCGCGACCCTGATGTCGGCGCTGGGCCACGTCATGCGCGGCGACACGGGCGTCATCTTCAGCACCGAGCTGGCGGCGTTCTTCTCGACGCGCGACGAGGCCTACACCGTGGCGGACCTCAAGCGGTTCTTCACGGATCGCAAGGACGAGTCGTTCACCGGCGCGGACGTGGCGAAGCTGATCGGCAAGGGCGCGGCGGACGGCGGCCCGGGCGGGCGGTTCTTCGCCTTCGAGCGCACGAACTTCGGCATCGTCCACCTGCGCACCGACGGTGAGCGCGTCCTCGTCTTCACCCACAGCGGCAAGGCCGGCCTGAACGAGGGCTACCGCTTCACGGTCTCGGCGTCGCACGAGGTGACGTTCGCGAGGACCCTGCAGACCCGCTGAGCCGCGATCCGGGACGCGATCGCCTGGCGCGGCCGCGGACGGATCAGCGCGCGGGAGCCAGGGCCGTGAGCCGGTCGCGCAGCATCCGGCCGTCCCACTCCAGGGCCTGCAGCCGCGGCACCCGGAGGAGATCGGTGGAGGGCCCCGCGGCACCGGGCGCCGTCGTGCACGCCACGGCCACGCCCGCCTCCGCAACCGCGGCCACGGTGGCGTCCGAATGGCTGCCGTAGGGGTACGACAAGGTCGTGACCGGCCCGCCGCCGAGGGCGCGGACCGCCGAGACGCTTTCGCGGATCTCGCGCCGCTGCGCCTCCACCGGCAGCGATGCGAGCAGGGGGTGCGTGACCGTATGCGCGCCGAACGTGATCAGGGGATCGCACGACAGCGTGGCGATGTCGCCGGCCGTCATCGCCACCGCGTCGGACGCGCCGGGACTCGCTTCGCCCGCCCAGCCGGCCAGTTCCGCCAGGCGGTCGCGCCGTTCCTCCTCGCCGCACTGCTGCAACAGGCCCCACACCTCGCGGTAGGCCGCGTGCCAGAGCGTCGGCGGTGGGTCGTCGGCCCGCCAGCCGGCGCCGGCCGGACCTGGCGCCGCCGGTCGCGCCCCGAGCGGCCAGGAGTGCCGCCGTCCGCCGATCGTGAGCGCCAGGTGCGCGGGGCGCGGCCCCGGCTCCAGGAAGACCCGAGCCACGAAGTCCCACCAGAACTCGGTCCGCCCGCCCACGTACCCCGTCGCCAGGAAGATGGTGGCCGGCACGCCGTGCGCCCGCAGGCGCGGCCAGGCGGCCGACACGGTGTCGGCGTAGCCATCGTCGAAGGTGACGGCCACGGCCCGCTCCGGCACGTGCCCGCCGCGGATGGCCGCCGCGAGCTCGGTCAGGGACATCGGGTGCATCTCGGCGCGCAGCATCGCCATCTGGTCGTCGAAGGCCGCGGGCGTGACCGAGAGGGCCCACGGATCCGCCTGGGGCGCGGCCACGCGGTGGTACATCAGGACGACGCCCCGCCCCGTGCCGCTCATGCGCCCGCGCCCTTGACCGCGCGCGCGGTGATGAGCATCTCGTAGTCGGGGTCGCGGTGCTCGAGCTCGGCGCGGGTCAGGTCCTCGACGGCCAGGCCGTACAGGAAGGCCGAGGCCGCCAGCACGTTGCCGTGCGCCTCGATCGTGGCGCCACCCGCGCCGAAGGGCTCGGCGAACAGCCGTCGCGCCGACGCGGAGGTGAAGCTCCAGTACCACGACCCGCCCCACTCCTCGCCGCTGACGCGGGTGATGCCCGGGAACGTGGCCAGGAGGACGCCGCCGGGCGCCAGGATCCGGTGCAGCGTGGCCAGCGCGGCGCGCGTATCGAAGATGAGCTGCAGCGTCTGGGTGAGTATCACGCAGTCGAACGTGTCCGAGGGGATGTGATCGGCCCGCGTCAGGTCCCCGACGATCGTCGCCTTGGGGTTGTCGTGGTTCACGTGCAGGACGTCGCTCACTCCCACGCGCCCGCCGCCGAAGCGCGTGGTGTACATGCGGTCCTCGATCTCGAGCACCCGGCCGCGGATGTCGGCCGCGTGCGTCTCGAGGAAGCGCTCGATGTAGAAGCGGTCCACGGCGAGGCCGCGATCGAACCCCCACTGTCGGCTCACGGGCTCGACACGCCTGAGCGCGCCGAAGTCCACGGCACCGGGCCGGAGGCTGCCCCGCTCGGGCAGCGCCGGCCGGTCGCCCGACGCGGACGGGGTCGCGGCGGTGCCGCCGTCCAGCCGCGGTAGGTCGATGCCGGCCCGAACGAGATCCCTGGCGCTCCGTACGGCCCGGTCGATGTCCGGATCCGCAATCCCCTGGCTGGACAACTGGCGCTCGAACCAGGTCAGGAAGTACTCCCGCACGGCCAGGTACCGACCGGAGGCCGTCACCGTGGCCACGCAGGACTCCGGGTGGATCCGGTAGCGCGTCCAGCGCTCGCTCGAGATGAAGGTCGTGCCCGTGAGATAGAGCTTCGAGAGGAAGCCCTGATCCTCGTAGAGCTGGCGCGCGCCCTGGAAATGCTCCTCGAAGCCGCCGACCCGATCGAGCGCCGCCTTGCGGACCATGAGGTCCGAGGGACAAGGGGCCGTGCCCGTGCCCAGGGGATAGAGCCGCGTGGTGAGCGCCCTCGGCTCGTACGCCCGGTCCACGGCGACGCCCTGCGGCGGCACGTGATCGCGGAGGCGGTCCTCGGGACGTCCGGTGGCGCTGTGCCAGTACTCGGCGGCGCCGAACAGCATCGCGACGTCCGGGGCGGCCGTCATCAGGGCCACCTGCCGCTCGAGCTTCTCGGGCAGCCACACGTCGTCGGCGTCCAGGAACGCCACCAGCTCGCCTCGCGCGTGACGGGTGCCGAGGTTCCGTGTGGCGCTCATGCCGCGCCAGCCGTGCCCCTCGTGTTCGAGGTAGCGGATGCGGCCCGGGAACTCCTCGGCGAAGCGCCGGGCGAGCGCGGTGCTGCCGTCGGTCGAGCCGTCGTCCACCAGGAGGAGTTCCCACCGGTCGTAGGACTGCAGGAGCACGCTCTCGACCGCCAGCGCGAGGAAGCGCTCCGCGTCCTTGAAGATCGTCACGACCGACACCAGCGGGGCCTCGGCCGCGCCGGCCGCCGCCGGCCGCGCCGTGCGTGACGCCACCAGCCGTGACACGCGGTCGGCGAGGCCGCGGTCGCGGCCCGCCGTCGCGGAGCCGGCCGCGCCGTTCGAACCGCCGCGCGGCGGGGCCACGAGCACCCGATCCTCCGGCACCGCCGGCGCCAGCGCGAGCAGCTCGTCGCGGACCGCCGCCGACGGCGACACGATCACCCGGCACTGGCGCAGGTGCCAGGACACCATCTTCAGCGGGTAGTCAGCCAGCGCGTGATCGGTGTAGGCACTGACACCGCGTGGCAGGTCGAGCAGCATCGAGGCCACGAAGACGAACAGCGACGCCTCGTAGAAGAAGTACGAGTGCAGGTAGTCGGGACGCCAGGCCTCGGCCACCCGCGTGAACGCGAAGGCCTGTCCGACGTGGGGATGCGCCTGGACCGTCGCGACGTCGAGTCCCGTGGCGCGCGCCAGGAGTGTCAGCAGGCGGTCGACCTTCTCCGGCATCCGCTGCCGGTAGTGCGCGACCGCCTCCGCCGCGACGGCGTCGTCGACGTCGAGCCGCCGCCGGGCGTCCCAGACCGAGGCCCAGCGCGGCGCCAGCGACACGGCCGGATCGACCTCGCCGTAGACGACGCACAGCTCCACGCCGGCGTCGGCCAGCGACGTCAGCTCGTCGTAGACGAACCCCTGGCTGGCCGACGGGAACACCCAGCCCGCCGTGGCCAGGACTCGCGGGCGGCGGCCGCCCCCCGAGCGCGCCAGGGGCAGACGCCAGCGCTGGAGCCGGTCGGCGAGGCCGCTGGCCAGGACGGAGAGGAGGGGACGCGACGCCATGTCTCAGGAGGCCGCCCCGCCCGGCGCCGCGAACATCCGCGGGCGCTCCGGCGACGGCGGCGGGCCTCAGCCCGTCTGCTGGCTCCTGTCGGCGTCGCGACCGTCGCCGCGCGACCACGGCGAGGCCGCCGCCTCGACCGCGACGCCCTGAATGCGGCGTTCCAGCGCCGACACGGCCCGAAGCGCCAGGCCTCGCGCGCCGCTCCGGCGCTCCAACGCGCGCAGGTAGCCCTCCACCTCGGGGCGCAGGCCCGGCCAGAGCCGGCCCCACCCCGATGGCGGCAGGCACCGCGCGAGCGGCACGGAGCCGAAGAGGCACTCGGCGACCGCGTCCGGGTACAGCTCGCGGAACGACTCGCGCCCCAGATGGTCCAGGAGCAGGGCGGCGTCGCCGCCCCGCCCGATGACGAGGCCGGCGCACCACGAGGCCAGGTAGTACTGCTGCGTCACGACGCCCGACGGCGGCTCGCCCGTGGCGTGGGCGGGATGCGGATTGGCGACGCGGGGATCGCGAGCATGCCCGCGCCGCAGGATCGTGAGCCCGTGGCGCAGCATGCCCTCGCCGTCGAGCGACGCCGAGTGCGGCTGCATCCGGTAGTACGCCAGCACCTCGGGGACGTGTCCGAACCGCGCGCCCGTGCGCGCGATCCGCTGCCAGAGATCCCAGTCGGGCGATTTCGGCAGGGACGTATCGAAGCGCCCGACGCGCTCCACGAGCGCCCGCCGCACCACGCACGCATGTACGGGAAAGGCCGCGCGCCGGGCCAGGGTGGCGAAGAGGTCGCCCGTGGGCGGGACGAAGTCGTCGTGCACCTCCGCGCCGTCCGGCGCCACCCGGACGTGGCGGCAATGGACGGCGTCGAGCCGCGGGTCCGCCGACAGCGCGCCGACCATCCGCTCCAGGTGCTGCGGGGCAATCCAGTCGTCGGCGTCGAGGAACAGGAGCCAGGGCGCCGTCGCGCGCGCCACGCCGGCGTTGCGCGCGGCGCTCTCGCCGCCGTGGTGCTGCGTGGCCACCTGAACGCGGACATCCCGCGCGGCAAACGTGCGGGCGATGTCCGCGGTGCCATCCGCGGACCCGTCGTCCACGATGATGGCCTCCCAGGCTGGAGAGGTCTGATCGATCAGCGACTCGATCGAACGCGCCAGGGTGGCGCCGGCATTGAAGGCCGGCACGACGACCGACACCTGCGTCGTCATCGACGAACCGTTGTTGTGGCCGCCTTGCACGCTCGTGTGTCCTCACCCCCCGGCGGTTCGGACCAGTCCGACAGTCGTGCGGCAGGCGCTTTCAACCCGCGCGACTGTAGGGGGGGCTACCTCAGGCGGTTCCTGGCGAGGATACAACGGGGCACGGCGTCCCGGGACGCCAATCATCGCCAATCGCCGGGGAAATCATCGATTGCGGACCCCCACGAACTACGGTCCGCGCCGTAGGTTGGTCCGACCCAGACTATGCCTGGATCTTCACCGCCCGAACCCGCGGTGGACAGTACGTATGTCCTCACCGCACTGACGCGACCGCCGGCCCGGCGCGTCAGCGGACCGCGGACGTCGCGCGCGCGGTCCGGCGCCCGGCCGCCGGCGGCGGCGGCAGCGGCGGCATGACGCCGCCGGCGTGACGCACACCCCACTCCGCCATCGCCGCCAGCACGGGCCTGAGCGCGGCGCCCTTGTCCGTCAGCACGTATTCGAGCCGCGGGGGCGCGCTCGTGTAGCGACGGGTGCGGACGATGCCGCGCGCCCTCAAACGGCGGAGCCGCTCGGCGAGGATGTTCGTCGGGATGCCCTCGGGCGAGCCGGCGAACTCGCTGAACCGGCGCTTGCCCCGCACGAGATCGCGCACGACCAGGAGCGACCAGCGGTCGCCCAGCACGTCCAGCACGCGCGACACGGGGCACGTCGAACGGCGCCTGCTCGCCATGCGCGGAGTCTAGCATGCGCGGCGCGAGTTACTTGCATTCTGCAAGTGACTGGGCTACGCTGCTCGCCGCCGTCCGTGCCCACCGTACTGCGCCTCGCCGGGATGACCTCGTGCGTCCTGCTGGTCACCCTGCCCGCCGCCGCGCAGTCGCCGGCGGTGGCGCCGCCCACCGTCGTCGCGCACCGCCTGACGGCGGCCTTGCGCGTGGACGGCGTGCTGGACGACGCGGTCTACGCCGACACGCCCGCCGTCGGCGGATTCGTCCAGCAGGAGCCGTTCGAGTCCGCCCCGGCCACCGAGAAGACCGAAGCCTGGATCTTCTTCGACGACCGCCAGATCTACGTCGCGGCCCGGTGCTGGGAGACGGAACCCTCGAGGCGCGTCGCCAACGAGATGCGGCGGGACACGTCGCAGCTCCGGCAGAACGACACGTTCGCCGTGCTCTTCGACACCTTCCACGACCGCCGCAACGGGTTCCTGTTCTACGCCAACGCCATCGGCGGCTTCGCCGACAGCCAGATCACGGACGAAGGTCCGCCGAACGTGGACTGGAACACGGTGTGGTCGGTGCGCACGGCGGAGTTCGACGGCGGCTGGTCCATCGAGATGGCCATCCCGTTCAAGTCGCTGCGCTACGGGCCGGGCCGCGCCCAGACCTGGGGACTCAACCTTCGCCGCGTGGTGCGCTGGAAGAACGAGTGGTCCTACCTGGCGCAGGTGCCACGCGCCCTCACGACCTTCCGCGGCATCCTCAAGGTGTCGTCGGCCGGGACGCTCACGGGCCTCGAGGCCCCCGTCGGCAGCCGGCTGATCGAGGTGAAGCCGTACGCCCTCGGTGGGGTGTCCTCCGACCGCAGCGTCACGCCCCCCGTGAACGGCGACGTGAAGGGACGGCTCGGCGGCGACTTCAAGTACGGGGTCAGCCAGGACTTCACGCTCGACCTCACGGCCAACACGGACTTCGCGCAGGTGGAAGTGGACGAGCAGCAGGTGAACCTCACGCGGTTCAACCTGTTCTTCCCCGAGAAGCGGGAGTTCTTCCTCGAGGGCGCCGGCACGTTCGCCTTCGCGGGCCGCGCCAGCGCGGGCCTGGCCGCCGGCAGCGGCGACACCCCGTACCTGTTCTTCAGCCGCCGCATCGGCTTGGACGGCGGGCGCGAGGTGCCGCTGGTCGGCGGGGGCCGCCTGGCCGGCAAGCGCGGGCGCACGAGCCTGGGCCTGCTGAACGTGCAGACCGGCGACGAGCCGGCGGCGAACGCCACCGACGCCAACGTCACCGTGGTGCGGGTGAAGCGCGACATCCTGAGGCGCAGCGCGCTCGGCGGCATGCTCACCCACCGCACCGCGACGCCGGGCCGGTCCGGCAGCAACACCGGCTACGGCGTCGACGGCAGCTTCGGCTTCTTCCAGAACCTGCGCCTGGACGGCTACTTGGCCGGCACCCGGAGCGCGCACGTGTCGGGCGACACGCTCAGCTACCGGGGCTTCATGGACTACACCGCCGACCGGTACGGCGTGCAGGTGGAGCGGCTCGAGGTGCAGCCGAACTTCCTGCCGGAGGCCGGGTTCCTCCGGCGGACCGACTTCCGCCGCAACTTCGCATTGGCGAGGTTCAGCCCGCGCCCCCGCGGCGTGCCCCACCTGCGCCGGGTGGTCACGCAGGCGAGCCTGAACTACACGACCAACGTCGGCGCCCGCCTCGACACGCGCGAGCAGGTCGCGCAGGTCCAGACGGAGTTCACGAACAGCGACGTGGCCGCCGCGATCTACACCGACAGCTTCGAGCGGCTCGTCCGGCCGTTCCCGATCGCCCCGGGCGTCCGGATCGCCCCGGGGGCCTACGACTTCCACAACCTGCAGCTGTCCTACACGGCCGGACAGCAGCGCCGGTACTCCGGGGCCGTCGTCTACGACCAGGGCACGTTCTACGACGGGCGCCGGCGCTCGATCGCCCTGAACGCGGCGAGGCTCGAAGTGACGCCGCAGCTCTCGGTCGAGCCCAGCGTCTCGGTGAACGACGTCAGCCTGCGCGCGGGTTCCTTCACGGCCACGGTGCTGCGGTCGCGGCTCACCTACACGATGACGCCCCGAATGTACGTCAGCGGCATCCTCCAGTACAGCTCGACGAACGCGTCGGCCGGCACGAACGTCCGCTTCCGCTGGGAGTACCGCCCTGGCAGCGAGCTGTTCGTCGTCTACACCGACGACTACAACACCGATGCCGCCCCGGACGTCGACACCCTTCGCAACCGGGCGCTCGTGGTGAAGGTGAACCGGCTGTTCCGGCCCTGACCGCCGGCGCGTCGCCGCGGGACTAGCTAGGCTAGCTGGCGGCTTCCTGCTCGAGTCGCGAGAGCATCGCCCGGAGCTTGGCGTCGGCTTCGCGGGCGACGTCCACGACGTCCGGGTTCCCGATGAGGCCCATCGCGGGCAGCGGCGCCATGGCCGCCACGGTGGACGTGCCCGGCTCGCGCTCGTACACCGCGACGTTGCACGGCAGCAGCAGCCCGATCTCCAGTTCCGCGTGCAGGGCGCGATCGGCCAGCACGGGATTGCAGGCGCCGAGGATGACGTAGCGCCTGAAGTCCCGGTCGATCTTCTTCTTGAGCGTCTCCTTGAGGTCGATCGTCGTCAGGACGCCGAACCCCTGTTCCTTGAGCGCCGCCGTCGCCCGCTCCACGGCGACGTCGTAGGGAATGGGGAGATCGACCCGAAGCCCGAACCTGGTTTCTTCCATGACCTGCTCCCGGCGCCGCCCGCCCTGCCGGAGGCCGGCACGGCGGCGCGTCGCGCACCTCCACTGTAGTGTCGATCCTCTCCGACGGACCGAATTTCTCCCGGCCCGTCCGTCCAACCGGCGGCAGGCGGGGAGCCGTAGTAGTCTGACGGCCACGTCTCCCCCGGCGGCGCGAGGTCGCCGACCGCTCCGGTTCCAGCACGAGGTCGCTCGTCATGGCCAGGAACATCGTGCTCGCGTTCGACGGCACGAACAACGAGTTCGGCCGTGAGAACACCAACATCGTCCGGCTGGTGCAGCTCCTCGATCGGGATCCGTCGGCGCAGGTGCTCTACTACGACCCTGGCGTGGGCACGCTCCCGGAGCCGGGCACCTTCAGCTCGCTCAAGAAGCGGTTGTCGGAGGCGCTGGGGCTGGCCTTCGGCCGCGGCCTGACCTGGAAGGTCGGCGAGGCGTACACGTTCCTGATGAACGCGTGGGAGCCCGGCGACCGCGTGTTCCTCTTCGGGTTCAGCCGGGGGGCCTACACGGCGCGCGTCCTTGCCGGGCTCCTGCACGCCGTCGGCCTGATGCCCAAGGGCAACGAGAACATGGTGCCGTACGCGCAGAAGCTCTACGCGGCGATGCGCCACCGCCGGACCGATGCCCGCACCTGGGGCGATCTCTGCGAGGAGTTCCGGTGGACTTTCGCGAAGCAGACCCCGGAGGACCCGGACGGGCGCCGTTTTGCCGTCCACTACCTGGGGGTGTGGGACACGGTGTCGTCGGTGGGCTGGGTGTGGGACCCGGAGTCGTTTCCGTTCACGGCGAACAACCCCGGCATCACCGCCGCCCGCCATGCCATCGCCATCGACGAGCGGCGCTGGTTCTTCCGCCAGAACCGCCTGCAGCCGTCGCTGCCCTCCGCGTGCGTCGCTCAGCAGTGGTTCCCGGGCGTGCATTCCGACGTCGGCGGCGGCTACCCGGACAGCGACGGCGGCCTCTGGCGCTCCGCGTTCGCGTGGGTGCTCGAGGGCGCCGAGGCGGCCGGCCTCGTGGTCGACGACGCCCGGCGGCAGGCCGTCCTGTCGCGGACGCCGCCCTCGTCCACTCCGTGCCTGGATCCCCAGCACGAGTCGTTGACGGGCGCCTGGTGGCTGGCGGAAGGCTTCCCCAAGCTCCGTAGCGGCGACCATCACGTCCGCCGGATCGCGGTCGGCCTCGGCCGGCGCCGGACGATCCGTGACGGCGAGCTCATCGCGCGCTGCGCGCTGGTGCGCCTGCGCGAGCGGGCGGACTATCGGCCGCCGAACCTGTCGCGGGCGTTCGTGGAGGCCGTGTGCCGCATGCCCGACGTGCCGTCTGCGCTCCCCTACTCGGCCCTCGGCGCCCTCGCGCCGCCCGTCCCGTGACGGCGCCGGGCTCCAGCGCCACCTCCCAGCGATCGCACGCGGCCTGACGACGCCATGAAGAGCCACACACTCGAGTACCTGCGCTTCGGGGACACGCCGGGCATCCTCCGGCTCTCCGATCGGTACATCCGCAACGTCGGGGTCACGGGCCTGGGCGGCGAGGTGTCCTGCGAGCTCACGCAGGAGCAGCTCACCTATTCGATGGCGCTCCTGGACTACGCGCGATTCGCGCGCGACGGCGAGCTGGCGCGGGAGAACGCCGAGCGAATCCTCGCCCGCCTCAGGCCGTTCGTCGAGCGCTTCCTCCTGCGCGAGAACCCGACGCCGCCACCGACCTGGTGCAGGTCGACGTCGTCACCGGGGCGCTGGAGCTGGCGCAGCTGCCGTTCGAGATCGTCGAGGAGACCCGGCCCTCGCTGGTGGTCACGCGGCGGATCCGCCAGGCATGGCCGCCGCCCGCCGTCGTGCAGAGCGAGCGCCCCCGGGTTCTCTTCGCGTGGGCCGAGCCTCCGCGCATGCCGGTGCCGCACGAGCGGCATCGGACGCTGCTCGACGCGGCCCTGGACGGCGACGGCACGATCACGGAGGTGCCCCACGCGACGCGGGCGGCGCTGATGCGGGCCCTCGCCGCGGAGCAGGGCCCCACCCACGTGCACCTCCTGATGCACGGCATGGGTCCCGTCCCGGGCGGCGTCCCTTTCGTTCCGGCGCCTCCCGCGCTGGTGGCGCTCGAGGACGGCGACGGCCGCACGGACCGGTGCTCGCCTGCAGATCTGGTCGCCATGCTGGGGTCCGGCCCCCGGCCGCAGGTCGTCACCCTCGCCACGTGTCACAGCGCCGAGGTCGATCCGATCCGGGCCGGGGCCACCGCCGCGCATGCCCTGCACGCCGCGGGCGTGCCCGTCGTCCTCGCCTCCCAGCTCGCGCTGACGCAGGCCGGCTCGGACTACCTGGTGTCGGTGTTCCTCAAGGAGGTGTTCGCAGGCATCGATCCCCGCGCGGCGCTTCGGCGTTGCCGCGACAGGCTCCGGGGCGACGCGACCACCTACTACGACCGGATCGCGCTGGTCGGCTACGTGCACGTCGATCCGGACATCGACACGCGGCTGAAGGCACGCCAGTTCAAGGCGGCCCTGGCGAGCCTGAACGCGACGTCGGTGAGCGCGAAGGCGCAGGTGGGCCGCCTGCTCGCGGCCGCGCGGGCGTCGCGAGACCTGGCGCCGGAGGAGGCGGCGGCCGCCGACGCGATCGGGGCGGCGTTTCGCACGGTGCGCGACGGCCTGGCGGGGCTGGAGCAGGCCGGCGGGCTCACGGACGCTGAGCGCGGGGAGCTCTACGGCCTGCAAGGCAGCTCGCTGAAGCGCGAGGCGGAGGCCGCATGGTCCCTCGCGCGATGCCTGGGTGAGCCCGGCGCCACCGAGTGGAAGGCCCGGAGCCGGACCGCGCTTCGCGAGGCCACCGACGCGTACGGCCGCGCCGCCCGGCTCTCCCGGGATCACCACTGGACCTGGGTGCAGTGGCTGGTCCTGCTGGTCGTGCAGGACCCGCGGGCCGGTGCCGCGCACGAGGACGACTGGGTGGCGGCCAAGGTGGCGGCGAGGGACGCCGCGACCAGGGCCCTGCCGGCGGAGGGCGCGGAGGACCGGCGGAAGGCCCTCGGCGACATCGCGTGGGGGTGGGGCTCGCTTGCCGAGCTCCATCTGCTGGCGCCGCTCTTCGGCCACGCGTCGGCGATGGACGAGGCGCAACGCTGCCTGGACGCCCTGGTGGCCACCGCGCGCCGCCTCGGAGACGAGGCGCCCATCGGAGCGACCATCGGGCAGCTCGCGCGGTACGACACCTGGTGGGGCGCCGACACGACACTCGGCCTGCCTCGCGCCGCGGTCGAATCCGCCATCGCGCTTCGCCGCGACCTGGAGCGTGCGGCAGCGCCACCGGAGCACCCATGACGTTCACGATCGACATGCTGCCGGCCGACGAGGGCGACGCCCTTTGGATCGAGTACGGCGCCGACCCGGTCCGCCGGATCCTGATCGACTGCGGGCGCCGGTCCGCGTACCGCGCGGCCGCCGCGCGCCTGGCCACCGACGAGCGCGGGCTCGAGCTCTTCGTCCTGACGCACGTGGACGCCGACCACATCGCGGGCGCCGTGCCGCTGCTGCAGGACGCCCGCTTCGGTCCCGCAAAGGTCAAGGACGTGTGGTTCAACGGCTGGCGCCACCTGAACGGCCTCCACTGGGATCCCCGGAAGGACGCCCCCGAGACTCTGGGCGCGCAGCAGGGCGAGTATTTCGGCGCGCTCCTGCAGGACCGTGGATACCCGTGGAACGCGGCCTTCGGCGGCTTCGCCGTGAAGGTGCCCGACGACGGCCCGTTGCCCAGGGTCGAGCTCGACGGCGGCATGGCACTCACGCTCCTGGGCCCCACGACGGCGAAGCTGGAGGACCTCCGCGCCCGCTGGGAGAAGGAACTGGCGGCCGTGGCCCCCGGCACACGCATCGACCCCGGCGACTACGAGCGGGCCCTGGAAGTGCTCGGCCGCGACCGCCGGCAGGGGCCGGACGTGCTCGGGGGCGTGCACGAGACGCCCATCGTCCTGCCCGATCTGCTGGAGGTCCCGTTCACGCCTGACGACGGCGAGCCGAACGGCACGAGCATCACGTTCCTGGCGGAGTACGACGGCCTGGCCGTCGTGTTCGGCGCCGACGCGCACGCGCCGCAGGTGGAGGCCTCGCTGCGGCGCCTCCTGGCCGAGCGCGGCATCGACCGCCTCCCGCTCGCGGCCTTCAAGCTGTCGCACCACGGCAGCGCGCGCAACACGTCCTCCGAACTCCTCCGGCTGGTCTCGTGCTCGCACTACCTCGTGTCGACCAACGGGACGCGGCACCACCATCCCGATCCCGAAACCCTGGCCCGCGTGCTCGACGCGGCCGGCGAGGGCGTCACGTTCCATTTCAACTACGAGAGCGACCGGACGCGGCCGTGGCTGGACGGAGATCTGCAGCAGCAGCTCGGATACCGCGCGACCGGACCCGACGGCGACGACGGGGCCCGGGTGCGCGTCGGCGACGCGGGGTGAGGGCGGCCGGATGCCGGCCCTCGTCGTCGCGCGCAGATGGTGCGCGCCGGGCGTGGAAGCAATCGCACTCGTCAGTTTGCGGTTGGCCGCCTCGGCCGCGGTCCGGTAAACTGTCCGTTCCACTCGCGCGGAGAGATGTCCGAGTGGTTGAAGGAGCACGCTTGGAAAGCGTGTGTACGGGAAACCGTACCGTGGGTTCGAATCCCACTCTCTCCGCCACCACCTTCCGGGTCCTGCCTGCGCGGCACGCGCACCGTCGTCCACCACACCGGGCGCTGGGTCGTGCAACGCGTCTCCGGGCGGTCCTGCCGCTAAGATGCGAAATCCGGGGAAATGGCGTCCGGCGCCGGGTGACTGCGCCGCGGCAGGCGCAGGTTGCGAGCCTGCCGGGGCGGCGCGGGCCGCGCTGTCGTCGCCCAGGGCGCGAGGCGTGCGCGCGAGAGGCGTAGTATCGATGTGAGGGCCATGCCGCGACCACCCCTCCATCCGCCGCATCCGGAACGCACCTGCTGGGGCTGCGACCGCTACTGCCCCGCGACCGCGCTCGCCTGCGGCAACGGCACGGAGCGCACTCAACATCCCTGCGAGCTCTTCGGCGACGACTGGGTCGCCTGGGCGGAGCGCAACGATCGTCGCTCCGCACCAGACCGCGGTGCCCACGACCGCCGGTGACGGCCGCGCCCCTCAGGCGTCGCGCAGGCCCAGCCGCGTGGCCCGGTGATGCAGGTTGCTGCGATGCATGCCCAGCGCCCGCGCCGCCGCGGCCCAGTTGCCGCCGTGACGGGCGACGGCGTCCAGAATGAGGCGACGCTCGACGGCCTCGAGCTGTTCGCGCAACGGCGTGCCTTCCGGCCGCGCCACGACGGCTGGAGCGTCGACGTGGGCGGGCCCCGTCCCTGCCGCGACGTCCATGTGGCGCGGCTCGATCGTGACGACGCCGTCCGGGGAGCGTACCGCGCCCACTGCTCGCAGTACCGCGCGTGACACGACGTTCTCCAGTTCGCGGACGTTGCCCGGCCAGTCGGCGCCCTGCAGGCAGACGCGCGCCTCGGCGCTGAACCGCACGCGTGCCACTCCCAGCCGGCGCGCGGATTCGTCGGCGAAATGCGCGGCCAGCAGCGGGATGTCGTCGACGCGCTCGCGCAGGGCGGGGACGCGCAGGGGGAACACCGCGAGCCGGTGATACAGGTCGGCGCGAAAGCGCCCGCGCGCGATCTCGGCCTCCAGGTCGCGGTTCGTGGCGGCAATCACCCGCACGTCCACTCGATGCACCTTGTCGCTGCCGACACGCTGGATCTCGCCCTGCTGCAGGGCCCGCAGCAGCTTCGGCTGGAGTTCGAGCGGCAGCTCGCCGACCTCGTCGAGGAACAACGTCCCGCCGTCCGCCACCTCGAACTTCCCCGCGCGGTCGCGCAGGGCGCCCGTGAACGCGCCGGCGACGTGCCCGAAGAGCTCGCTCTCGGCGATCGACACCGGCAGGGCCGCGCAATTCACGTGGATCAGGGCCTCGTCACCGCGCCGCGACTGGTCGTGGATCCGGCGGGCGACGAGTTCCTTCCCCACACCGGTTTCGCCCATGACGAGCACGGCGAGGTCCGAGGCGGCGACGAGGGCGGTCTCCTCCCGGAGCGTGGCCATCGCGGCGCTCGTGCCCACGAGCTCGCCGTCACGGTGCGACGCGGAGCGCTGGAGCTCCCGGGCGACGCGCCCGCGATGATCGCGCTGGCGCTCGAGCGCGTCGATGAGCGTGCTGGTCCGGAGGGCGGCACCGGCGAGCGCCGCCAGGATCGCGAGCACTTGCGGGTCGAGAGCGTCGAAGCTGTGCGGCTCGAGTGCGTCGGCCGTCAGCGCGCCCACGACCTCGCCGCCGTCGGTGAGGGCGCAGCCGAGGCACGCGTGCACGCGGTCGTGCGCGTGCAGCGCGCCGACGATGTCGCCGTCGAAGGGATCCGCCAGCGGGCTGTCGGGCGGGAACCGGACGGGCTCGGCGCTTCGCAGGATCACGTCGAGCCGCGGCTCCAGGCGCCGGTCGTAGCGCCGGGACGCGGCCTCGGCCGAGAGGCCGTGGGCGGCCACGGGGACGAGATACGGACCGTCCACGCGCAGCAGGCAGGCGGCATCGCACGGGATCACGCGGCGGACCGCCTCGATGACCCGCGCGTAGCGGTCGGCGGCACCGAGGGAGGCCGTCAGGTCGCGGGCAACGCCGAGCAGAACCGTCAGCTGACCGTGTTGCGAATCAAACAACTACGATGTTCCTTTCACAACACTTTAGTGTTGTTCGAATAGTAACACCAGTCGCTGGCGTCAGATACTCGGCCCAAATGCGCGAAGTCCGGTCGGCACACGGCCTGCGCCGAGGGGAGCGGAGGCTCAATGAATCCAACAGCGACCCTCGCCGACCTCGCCACGGCCCTTCCGGGCGCCGCGGGCGTCTTCTACCGTCACGGGCTCGACTTCTGCTGCGGTGGTCGCCGGTCCCTCCAAGACGCCTGCGCAGCGCGCGGGCTCGACGCCGGCGCCGTCCTCGCCGAAGTGGAACGTGAGACGGCGGCCACCGGGCAGGCCCGTCGATGGGACGCCGAGCCGCTGCCAGTCCTCGTCGACCACATCGTCACCACCTATCACCGGAGCCTGCGCGCCACCCTGCCCCACCTGATTCGGATGGCCGCGAAGGTCGAGATGCGGCACGCCGACAAGCCGGAGTGCCCGACGGGCCTCGCCGCCCGGCTCACCGTCATGCACGAAGGCGTGATCGAGCACCTCCTGAAAGAGGAGCAGGTGCTCTTCCCGATGATCGTCCGCGGCGAAGGCCGCATCGCCGCCGGCCCGGTGCACGTGATGGAACTGGAGCACGACGAACACGGACGCCACCTGCAGGAGGTGCGCCGGCTCACCGGGAACCTCGAGCCCCCCGAGGCCGCGTGCGCCACGTGGCGGGCGCTCTACCTCGGCCTCCAGCAGCTCGAACGCGAGCTGATGGAGCACATCCATCTCGAAAACAACGTCCTCTTCCGCCGCGCCCTGATCGCCTAGGAGCCCTGCCATGTCTGCCGCTGCCTCCGTCGTCGTCCCCGGCCACCGCCGCCTCTGGGTCCTGTTCGGCCTGACGGTGTTCGCCGCCTTCTTCATCCTCGGATTCTTCGGGCGCGAGGTCTACCGCCAGGCCCCGCCCATCCCCGCAGAAGTCCGCACCTCGGACGGCGCGCTGCTGATGACGCGCGACGAGATCCTCACCGGTCAGACCGTGTGGCAGTCGACCGGCGGCCAGCAGCTTGGCTCGATCTGGGGCCACGGCGCGTACCAGGCTCCTGACTGGACCGCCGACTGGCTGCACCGCGAGGCCACGACCCTCCTCGACACGTGGAGCCGGCAGGCGGCGGGCGTTCCGTATGGCGATGCGAGCGCGGAAGTACGAGCGATGCTGCAGGCGCGCCTCACTTCCGAGCTGCGCACCAACACCTTCGACGAGGCGACCGGCGTCGTCACCGTCTCTCCCGCGCGAGCGGCCGCGATGGCGTCGGTCGCTCGTCACTACGACGACCTGTTCGGGGGTGCCCCGGCGCTGTCCGCGCTGCGCGAGAGCTATGCGATGCAGGACATCGTCGTGCCCGACGCCGCGCGTCGCCGGCTGCTGACGACGTTCTTCTTCTGGACCAGCTGGGCCGCAGTGACGAACCGCCCGGGCACGACGATCACCTACACGAACAACTGGCCGCACGAGCCGCTCGTCGGCAACGTGCCGTCGACGGCGAACGTCTTGTGGTCGATCGCCAGCGTGATCCTGCTGCTCGCGGGCGTCGGTGCGCTGGCGTGGTGGATGGCCTTCAGGCGACACGCGGACGACGAGATGGCCGAGGCGCCGGCGAGCGACCCGTTCACCGGTCTGACGCTGACACCCTCGATGCGCGCCGTCGCCAAGTACCTCGGTGTGGTGGTCGCGCTCTTCGTCGTGCAGGTGCTGCTCGGCGCCCTGACCGCGCACTACACCGTGGAAGGCCAGTCGTTCTTCGGCCTCCCCATCGGCAACCTTCTGCCCTACAGCCTCACGCGCACGTGGCACATCCAGACGGCCATGTTCTGGATCGCGACCGCCTTCCTGGCGGCCGGCCTGTTCCTGGCGCCGGCGGTGGGCGGCCGCGAGCCCCGCTATCAGCGCCTCGGCGTCAACCTCCTGTTCGGCGCGCTGCTCGTGGTCGTGTCGGGCTCCCTCGCGGGCGAGTACCTCGCCATCCACCAGAAGCTCCCGCTCGAGCAGTCCTTCTGGCTCGGTACGCAGGGCTACGAGTACGTCGACCTCGGACGCGTCTGGCAGATCGCGCTGTTCGCCGGGCTCGCCATCTGGCTCGGGTTGATGCTTCGCGCGCTGGCCCCCGCTCTCCGGACGCGGACCGAGGCGAGCTCGCTCGTGTGGATGTTCACGTTCGCGACCGCGGCCGTCGGCCTGATGTACGGCGCCGGATTCTTCGTGAGCGCCAAGACGCACCTCACGGTGATGGAGTACTGGCGGTGGTGGGTCGTCCATCTCTGGGTCGAGGGCTTCTTCGAGGTGTTCGCCACGGCCGCCATCGCGCTGATCTTCGCCCGGATGGGGCTGGTGAAGCCCGGACACGCCGGGGCGGCCGTGATCGGATCGAGCGCGATGTTCCTGTTCGCGGGGATCCCCGGCACGTTCCATCACCTCTACTTCAGCGGCACGCCGACGTCGATCATGGCGGTGGGCGCGTCGTTCAGCGCGATGGAAGTGATTCCGCTCGTCCTCATCGGCTTCGAGGCGTATCAGACGAGCCGTATGCAGACGGCCGCGGCGTGGATGTCGCGCTACACCTGGCCGGTGACGTTCTTCGTGGGCGTGGCGTTCTGGAACCTCGTCGGCGCCGGCGTGTTCGGCTTCCTCATCAACCCGCCCATCGCCCTCTACTACATGCAGGGGCTCAACACGACGCCCGTGCACGCGCACACCGCGCTCTTCGGCGTCTACGGCCTGCTCTCGCTCGGCCTGGTCCTGGTCGTGGCGCGCCTGCTCACGCTCGGCCGCGTGTGGAACGAGCGGTGGCTGGCCGCGAGCTTCTGGGCCATGAACATCGGACTGGCGTTGATGGTGGGCCTCAGCCTGCTGCCCATCGGCATCCTCCAGGCTCATGCGAGCGTCGAGACCGGGCTCTGGTACGCACGCAGCGCGGAATTCCTGCAGCAGCCGCTGATCGAAGGGCTGCGCTGGATGCGCCTCATCGGCGACACGGTGTTCCTCGCCGGCGTGGGCGCCTTCACCTGGTTCATGGCCGGTCTGTGGTTCGGCTGGAGCTACGGCCGCACGCCGGAACGGGTGACGGCGCCGGCGTCGACGCTGCCGAGCCGGTCCCGCGTCTGACGGCCGGCGGCTCCCACGCGGCGGGACGGGGACCGTCCTGCCGCGTGCGGGCGCCGCTCGTCACCGGCGCCGTGCCTGGAGCGCGGCCTTCCTTGCCCCGCCGGCCGCCAGCAGCTCGTCCACGATCCAGCCCGCGCCGTGCACCTCCCGGGCCACGGTGAGGGCGAAGCGGATGTCGGTGCTGAGCGCGCGGCCGGCCGTCTCGTCGTAAATCCAGTCGCCGGCCATCCCTTCCTCGTTGCCGTCGAAGATGAGGCCGACGATCTCGAGGCGGCGGTTCAGCGTGGCGCTGCCGGAGTTGCCGCCGGTGATGTCGTTCGTGCTGACGAAGTCCACCGGGAGGTTCGCGTACCGGCTGGCGAATGCCTGGTCCCCCACCTTCTGCCGCCAGGCCTTGAGCTTCGCCGGCAGCGCGAACTCGCCGGTGTCGCCGCGCGACGCGGCCAGCGCGAACAGGTCCTTGAAATAGGTCGTGAATGGCACGGCCTTGCCCTGCCGGTCGGTGTAGCCCGCGATCTTGCCGTAGGAGCCACGGAGCGTGAAGTTGGCGTCCGGATACATCGCCTCGCCCTTCCAGGCCGCCAGGCCCTGCGCGAAGCGCGAGCGGTTCTGGAACAGCTTCTCGTTCAGGACGCGCACCCGCTGCCGCGCGGCCCGGATCGACGGCAGCAGGTCGCGGGCGAACACCATCCCCGCATCCGACGACGACTTGATCTCGGCGGCCGGGGCGTCGATGAGCTTCTTCCTGGCGTCCACCGAGGCCAGCGACGAGCCCTGGACGACAGCCTTCGCCATCGCCTCCGCGGAGGCACCCGGGCCCACCCTGGCCGCCAGCGCCGTGACGGCGGGAATGCGGGCGTCGCCCTGCAGGGCCAGGGCGCGCTGGATGCCGCGGGTCAGCAGCTCGATCTCGAGCCCTTCGATGAGCGGGTCGTCCACGAGCAGCGCCTGCCGCACCCGGGGCCAGTTGCGCTCCTGGAACTGCGGCTCACGGTCGCGGTCGGAGGCCTTCGCGCGCTCCAGGGCGAACTCGTAGAGGCCGGTGGCGTAGCCCACCACCGACGCCTGCTGCAGCCAGTTGACGGCCGCGTCGAGATCGGCGTTGGCTTCGACGTCGTTGGCGTAGACGGCGCGCTGCGCGTCCAGCACACCGCCGTACTCGCGCTTCAGCTCCGGCCGCGTGTCGAGGAACGCCGTGAACTCGCGTTCGCGATGGCGCCGCGCGTCCACCACGTGCGTCGCCTGGAGCGACGCGAGCAGGTCCTTGGAGTACTTCAGGGTGTTGGCCAGCCCGAAGATCTGCTCCTGGAGGAGCACCTGGTAGTCGGGCTTCATCGCCGCGTACTTGCGGTACAGCGCGAGCAGTCCTTCGAAGTCCGCGATCTGGTCGGGCATGCCCTTCCGCACGTTGTAGTCGGCCGAGAAGCTCATGCGGTACCGGTTCGTGTTGCCGGGGTTGCCGGCCACGAGCGTGAAGTCCCCGTCCGCCACGCCCGCCATGGAGACGGGCAGGAAGTGCGCGGGCGCTGCCGGGACGTTCGTCGCCGCGTACTCCGTGTGGACGCCGTCCTTCCTGACGTAGGCGCGCAGGATCGAGATGTCCGACACGTAGCGCGGGAAGCGGAAGTTCATCTCGTCGCCGCCGAAGTACCCGAGCTGCTTCTCGGGCGCGTACACGAGGCGGATGTCCTTGAAGTCCTCGTAGACGATGAGCAGCGAGCGCGCGCCGCTGTTGAAGTCCGTGACGGCGCACGTGAAGTCGTCGCCCCGCTCCGCGGCGCACGCCCGCTCGATGTCCGAGCGGGCGGCCTGGCGCATCCGCTGCACGTCGGCGATGGGCGTGGATGACGAAATCCCGGCATTCACGCGGGCGGTCACGTCCGTGGCGCTCACCTCCACCTGGGCCCGAAAGCGCTTGCACGGCAGCTCGTCCTTCATCGACGCGGCGGTGAAGCCCGTCTCGATCAGGTTGTCCGCGCTGCCCTCCGCCTGCTCGGCGAGCGTGGACGTCCTGATGCAGTCGAGGGCCACGTGGTGGTTCGTGAGGATCAGGCCGTTGGCCGACGCGAACGTGCCGGTGCCGCCGCTGGAGATGCGGACGACCGCCCCTTGCACGCGGGCGATGTCGGCTGGGGTGAGGCGGACACCGTAGGTCTTCTGGATGGCGTCCAGGGGCAGCTGATCGAGCCGCCACATGCCTTCGTCGGCCGTCGCGACGGCGCCGAAGGCTCCAAGGAGGGCGATGACGACGAGTCGGGTTCTCATGGGCCTGTTCCTGCCTCCCAGCCTCCATCAGGACGTCGGCCGGCGACAAGAAGTTTCGCCCACGGGGCGGCGTATGATGCGGGCTGATGTGGACCGCTGGCTGCGGCGCCACACGCGGGAGGGAGCCATGACCAGTGCTCGCGGACGCCGGGAATTCCTCATGAGCCTCGGCGCGCTCGGTGCCGCCGGCCTGCCCGCGGCCGCGCTCGGCCATGGGCGAGCGCACGCGGCCCCCGTGCCGCAGCGGACGACACCAGGCCGCACGGCCTACGACCCGGACGCGACGTTCCCCGTAAAGGTGCACGAGGTGGCGTTCCGGCGGACCGCCGCCGGCCGGACGCTGATGGCCCGCGTCTATCAGCCCGACGGCCCGGGGCCGTTCCCCGCGGTGCTGCATCTCCACGGCGGCGCCTGGAACGCGAAGGACCGGCGCGCCGAGGAGCCGATGGACCGCGCGCTCGCCTCGAGCGGTCTGCTCGTCGTGGCCATCGATTTGACGCTGGCCCCCGAGGCGCCGTACCCGGCGTCGGTGCAGGACGCCAACTACGGCGTCCGCTGGCTGAAGTGGAAGGCGCCCACATGGAACGGCGACGGGCGCGCCGTCGGCATCTACGGCAGCTCGAGCGGCGGCCACGTCGCCGAGCTCCTCAGCCTGCGGCCGCGCGATCCGCGCTACAGCGCGCTCCCGCTGCCCGAGGCACCCGATCTCGACGCCACCGTGGCCTGGGTGGCGACGCGTTCGCCCATCAGCGATCCCTTCGCGCGCTACCAGAACGCCGAGCGGCTGAAGCGGACCGAGATGATGGCCAACCACACCACGTACTTCAAGCCGTGGGACACGATTCACGAGGCCAACCCGCAGGAGATTCTCGAGCGCAAGGAGGCCGTCTCGCTCGGGCCGCTGCTCATCATGCAGGGCGGCCTCGACGACAACGTGCTGCCGTCGGTGCAGGAGACGTTCGTCGCCACCTACCGCGCCGCCGGCGGCGTCTGCGACTACCACCTGTTCGAGGGCGCCGAGCACCAGTGGGTGGCCGAGGAGGGCCCCAAGACCGACGAGGCGCGCCGCATGGTGAAGGCGTTCATCGCGCGACACCTCGCGCGCGACGGGAGCGCGCGGCGCTGACCGCGGTGGCCGCCGGCGCGCTACCGGCGGCCCGAGTCCTTCCTCGGATTCACGGCAGTCGCCAGCGCGAGGCGGCTACCGAGCGTCCGCAGCAGTCGGCGCCGCGACAGCGGGGCCGCCACGACTACTCCTTCGCGGTCGGGGGCGCCTTCTCCGCCGCGCCCTGGTGGCCGAACAGCTGACCGAAGAAGTCCCCGGGGTTCCACGCCGGCCGCGCGGTCTCCTGCGCCACCTGCCAGCCGGTCAGGAAGTTCACGCGCGCGTGGTTGGCGCCCGCCTCGAAGTCGAAGGCCTGCGACATGTCGTCGTTCGGCTTGTGGTACACGTCGCGGCGGTAGCCGGCGTTGATGGCCGCCCCGTCGCGCGCGTCGCCGGTCATGAAGCCGCTCTTGATGAACAGCGACGGCACCCCCTGGCGCACGAAGCTGAAGTGATCGCTCCGGATGAAGAGCACCTGCTCGGGGATGGGGTCCGTGCCGATGGCGATGCCGAGGTGCTGGGCGGCCCGCGTCACCGGCGTGACGAGCGACGAGTGCTGGGCGCCATAGGGGACGATGTCGAGCAGCGGGTGGAACAGGAACGGCATGTCGAGCGTGAGGTCCGCCACGATGCTGTCGGCCGGCACCGTCGGGTGCCTGGCGAAGTAGTCCGAGCCCAGGAGCCCGCGCTCCTCGGCCGTCACGAACAGGAACAGGACGGAGCGTCGCGGCGGCGTCGGCAGCGCGGCGTACGCGCGGGCGACCTCGAGCACGATCGCCACGCCCGAGGCGTTGTCGTGCGCGCCGTTGTAGATGTCGTCGCCGTTCATGGCCACGCCGCGGCCGAAGTGGTCCACGTGCGCCACGTAGACGACGTGCTCGTTCTTCAGCGCCGGATCGCTGCCCTCGAGCCGGGCCACCGCGTTGGCGCTCTCCACGTCGGTGTGCGTGGAGCGCGTGGCGATCGAGACGCGCGTGGCCAGGTCGAAGGCCTGCGGGACGCTCTTGGCGGCGGCCGCGAAGACCTCGGCCGGCGACTGCGCGGCGCCGGCGAACAGCGCCTCCACGCCCGAGTGATTCAGGGAGGCCGAGCCACGGATCGCCGCGTCGCCGCGGTTGGGGTTCCCCTGCGCGTCGACCCACGCGTAGCTCCCCTGCGTGTTCGCGGCCACGCTGACGTCCCACCGGAAGCGCGGGTCGTCCGGTGACGTGAAGCTGATGGTCCCGATCGCGCCACGCTTGATGGCCTCGGCGTCCTTGGCGGGCCCCGACGAGTAGTACGCACGCTCGTTGCTCGGCAGCATGGCCGGGGCGCCGCTCAGGTACGCGATGACCTTGCCCTTCACGTCCACGCCGCTGCCGTAGTCGTCGTAGCCGAGCGCCGGGGCGCTCACGCCGTAGCCGACGAACACGACCGGCGCGTCGTCGATGGCGACGTCCTCGCGCAGCGGGTCGGCCGCGAGCAGGTAGTCCTTGGCGTAGGTCAACGTCTTGCGACCTTTCGGCGACCGCACGCTCATCGAGCTGCCGCGCTGGACCACCACGCTGTTCCTGAGCGGCACGCGCTGCCGGAAGCCGCCGTTCTCGCCGGCCGGCGCCAGCGTGTACGACGTGAGCTCCGACTCGACGTACTGCAGGGCCCCCTCGTAGCCCGGGGACCCCAGGCCCCGGCCTTCGAGCTTGTCGTCGGCCAGGATGCTCATGTGCTGCTTGACGCGGTCGGCCGCGATGCCGTTGAGCGCGGTCGCGATGCCGGGCGAGTCGAGCGACGCGGGATCCGGAGCGGGCGCGGGCGCGGAGCCGCCGCAGGCGGCGACGAGGGCGAGCGACGCGGCGGCGAGGACGGGGCGGCGAAACGACGTGGAGTTCATGGGCCTATCCACCGATGCGCACGTAGCCGCGCAGTTCCATGTTGATGATGGTCGTCAGCGCCCAGAGATCGACCTGCACCTCGGGCTGGATGTCCTTCCTGTCGATCTTGGCCCCGAGCACCGCCTGTCCGCAGACGTGCATCTCGACCCCGGCCTTGGCCAGCGCCTGCATCAGCGCGATGTTCGGGTTCGCCTGGCCGTTGTTCCTCGCCTTGTACTCGTCGTTGGTCAGGATGGCGGGCGTCCCGCCCTGGTGGAAGATGACGGCGATCTTGCGGTGCTCGGCGGGCACGCCGACCTTCGCCAGCGTGTTCAGGTAACGGGCCGCGGCCTGCAGCATCGGGTTGACGTCGGTCGGCTTCTCGGGCGCCGAGACGACGTCGAAGAGCACCTTGTACTCCGTCTTCGCGTCGGGCACTTCCTTGGCGCCGGCCACATCCCTCGCCGCGGGCACTCCCGGCACGGGCAGCACTGCCCCGCCCTGCGCGAAGGCCGGTCCAGCCCCCGCCGCCACCATCACCGCCCATGCCGTCCCGACGAGCCACTTCGTCATTGCTGCCTCCAGGGCGACACATTACACCGAAAGCCCCGGACGCAGTCCCGCCCGGCCGGTGGAGAGGCTCCACGACGGGCCTCCTCCGCCACGAGGCGCCGGCGCCGGGTGCGTGAGCCACGCGGACGCGGTCAGCGTCCCCGCGTGAGACGGCTGGCGATCTCGTCGGCGACGGTGTCGGCCAGCGCCTCGATCTCGGCGGGCGTCCGGTCCTGGATCGGGTGCCGGACGTAGACGGCCTCGAAGTCCGGACGCCCGAGCGCGGCCGCCTGGGCCCGCGCCGCCGTCGTGAACTCGTGGGTCGCCACCGGCACGGCCGGGATGCCGAGGCGCTCAATCGCGATCGTGTCGTGCAGACTGCACGTGGTGCAGCTCCCTCAATCGGCGAGGGCCTCGACCACGGCGTCGGCGCCGCGCAGGGCCTCGAGGATCTCGGGGCGCGCCGGTTTCGTGTAGGTGGCCTTCTCGACGCGGACGATCCCGGCGACGCCGAAGCGCCGGCGGAGCAGGTCGTCGAGGCGATCCAGGAAGACCCGGCCGCCCGGCTTGGTGATGTCGAGGAGCGCGATGGTCGCGCCGGTCAGGGCGGCGAGGCGCGGGGCCGCGATTCCTGGCGACGCGGCGGCGTCGTTCATGGGACTCACGATCGTGGTCGGCATGGCGTGCTCCTCAGGGAATCGGGTAGGTCACCATCTGGCTGCCGCGGGGGCCGCTCGCCCATCCCTGCAGCATTGCCGAGAACTTGCCCGCCGTGCCGCCGGCCACGACGATCTTGATGGCGTCCGGCGCGTGGAACTTTCGGTAGCACGGCTCGCCGTCGATCACGGTTTCCTCGTAGCTCCCGCGTCGGTTCGCGCCTTCGCCGGGGTCGTCGCCGTCGAAGCACCGGAGCGGCACGCCGGTGTGCTCGAACAGATAGGACCGCACGTCCTGCTTCGTCCAGCCGTCGGCCGCGATCGTCCGCGCATGCTCGGGCGCCAGAATCAGGACCACGTCGCAGACCCGGCAGACGCGATACGACCAGGCGGTGGCGAGCGAATAGGTCATGGTCTTCAGCACGCCCCGGGCGGTGCGGGCCGCCTGCTCGGAGATGCCGTGCGGCGCCCCGGCCGCGAAGACGCTCAGCGTGCTCTCGTCGGGCCGGAAGCCGAGCTCGACGTGCAGCGGCTCCCAGGGACTGACCTCCTCGTGCTCGGCGATGCAGTACGAGAACTTGCCGGCGTTGCCCATCGTGGACATGTCGATGGCGTCGGGGCGCGCGCCCCCGAGGTTGACGAGCATCAGCTGCAGCGCCCGGCCCACGGCGCTGTTGGCGCGGGCCACGTTGCTGAACAGGTTCTGGCCCGCGTGGAAGCCGAGCGCCCCCCGCACGGGCCCGTTCACCACCACCAGCGGCGCCACGAACTGCGTGGTCGCCTGCACGCCGTGCGCGTTGAAGCGCTCGTCGCACACGGCGCGCACGAGCGGCACGAGCACCCGCATCATCGACGGGAGGCACCCGGCCATCACGGCGTTGGCCGCGATCTTCTCGACGGTGGCTTCGCCGTAGCACGGGGGAATCCGCCCCACGACCTCGCGCGGCTCGAGCGGGACGGCCGCGAGCATGCGGGCGACCCGCTCCGGCGTCGGCGGCACCACCGGGAGGGGATCGCCGAACGCGTCGCGGCAGAAGTCGATGGGATCCGCGTCGTCCGGCACGTCCAGGCGCAGGGCGCGCTCCCCGCGGCCGGTGCCGACCTTCACCGCGGGCGCCGCCTCCCCGTCGGCGGGCGGCTCGAGATGGCGGGACGCGCATCCGGGCTTCGAGGCCGGCAGGCCGTCGTGGGGCGTCGCGACGGGCCCGCGGCCGCACAGGGCGGCGATGTCGTTGACCGCTGTCTTGTCGAAGCCGGGTTCGATGCGCACGGGGTGCCCCGCATCGTCGAAGAGGACGAGGGACGGCACCGTCTGCAGGCCGAGGGCGCGCGACCTGATCCAGCCGGTGTCGAGTACCACCGGGAACGTCACCGCCATCTGCTCGACGAACTCGCGCGTCTCCCGCTCGCCGTCCTGCGAGACACCGACGAGCGCCACGCCGGCCCGCGACAGCGCGTTCGCGTACGGCACCATCAGCCGGCACGTGGGGCAATCGGCCTGGAAGAACAGCTGCACGTCGGGCATGGGCTGGCCGCCATCCTACTGCACGGGCCGAGCGGCCGCCGCGAGGCGCCTCGTCGAACCGTGGCCGGTCCGGCGCCGTCCAAACGCTAGGACGATCGAGTAGAACGGATCCCATGAGTGTCCGCACGCGGCTGATCCTGGCGTTCCTGTGCCTGTCGGTGCTCCCGTTGAGCGCCGTGACGCTGTATTCCTACACGTCGTCGGTCGCCGCGTTCCGATCCGCGGTCGAAACTGAGGCGGGCCAGGCGGCGGACGACCTGCAGGTGCGGCTGGACACGGTCACGGCCGAGCTCGGCACGCAGGTCGGCCGGCTGTGGGAGCCCGTTGCCGCGCCCGCGGCGGCCGCCACCGACGTCGAGGACGTGCCCACCGAGGTGCGGGTCATCGAACGCGTGGCGAGCATGCTCGGCGATTCGGCCCGCCTCGTGGACCGCGTCGAGTTCACGCCTCTGGAGAGCCAGCCGCCCAACGCGCCGGTGCCGCCGGCAGGCCGTGCGCCGCTGCCGCCCAGGCCCGCGCGGGCGCCCGGCGCCCCCTCGGCGGCGTCCGCAGCAGCGCCCCCCACGCCCCCCGCGCCACCGACGAAGGTCGTGATCGACATGCGGGAGGCCATGGCCGGCCTGGAGAAGGAACTGAAGGCGGAAGGACTGTCGGCGGACACCTCGGCGCGGCTGCGCAAGATGGCCGAGCACCTCGGACCCATGGTGGAGCAGGGCATCGCAGCGGGCGTCCGGATCGCGGGGGCCGCGACGAAGTCCGCGCTGGAAGCCGCCTCGCAGGAGATGCACGACCGGGCCCGGGCCCGCGCCGCGCGCGCGCGGGCAATGGCGGCCGAGGCACACACGGCGCGGCTCGCCGGCGAGTCGCTGGCCGTGCCCGTCATCCGCGACGGGCGCATGGTGGGCAGCGTCAACGCGCGGCTCAACCTCCCGCAGACGCTGGCGTCGGTGCTCGGCAGCGCCCGCGCGTCGCAGGGCGAGATTCCCTTCGCCATCGACGCCGACGGCAAGGTCTACGCCGCCAACCCCGACCAGGACGCGCAGCTCGCGTCCCTGGACGTGGCCTCGCTCGGGGGCGCCGGCGTGCACCAGCAGGGCGACTGGGTAATCGTGACTCGCGACACGCCGTCGGACATCACCTTCGGCATCGCCCGCCCGATCGACCGATCGCTGCAGGAGATCAGGAACGCGTCGGTCCGGAGCCTCTCGCTGGGCCTCGGCGTCATCGCGTTCGCCGTGATCGGCACGGTGCCGCTGTCCCGGCGCATGACCCGGAACCTGTCCACGCTGACCGAGGGCGTGCAGCGCATCGCCCGCGGCGACTTCTCGGCCCGGGTGCCGGTCCGGTCGTCGGACGAGTTCGGCGAGCTCGCCACGGCCTTCAACGGCATGGCCCACGACGTGGAGCAGCACCAGGCGCTCGTCGTCGAGCGTGAGCGGCTGCGCCGCGAGCTCGAGCTGTGCCGGCGGATCCAGACCGAGATGCTGCCGCACGCCTCCCTCCGCCTGGGCGCCACGGAAGTGAAAGGCATCTCGATTCCGGCCCGGGAGGTCGGCGGCGACTTCTTCAACTACTTCGAGCTGCCTGGTGGACAGGTGGCGGTACTGGTCGGCGACGTCTCGGGCAAGGGCATGAGTGCGGCCCTGCTCATGGCCAACATCCAGGCCACGCTCAGGGCGCGCCTTCCGCTCGAGCCGGACCTCGCGAGGCTCGCGGCCGCCATCGACACGGAGATCGAGAACTCGACCCCTTCGGGGGTCTACGCCACGCTGTTCCTGGGCGTGCTGGATCCGGCCGGGAAGACGCTGCGCTACGTCAATGCCGGCCACCACCCGCAGTTCGTGATCCGCGGCGAGGACATCGAGCCGCTGTCCACGTGCGGCATGCCGGTCGGACTCTACGCCGGCCACGGCTACACCGAGCGGACGGTGCAGCTCGCCGACAACGACGTGCTCTTCTTCTACACGGACGGCCTGGTGGAAGTGGAGAACGAGGCGGGCGACATGTTCGGGGCCGCGCGGCTCGAGACCCTCCTGCGCGCCCACAGCCGCCAGGGCGTGGACACCCTGCTCGAGCGCGCCGAGGACGGCGTGCGCCGCTTCCGCGGCAATGCCGACCCCTTCGACGACGTCACGATCATGGCGCTCCGGCTCGGTGAACGGCCCCAGGCCGGCTGACCGCGCCTCGGAGCGCCGGTGTCGAGCGGGTGTGCGGGCGGGACCGGATCGCCGGCCCCGCCGCGGGCCTCACCGTGCGTTGGAGAGCGTGATGCGCTGGACGCGCCAGTTCGCCATCTCGCCCACGAGCAGTTCGGTGTCGCTCCGGCAGTCGAGCGAGTTGGCCAGGCCGAACTCCTTCGGCATGCGGCCGGCGCGGCCGAACTTCCCCGTCACCGTGCCGTCGAGGCGCACCTTGTAGATGGCGGCGTCCTCCATCCCGTCGGGATCGCCCGAGTGCGCGATGAAGAGCGCTGGATTCGCCCCCTTGGTGATGCACATCGCCTGCGGCGTGCCCACGCCCGAGAACTGGCGCTGGAACGTGCCGTCCTTGTCGAACACCTGGATGCGTTTGTTGCCCCGGTCGGCGACGTAGACGAGGCCGGCGGCGTCGATGGCGATCGCCTTCACGCCCTGGAACTGGCCCGGCTCGCTGCCGGTGGAGCCCCAGTGCCGGATGAAGCGGCCGTCGGGATCCAGCTTCACGACCCGGTTGTTCGCGCCGATGCCGTCGGCGACGTAGATGTTGCCCGCGGCGTCCCACGCGACGTCGGCGGGGCTGCTGAATCCGGACCCCGGGATGCCTTCGCCCGGACGGCGATTGGCGTTCGCCGCGCCGCCCCCGCCCCCGCCGCCTCCGGGACCGCCCTCGCGCGGCCGGACGTTGATGGCTTCCGGCTTCCGGCCGAGCACCAGCGCCACGCGGCCCTGGGTGTCGAACTTCACCACCTGGTTCGCGCCCTCGTCGATCGTCCAGACGTTGTCCTGGGGATCGACCCGCAGGCCGATCGCGTTGTTGAACCCGTAGACGTCCTGTCCGAGCTCGCGGACGAACTTGCCCGCCGGATCGAACTGGAACAGGCGCGAGCCGTTGCGGTAGAAGGTCCGGTTGTCGCCGATCGTCCCGTAGGGATGGCCGGTGCGCGTGTAGACGAAAATCTGGCCCTTCGAATTCGTGCCGACGCCGCCAATCTCGCCGACATAGACGTCCGCCGGCGTCTTGAGCAGGTCGGCGACGGACGTGTAGGCCATCTCAGGCGCCGTCTGCGCCCCGAGCACCGCCGCGCCGCCCACGATCGCGGCGCCCACGGCGAGCCATGACGCGCGGATCATCGCTGGCCTCCCTGCGCCGTCGAGGCGGGCATGGGCTTCAGCAGGATCTTCTGCGAGCGCCAGTCGTTGATCTCGGCGGTGTAGATGACGTTCGGATCGCGGCAGTCCATCTGGTGGATGGTCGCGAACTCGCCGACGGCCTTGCCGGCGCGTCCGAACTTGCCGACGATCGTGCCGTCGAGCTTCATCTTGTAGACCTCGCCCGTGTACTCCGCCGGGCCGGCCGGCGCGCTGTCGGGCCAGGAGTTGGAGACGAACAGGAACTGCTCGCCCGGATCCTTCGGGCCCGGACCGCCCGAGACGCACACGGCCCAGGGGTTGCCCACCTGGTCGTAGTTCGCCTTCCAGTTCAGGTCGTTGTCGAGCACCTGCACGCGGGCGTTGCCCCGGTCGCCGACGTAGACGTTGCCCTGGAAGTCGGTGGCGATCGAGTGGGGCGTGTTGAACTCCAGGTTGGCGGTGCCGCGCTTGCCCACGGCCTTCACGAATCGTCCCTCCTTGTCGTACTTCACGACGCGCGCGTCGAAGTAGCCGTCGGAGACGAAGATGTTGCCCTGCTGGTCGAACGCCACGTCGGTCTCCCGGCCGAAGCGGTACTTCTCGTTCCGGCCGTGGTAGGCGCCGGCGCCCGGCATGTTTCCGATGCCCTTCACCGGATCGTCGCGCCGGCCGATCGTCATCAGCACGCGGCCCTCGGGACTGAACTTCACGATCGTGTCCGTGCCCTCGTCCACGGCCCAGATGTTGTCCTGGGCATCGACTCGAACGGAGTGGGCGAACGCGAAGCCGTAGTTGCCGCGACCGATTTCCCGGATGAACGTGCCCGTGGGCCCGTACTCGAAGAGCCGCGTCTCGTTGGCGCGGTGATAGATGAAGACGTGCCCCTTGGAGTTGGTGGCGATGCCCATGTTCTCGCCCGTGTAGATGCCGGGCGGGTTCTTGAAGAACCCGGCGACGGCTTCGTGCGGGATCACGGGCACGCCCGTGGCCTTCGCCCGCGACTGCGCGCGCAGGGCCGGCACGGCGACGGCGGCGACCAGGCCGAACACGGCGAGCATGGACAAGGCGGACGGCATCCGCTTCATGGCGACTCCTCCTGCAGCGCCCGTGGGGAGGCCACGGCCGAGCGCAGCGACTCTACCCGACACGGACGAGCCCGGCAAGACGCGATCCGCCGGATCGCGGCCGTCCGACGAAGATGGGCGAGACAAGATCGAGACAATCGGGAGCCGCGTGCGGGCGTCGGCCGCGCGACGGCATCCCAGGCGTAGAGTGGTGGCATGCCGACCGTCCACCCCGCCGCCCGTGCCCTCGCGTTCGTCCTGCTCGCCGTGCCGGCGGGGGCGGCCGCGCAACCCGCGTCCCCGTCCCGTCCGGACCTGTACAAGTTCGTCACCATCCAGGCGGCGCCGGGAGAGCTCCCCGAGCTCCTGGCCTTGTACCGCCAGCGGGTCCCGGTCCTGGCATCGAATGGCGACGAGCTGCCGGTCGTGGTCCGGCACTCCCAGGGCGACCGGTGGGATCTGCTCCTCATCTATCCCATGGGCAGGAGCTTCGCCGAGTTCTACGCCCCGGAGCGCGCCGCCAGGCGCGACCAGGCCGCCAAGGCGTCGGGCGTGACGAATGCCGCGTTTCAGGAGCAGCTCTACGCGCACATCGCCTGGCACGAGGACGTCTTCGTCTGGGGCCCGCCGCTCGCGGAGCTGCGGGCCTACGTGGCCGGGACGACGGTGGCCCACCTGGAGATGATGCAGGCACGGGCGGGCCAGCACGAGGCGTTGACGCGCGAGCGATACATGGAGAGCGACTTCAACGTGAACCGCGGACGGCCCCGGATGCTGGTCTTCACCCACGAACAGGGGGCCGCCTGGGACGTCATCACGCTGGACGCGTGGAAGGACTGGCGCCAGTACGGCGAGGCGCAGATGGTGCCGTCCGCCGTCTCGGAGGCGGCCGCCACGAAGGCGGGCTTCCCGAACGCCGATGCGGTCGGGGTGACGATGCGGCGCTACATCAACACCCACCACGACACGCTGGGATCGTTCGTCCCGCTCGCGCCATCCATGAAATAAATCCGGCGCGGCCGTCTACGAGCGTAGAGTCGAGGTTTGGGCGGCTGTCGGGACGCGCGCGCCGGCCGGCGGAGCACGGTCGGGCGCGACGGTGTGGCGTCCCCGCTGCCCACAGGAGGTCTGCGATGGCGAAGACGGCCAAGAAGACGACCACCTCCCGGACGCACGCGAAGCGCGCGGGCAAGCCGGTCACGCAAGCCCCACGCGGCATCAGGGCGGCACGGGTCCGGCCGTCGGCCAAGGATCTGGACATCCGCGACCGGCTCAAGGTTGGGCCGCGGCGTCAGGCCGGGCCGCCGCTGACCGGGGCCACGCACCCCACGCTGGCAGCCAAGGCCATCCGCGAAGAGGTCCTGCCCCCGCCGACGAACCCGTCCACTCGACGCCCGACGAACAGCCGAAGCTCGAAGAAGAGGTGACCCATGGCGCTCACGCTCCTGCAGAACATCGGGCTCCCGGACTCCGCCTCGAGCCAGCTCACGTCGACGGTCGGCGAACCGACGGCCGCCGCCAACGGCCAGCAGCTCTTCATGACCGGCAACTGGTTCGCCTCGCGCTCCACCAACGGCGGCAGTTCCTGGACGCTGGTCGATCCGTTCTCGAGCTTCCCCGCGACGGCCGGCGGCTTCTGCTGCGACCAGATCGTGCTGCACGACGCGCGGCACGGCCTCTGGCTGTGGCTGCTCCAGTATTCGCAGTCGTCCACGGGCGGCAACATCTTCCGCCTGGCGGTGAGCCGGGACGCGAGCTTCGGCAGCTGGTACTACTGGGACTTCGCGCCGCGCGACCTCAACACGTCGTGGGCGCGCCAGTGGTTCGACTACCCCGACATGGCGTTCACGAGCGAGCAGCTGTTCGTCACGTTCAACATGTTCTCGGGTGACGACTGGCAGCGCGCCGTGGTCTTCAGGTTCCCCCTGGCCACGCTGGCCTCGGCCGGGTCGCTCGGGTATCGCTGGTGGGCCACGACCGGCAACGGCTCGATCAAGTTGACGCGGGGCGCGGCCTCCACCATGTACATGGGGAGCCACAACAGCGTCAGCCAGATCCGCGTCTTCCAGTGGGCGGATTCCGCCTCGTCCATCTCCTCGACGACCGTCAACATCCGTCCGTGGCAGGCCGGTGCGTATTCGGCCCCTGGGCCCGGCGGCGTGAACTGGCTCGGGCGTCTCGATCAGCGCATCACCGGAGGCTGGGTGGGCGGCGGCCAGATCGGCTTCATGTGGTCGGCCAACCGCGACTCCTCGCATCCGATGCCCTACATCCGCGTGGTCCGCATCCGCGAGACGACCAAGGCGCTGGTGGACGAGCCCGACATCTGGAGCCGGACCAACGCCTGGGCCTATCCGGCGGCGGCGCCCAACGCAAACGGGGTGGTCGGGTTCAGTGCGTTCTACGGGGGCGGGGCCAGGCACCCGAGCCACGTCGTCGGCGTGAGGACCGCGTCCGGCTGGTCGGCGACGATCACGCGCGCGGGCACGCACAGCCCCCCGGATCAGTCGTGGGGTGACTACCTGTCGTGCGTGACGGCCCATCCGGACGCCACGCAGTGGGTCGCGTCGGGGTACACGCTGCAGGGCGGCACGTCGCGCAAGGACATCGAGCCGCGCTACGTGCGCTTCCGCGCCTGAGGACCGGAGGGTCTCATGGACTTCATCGAACGCCTGTTCTCGTTCGCCCCCGATGGGGGGTCCGGCGCCCTCGAGGCGCTGCTGTTCCTGATGCCACTCGCCGGCGTCGTGTTCCTGCGGATACGCCGCGGCGCCGCCGCCCGCCGCTGGCGGTAGAGCCGGCTGGCTCGTCGTGGACGGGCGCGGCACCGGTCCGCGCCCCGTCCCACCACGCGCATCGGGGCCCCCCGCCAGGTGCACGATTCTGATAGCCGGCCAGGGCGGCGGCGCCGGAGACTGTCGCGGGCCCGGCGGCCGGACCCGCGCGGCGCGCCGCTCCGGCGGGCCGTTTGCGTCTCGTTCGGCCGGCGAGTGCCTGTAGAGTACTCCGCATGCGAACGGCAACGACGACCGCGATCCTCCTGGCGGCCTTGGGCGCCGGCGCGCTGGCGGCGCCAGGCGACCTTCCGCCCTACTGTGCCGTGGCCACGCCGGGGACCGCGGTCCGCGCGGTGCGTCCGGGCCCCGGCGATCCGCCGCTCGACGACGTCAACTGGTTCGCGCGGCCCGTGCCGAACGCGAGCGGCCGGCACGTCGTGGCCGCGGCGTCCCACGACCTGAACTACCTCTTCGACCTGGACTCCGGCGCGCGCATCCGCATCCCGGACAAGTCAGACGCCGTGGCCACGCCCGACGGCCGCTACGTCACCGTGCCCTCGCACTACACCGCGACGAACGCCATCAACTTCTACGATGCCGCGACGCTGCTGGCGCGGCTCGACGCCCGCCAGGACGCGGCCGACGTGGCGCCCGCGTACGCGCACACGCATCCCAACGTCCACGACGTCTACTACCAGTCCGTGGGCGTCGTATCGCAGTCCGGCACGGCGCGGGACGGCACGACGGTCTACCGGATGATGTTCTCGGGGTCCACGGAACCCAAGATGCCGGGCTTCCGCGTCGTGGACTACACCTTCGTCACCCGCGGCGGGGCGCTGACCGTCACGCCGACGGTGCCGATGCGCCTGTGTCCACAGATCACGCGCGACCTGGCCACGCCCTTCATCTCGAAGGACGGCCGGTACGTGGCCGCGCACGACGACAGCAAGACGGGCCAGCCCGCCTCGCTCAAGATTTTCGAGATCCTCGGCACCGACCCGGCAGGCGAGACCTCGACCTGCGCCGAACGGGTGGACCTGGGCTTCGCGGCGGGCAAGGCCGACTTCAGCTTCGACGGCTCCCAGCTCACGTTCCATATCAGCAAGTACGACTACCTCACGCCCTTCGTCAGCGGCGGCATCCGCGCGCCGGCCATCACCGACGTGGTCGTCGTGGACCTGACGAAGGACGCCGCCGGACGGATCACGGGCGCCGGCCCGATGGCCAGGGTCACGACGTCCACGATCGAGGGCGTCGGCCACTACTTTCCCGCCTTCTTCCCCGACGGCACGCTCTTCTACATCGCCAACCTCGTCCCGCGCGACGCCGAGGCGCCCAAGCGCTTCGAGCTGCGCGTCGTGGACCCGGCCGCCGAGCGCCGCGCGGCGAGCGTCTTCGCCTCGCCCGCGCTGCGCGAGGCCGCCGACGCGATCGGCCACCTGTGGAAGGACGCCTGCGCGCCGGAGCTCGCGCCGTTCCGGCCGCAGGAGGCGGCCTGGGCGTCCCTGAGCCTGTCCAGCGCACAGTGCCGCCAGCTGGTCGAGGACCGCTGGAAGCCCGCCACCGATGCCCGCAAGGCCGGGCTGCTCGCCGCGTGCGACGCCCGCTGACCACCGGAGCCCCGTCGATGAAACGACCGCTCGTGTTCCTGGCCGCCCTGGCGCTCACCGGCGCCGTAGGCGCCGCGCAGTCCCCGCCGCACACCATCGTCCAGCTCGACGATCTGAAATGGGGCGCGGGCAACCGCGGTGTCACGACGACGATCGCCGAAGGGAATCCGCGCGAGGCCGGTCCCTTCACGATGATGCTGAAGCTCGCCGACGGCGCCTTCATCCCGCCGCACTTCCACAACGTGGACAAGCGTCTGGTGGTGGTGAAGGGCGAACTCCTCATGGGCCACGGCGATGCCATCGACGTCGAGTCCACGACGGCGGTGCCGGTCGGCGGCGTGGCCGTCGTGCGCGCCAACACCCATCACTACGAGGGTGGCCGCGGCGAGACGATCGTCGCGCTCATCGCGAATGGGCCGTTCACGACGACGATGCTCACCCGCTGACGCGGGTGCCCTCCTGACGGGACTCCTCGCGGCCTCGCTGCTGGCCGTCCCGCCGGTGACACGGGCGTCGGCTGGCCAGGCGCCGGCGCCCTGCCGCGCGGAAGCCGACCGGCAGCGCCTCGCCTGGGGCGCGGTGGCACCGCCGCGGATGCAGCCGACGACCACGGACGGGACCATCGTGGAGCATTGGCCCACCCGCGCGCTGGGCGCCTGGATCGTCGACGCGCGCGGACCGCGCACCACGGTGCTCACGCGCGTCACGGCAGGGGCGATCACGCGCGTCGAGTGGTCCGCGGCGTGCGCAACCGTCGAAACGCGGCGCGACCGCACACCCGTACCGGGGCCGCGCTTCACGGATCGCGACCTGGCCGAGCGCCTGTCCGCGGGCGACGCCGGCGTGATCTACGTCTGGGCACCGCACATGCCGCTGTCGATCGACGCGGCTGGCGCGCTCCGCGAGGCGGCCGCGCGCCGGCGCCTGCCCGTCGAGATCGTCCTGCACCCGGACGCCGACCGCGCCTTCGCCGCGCGCGTCGCCGACGAGCACGGCTGGGACGCCGCGGCGCTCCGCGTCGCCGATTCGGTGGAGCTGACGTTCCGCGACGTGTTCGTGCACGCGCCGGCCGCGCAGGCCTGGGCGAACGGACGGCTGGTCGGCAGCGCGTACCCGGGCGGGCACACGGCCGACGAGTACGGGCGCTACCTGGACCGCGTGCTGCCCTGATCGGCCGCTGGCGCCGGCACCGTCCACAGGAAGATCTCCTCGCCCTCCACGCGCGCCGTGCGGTCGGGCGGCCAGTCGGCCAGCCGGAACTGGTGGGACACGATGCGGGCGCCGGGCCGGAGCTCGCGCCTGAGCTTTGGCGTGATCTCGCGCGTGATGCCCACCGAGAGGTACAGCAGCACGACGGTGGCCTCGGACACGTCGGCGGTGTAGAGATCGCCTTCCACGAAGCGCACGCGGTCGGCCACGCCGCCGTCGGCCGCGATCTGCCGCGACCGCTCGACGAGGTGCGGCTGGATCTCGATGCCCACGCCGCGCGCGCCGTGCTGCTGCGCCGCAAGGACCACGAGCCGGCCGTCGCCGGAGCCGAGGTCGTAGACGACATCGCCGGGACCGACCCCGCCCAGGGCGAGCATCGCCTCGGCCACGGTCTGTGCCGTCGGCGTGAAGTAGATGTCCGGCGCGCGGGCCGGCGCGGCCGTCTGGCCGGCGGCGCGTGTGCCGGGCACGGCCGCGAACGACACGGCCGCCGCGGCGACGAGGCCGGCCAGGGCCCGCGTGGCCGTCACGCCCGGCCTCTGACGCGCCAGGCCCAACGTGCGGCGGCCTCGGCCTGGGCCCACGCCAGGGCCGCCGCGGCGAAGACCACGCCCCACAGCTCCAGGGGCAGGGCGGCCTGCCCCAGGAGCCGCGCCGTCGCCGGCAGGCCCGCCGCGAGCAGCTGCACGCCGATGCCGCCGGCCACGGCCATGTGCAGGTAGCGGTTCGGCAACGGGTGGATCCACGTGTGGCGGGCAGGATAGGTCAGGAGCAGCTGGCCGATGGCCATGAAGTGGAACGTCGCGGCCCGGGTGTCGTCGATGCCGTATCCCAGCCGCGGCAGCGCGCCCAGCAGCGCCAGCGCCAGCAGCGCCTTGAGCGTGCCGGCGCCCGCCACGAACCGGACCGACGGCGCGTCGAGGAGCGGCGCGTCGGGCGGACGCGGCGGCCGTCGCATCACGCCCGGCGTCTTGTCGAAGGCGAGCGCCAGCGCGGGCAGGCCGTCGGTCACGAGGTTGATCCACAGGATCTGCGCGGCCGTGAGCGGCAGCAGCACCTGGCCGTCGGCATCGCGCAGGCCGAGGGCGAACGCCAGCAGCGCGCCGCCGGCCACCAGCAGCACCTCGGAGAGGTTCGTCGAGAACAGGAAGCGGAGGAACGTCTGGATGTTCTCGTAGATGCCGCGGCCCTCCTCGACCGCACCGACGATGGTGGCGAAGTTGTCGTCGAGGAGCACGAGGTCGGCCACCTCGCGGCTCACGTCCGACCCGCGGATGCCCATGGCCACGCCCACGTCCGACCGCTTCAGGGCCGGGGCGTCGTTCACGCCGTCGCCCGTCATCGCGACGATCTCGCCCCGCGCCTGCAGGACCTCGACGAGCCGGAGCTTCTGTTCAGGCCGGACGCGCGCAAAGACGTTGACGTCCCGGGCCGCGTCCGCCAGCGCCCCTTGCGGAGAGCGGTCCAGGTCCTCGCCGGTGAGGACGCGCGTGCCTGGCACGCCGATGGACTGGGCCACGGCGAGCGCCGTGGCGGGATGATCCCCCGTGATCATGACGGTCCGGATCCCGGCCGCCAGGGTCGTGGCGACGGCGTCCGGCACCTCGGCGCGCGGGGGATCCCACAGCACCGTGAGTCCCAGGAACTGCAGGCCGTCCTCGCGCTCGCCCTCGCCGCGGGCCAGGGCCAGCAGCCGGTAGCCGTCCCGCGCGTAGGCCTCGGCCTTGCCCGTCCAGGACGTCCGCTCGTCGCTCGACAGCCGGCTGCGGCGGAGGAGCTCCTCTGGCGCGCCCTTGAGATAGCTCGTGCGGCCGCCGTCCTCGACGACCGTCGCGCGCGCGAACTTCCAGGCGCTGTCGAACGGCCGTGACGAGACGAGGGGATGGGCGGCCCGGGCCGACGCCACGTCCACGCCGCGCGCGGCCACGTACCGGAGCAGTCCGAGATCGAGGGGATCGCCGACGTCGGACCCGGGCTCCGCGTCGTTGGCCAGGACCATGGCCCGGTGCGCGGACGCGAGATCCGCGGCGTCGACGACGCGCACGTCCATGCGGCTCTCGGTGAGGGTCCCCGTCTTGTCGGTGGCGATCACGGTCACCGACCCCAGGGCCTCGACGGCGGACAGCCGCCGCACCACGGCACGGTGCCGGGCCATGCGCTCCACGCCCAGGGCGAGCGCGACGGTGAGGACGGCGGGCAGGCCCTCGGGGACGGCGGCGACGGCCAGGGCGACGGCGAAGATGACCATTTCCGGCGCGCGTGCGACGCCTTCGGCGGCGATCCCGGCCAGGCCGACCGCGGCGGCCAGACCCAGCACCCAGCGCGCAATCTGTCGGCCGAGCACGTCCACGCGCCGCTCCAGGGGCGTCTGGGCCGCGGTGATGTCGCCCAGGAGCGTGGCGAGCCGCCCCATCGCGCTCGCGGCGCCCGTCCTGGTCACCTCGGCGAACGCGTGGCCGCGCACGATGAGAGTGCCGCTGAACACCTCGTCGCCGGGGCCTTTGTCCACGGGCACGGACTCGCCGGTCAGCAGGGCCTCGTCGAACATGGCCCCCTGGCCGCGCGCGATCGTGCCGTCGGCCGGCACGCGGTCGCCGGCCTCGACGCGCACGAGATCACCGGCGACGAGATCCGCCGTGGGCACGCGCACGAGGAGGCCGTCGCGCACGACCGACGCGTGCGCGGCCGCCAGTGTCTTCAGCCGCGCGAGCGCCGCCTCCGAGCGCCGCTCCTGGTAGAAGCCCAGCGCCGCGTTCAGCAGCAGGATGACGGCAATGGCCGTGGCCTCGATCGGCCATCCGTGCGCACCCTCGAAGACCCACAGGCCCGCGTCGAAGAGCAGCGCCCCCAGGAGGATGACGACGAGCGGGCTCCGGAACTGGCCCGCGAGGCGCCGCCACGCCGGTACCGGCGGCGGCTCTGGCAGTGCGTTCGGGCCGTCGCGTCCCAGCCGCAGGGCGGCCTCGCGGGACGACAGCCCCTCGGTGGCGATCGTCGTCATGGGTGCCCGCCGGACCGCCGCCTCCCTCGGCCGCGGTCCGCGATCTCATGATGGCCCACCTCGCTCGCCCGTGGCGATGTTCCGGTCGCTCCAGTCGAGCTGCGCGGGCGGGACCGCGGCGGTGCCGGGCCGTCGTCAGGCCGTGCCGGCGGCGCCGGGGCCGAGCGGCACGGGCGTGCCAGGCGCCACGGGCGGGGCCGGAGCCGTCACGGCCTCGGCGGTCTCGGCGGGCAGCTCGTCGTACACGTGGGCCTTCGGATGCTCGAAGTCTGGAGGCGGGAGCCGGAGGACGAGGCCCGGCACGAGCGTGTTCACGAGCGTGAAGACGATGAGCGCGCCGAACAGCGTCGGGTCGAGCCCGAAGCGGTCCCGCAGGATCTCGGCGATCACGATCGTGAAGACGAGTGTCGGGACGATGGCCGTGCCGATGCGCATGCCCGTGCCCCACGGCTCGCCCAGGACGAGCGCCCGGTGCGCGGCGACGCGGGCCACGCGCAGCGGCACGACCACGACCAAGAGCCCGCCCGCGATGAGCAGCGCCTCCACCGAGAAGTGCTCGGCCTGGAGGTGCAGCCCGGACTTGAAGAAGTAGAACGGGATGAAAAACGAGGCGAAGAGCTCCACGCCGGTGAGCAGTTTCTCCGAGCTGAGATCGGGGATCTCCTGGCGCAGGCGGACGGCCGTCAGGCCGACCACGAAGGCGCCGACCAGGTAGTAGACGCCGAGCTCGCGCGTGACGAACGCACAGAGCAGGGCCACCAGGATCAGGAACGTGAACTCCGCGCCCGGTGCGAAGGGCGCGATCACGCGGTCGAAGAGGCGGAAGAGCGGCGGCAGAATCGCGACCAGGGCGGCGAGCGCCGCCGCCGACCCGGCGAGGCGCCATCCGTCGGCGCTCTGCACGACGACGAACAGGGTGAGCAGCGCCACCAGTTCGGCCGCGATGGCGTTCGACTTCACCCAGTAGCGCTCCTCCTTCGAAAGGCCGAAGGTGGGCAGCGAATCCAGGATGAAGCCGGTCGAGGGCGTGAAGAGCGCGAGGGCGAAGAGCAGCGCCGCGCGGATCTCGAGGCCGAACAGGGCGCGCGCGGCGTACGCCCCGGACCCCAGCAGCAGCAGCTGGACCAGGACGTGCTGCCCCAGCACCCGGCGGCCGCGGGCCAGGTCGTGGAAGTCCACGTCCAGCCCCGCGAACAGGAACATGGCGACGATGCCGAGCGTCCCCAGGAGCTCGATCGTGGTATCGCCGTGGAAGGCGTGGAACCCGATGCCCAGCACGCCGCCGAGCGCGAGCGCCGTGATGGCGCTCGGGAGGCGGAAGCGCTGGAGCGCCCGCGGCACGATGAACAGCCCGACGACGAGCAGGACGTAGACGAGTTCCGGGGAGAGCGCCAGCGCAGGCATCGGCGCTGACACTCTACCGTGTCGGCCGAGGCAGCCGCCAGCGGGACGACCGGCGCGGACCCCGGTGCATACTGTGGCAATGCAGTGGCTGGTGAAGGAAGAGCCGACGAACTACAACTTCGCGCAGTTCCGGAAGGACGGCCGGACGGTGTGGTCCGGGGTCAGGAATCCCGGCGCGCAAAAGCACCTCCGGTCCATGCAGAAGGGTGACCGGGTGTTCTACTACCACACGGGCGACGAGAAGGCGATCGTCGGCACGGCCCGGGTCGCCGGCGCGCCCTATCCGGATCCGGCCGACACGACGGGGCGGCTGTACGTCGTGGAACTGGTGTGCGACGCGCCGCTGCCGGGTCCGGTCACGCTCAAGGCCGTGAAGGCGGACGGGCGGTTCGCGGACTTCGCGCTCACGCGCGTGCCGCGCCTGTCGGTCATGCCGGTGACCGACGCGCAGTGGGCGGCGCTCGAGGCCATGGCCCGCGGTTGACCATCTTCGGCCGGCACGACGAGAAGACGATCGCCCAGATCCGGGGCGTGGGCCGGCACGCGGTGCGGACGGCGCTGATGGCCGACGGACATGTGGGCTACGTGATGCCCATCGGCGGCGTGGCCGCCTACGCCAACCAGGTGTCGGTGGTCGGCGTCGGGTTCGACATCGCCTGCGGCAACGCCGCGATCCTGACCGACGCGCGGCTCGCGGATCTCGGCGCGGATCCCGCGGCCCGGACGGCGAGCCTCGCCCGGCTCGCCGACGACATCCAGCGGACCATCAGCTTCGGCCTCGGCCGGACGAACCGCGCCGGCGACGCGCCCACCGACGACCCGCTCTTCGACGACGACGCCTGGGACGCGCTTCCCCGGCGGCACCGCCAGGGCCTGCGGGATCGCGCGCGCGGGCAGCTCGGCACCGTGGGCAGCGGCAACCACTACGTGGACGTCTTCGCCGACGAGACCGACCGCCTGTGGGTGGGCGTCCACTTCGGCAGCCGCGGCTTCGGCCACGGCGTGGCGTCCGGGTTCCTCGCGCTCGGTCAGGGCGCCGCCTGGGAGGCGCGCGTGCCGGAGCGCGAGGTGCTGCTGGACCTCGACTCCACGATCGGCGAGGCCTACTGGCAGCTCATGACGCTGGCCGGCCGGTATGCCTACACCGGACGGGAGTGGGTCGCGCGGAAGGTCGTCGGCCTCCTGGGGGCCCGCGAACTCGACCTGGTGCACAACCATCACAACTTCGCCTGGCGCGAACGGCACGACGGCCGCGAGGTGATCGTCGTCCGCAAGGGCGCCACGCCGGCCTTCCCGGGCCAGCGCGGATTCGTGGGCGGCTCGATGGGCGACGACTCCGTGATCCTGCGCGGCGCGACCGCGACGCCGGGGTCCGGCACCGCCGAGGCGCAGCGGCGTGCGCTCTGCTCCACCGTCCACGGCGCCGGACGCGTCATGTCGCGCACCCAGGCCGCCGGCAAGCGGTTCGGCCGCGACAAGGGGCGCGGCGGCGCCGTCACGCCCGACATGCAGCGCGCGTGGCTCCGCGAGAAGGGCGTCATCCTGCGCGGCGGCGGCCTGGACGAGAGCCCCCACGTCTACCGCCGGCTGCCCGACGTGCTCGCGGCCCAGGGCGGGACCATCGAGATCGAGCACACGCTGCGCCCGCTGGTGGTGGTGATGGCGGGAGCGGACGAGGTCGACCCGTACAGGGACTAGGGGGCTCGGGGCCCGGGCCCGGGGCTCGGGGCTCGGGCTGAGGCTGGGCCGAGAAGACACGGGAGCATGGCATGCGCACGCGGACGTTCGGGAGATCGGGCTGGCAAGTCGGCGAGGTGGGCTACGGGATGTGGGGCATGGGGGGCTGGTCGGGCTCCGACGACGCCGAGTCCCTGGCCTCGCTCCACCGCGCGGTGGAGCTCGGCTGCACGTTCTTCGACACGGCATACGCCTACGGGCTCGGGCACAGCGAGAAACTCCTGGGCGAGGTGGTACGGGCGCACCCCGACCGCGGCCTCGTCGTCGCCACGAAGGTGCCGCCGAAGAACCGCAGGTGGCCCGGACGGGCGGAGGATCCTGTGGCGGACACGTTCCCGCCGGACCACATCCGCGAGTACGCGGCCAGGAGCCTCGCCAACCTCGGCGTGGAGCGGCTCGACCTCCTGCAGCTCCACGTATGGGACGACGCCTGGGCCGGTGACGACGGGTGGAAGCGGGCGGCCGAGTATCTGAAGCGCTCGGGGACCATCGGGGCCTTCGGCATCAGCGTGAACCGCTGGCAGCCGGAGAACGTGCTCGCCGCGCTGGCGACGGGCCTGGTGGACGCCGTGCAGGTGGTCTACAACGTCTTCGACCAGGCGCCCGAGGACCGGCTCTTCCCCGCCTGCCGGGCGGGAGGCGTCGCCGTCATCGCGCGGGTGCCACTCGACGAGGGGTCGCTCACCGGCGCCCTCACGCCCGACACACGGTTCCCCGACGGCGACTGGCGCGGGACGTACTTCTCGGCCGAGAACCTGGCCGCGACCCTGCCCCGCATCGAGCGGCTCCGCCCGCTGGTGCCCGAGGGCGGCACCCTGCCGGACCTGGCGCTTCGCTTCATCCTGTCGAGCCCGGACGTGGCCACCGTGATTCCCGGGATGCGCAAGACGCGCCACGTGGAGGCCAACATGGCCGCCAGCGACCGGGGCCCGCTGCCGGAGGCGCTGGTGACATCGCTCCGCGCCTTCCGCTGGGATCGCACGCTGGACCGCGTGCCCTGACGCCGCCGCGGCGGGATCAGTCGCTGACGTCGCCCGGGCCGGCGGGTGAGGACGGGGGCGCCGCCACGCGCGACACGAGCACCTTGTCGATGCGGCGGCCGTCCATGTCCATCACCTCGAAGCGCATGCCGCCCCACTCGAAGGCGTCGGCGGTGCGCGGAATGCGGCCGAGGCGCGTCATGACGAAGCCGCCGAGGGTGTGGTACGCGCCCATCTCGTCCTCGGGCAGGTCGCCCATGCCGATCTCGTTGGCGACCTCGGAGATCGGCAGCGCGCCCTCGACGAGCCAGCTCCCGTCCGCCCGCACCGTGATGGGGCGATCGGCGCCCGCGTCGGTGGGCAGGCTGCCCACGAAGGCCTCGAGCACGTCGGTGACCGTGACCAGCCCCTCGACCGCGCCGAACTCGTCGAGCACGATGGCCAGGTGGCGATGCGAGGCCTTGAGCGCCTCGAGCAGCGGGAAGACCCCCATCGAGTCGGGCACGAACAGGGGATCGCGCACGAGGCTCTTGAGCGTGATCGGCGCGTTCTTCATCGCGACCGACAGCAGGTCGGCCGCGCGCACCGTGCCGAGCACGTTGTCGAGGGAGCCGTGGCACACGACGAACTGGCCGTGCGCGTGGCCGCTCAGGAACCCGCGCAGCTCCTCGCCGGTCGAGTCCACGTCCACCCACTCGATGTCGAGCCGGGGCGTCATGATGGCGCCGACGCGCTGGTCGCCCACGCGGAAGACGCGCTGCACCAGCGTCTCCTCGTTCTCCTCGAGCGCGCCGCTCTCGGCGCCCTGGCTGATGACGGCGCGAATCTCGTCCTCGGTGAGGTGCGGCTCGACCTCGCCCTTGATCCCGAAGACGCGCAGCACGATGTTGGTGGATCCCGTGAGCAGGGCCACGACCGGACCGCCGAGCCGGGCCAGCCACTGCATGGGCGTGGCGACCCAGGACGCGATCGTCTCGGGGTGGTTCAGGCCGATCCGCTTCGGGACCAGCTCGCCGATGATGAGCGACAGATACGTGATGACGGCCACGACGAGCCCGAACGACAGGGCCTCGGCGTAGGGCGCCAGCACCGGCACCTGCGCCACCCACGCCTGGACGGGCTCGGCGATGGTGGCGCCGCCGTACGCGCCGGCCAGCACGCCCACGAGCGAGATCCCGACCTGGACCGTGGACAGGAACTGGGTCGGCGCGTTCGCCAGGGCCAGCGCGGCAGCCGCCCGCCGGTCGCCGTCGTCGGCCCGCTGCTGCAGCCGGACCTTCCGGGCGGCCACGATCGAGATCTCCGACATCGCGAACACGCCGTTGGCCACGAGCAGCAACAGCACGACGACGATTTCGGTCCCGACGCCCGGCATTGGGCGTTGATTGTAGGCCAGGGGCCGGGGCGGCCGCTCCCCCGGCGCCCCGGACATATACTCCGCGCATGTCCGTCGCCACTCGCTGCACCGTCACCGCGGGCCTGCTCGCCCTCACGGTCGCCCTCGGCGCCCAGGCGCCCTCGGGCTGGGCGCCCCGCGATCTGTACGAGCTCCAGGCGATCGGCGACGTCGAGGTGTCTCCCTCCGGCACGCACCTCGCCTACACGGTCGTGAGTACGGCCGAGCCGGGCCGCCCGCGCGCCCGCCTCGTCGTCCGCGCCCTGGCAACGGGCGCGACCCATGACCTGCCGCAGGGTTCCTCAGGGCCACAGTGGTCGCCCGACGGGCGGCGCCTCGCCTACCTCGGCCAGACCGAGGACGGCTACGGCCTGGTCGTCAGCGAAGCCGACGGCAGCGGCGCGCGGCTCGTCGCCGAGGTGCAGGGCACCAACCATCCGCTGCCCTCTGCCGGCGCGAGCGTCGCCTGGGCGCCCGACGGGAGGCGCATCGCCTTCGTCTCCGCCACGGCGGGCCCCGAGGACGCCGGGGCCAGCGGCGATCCGATGGTGCTCACCCGCTACCTCTACAAGCCCACCGCCGGCGAGGGCCTGACCCGCTTCAACGACAACCGCCGCACGCACGTCTTCGTGGCCGACATCGGCACGCGCCAGGTCACGCAGCTCACAGGCGGCGCGACCTACGAGCACTCGATCGACTGGGCGCCGGCCGGCGACCTGATCACGTTCGTCTCGAACCGCGAGCCCGACGCCGACCGGGTGTTCAACTACGACATCCTCACCGTGTCGGCGGCGAGCCGCGAGGTGCGCCACCTGACGACGACGAAGGCCGCCGAGTACTCGCCCGTCTGGTCGCCGGACGGCTCGAGGCTCGCCTTCCTCGGCACGCGCCGCGATCTCACGTCGTCGGAGACGACGATGGAGGACACGCACGTGTGGGTGATGAACGCCGACGGCACGGGGCGGCTGGAGATCGGCGCCGCGATCGACAACCGCCAGGGGGCGCCGCAATGGTCGGCTGACGGACGGCACGTGTACTTCACCGTGCAGGAGCGCGGCTACGTTCACCTGACGCGGCTGCCGGCGGCGGGCGGCACTCCGGAGGTCGTGGTCGGCGATCGGGGTGCCGTAGGCGCGTGGTCCCTCGGCGGCACCACGCTGGCCTACGGCCTGGCGACACCGTCGGGCCCGGCGGACCTGTATACGAAGTCCGGCGATCGCGCTCCGGAGCGGCAGACGACCCTGAACGCGGCCCTCCTGGCGACGCGCGCGACCAGCGCCGTCGAGGCCTTCACCTTCCCCAGCACCGACGGCACCGAGATCCAGGCGTTCCTCACGATGCCCGCGGGCCGGACGTCCGGCTCGACCCATCCGCTGGTCGTGATGATCCACGGCGGTCCGCACGGCCAGCAGGGGCCGGTCTTCACTCACAAGGCGCAGGTCTACGCCGCACAGGGCTGGGCGGCGCTGATGGTGAACTACCGGGGCTCCACCGGCTACGGCCAGGCGCTGGCCGACAAGATCTTCGGCGATCAGAACGGCGGCGAAGCCAGGGACGTCCTCGCCGGCGTGGACGCGGCGCTCGCGCGCTACCCGTGGCTCGACGCCACCCGCCTCGGCATCGAGGGCACGAGCTACGGCGGCCAGCTGACCAACTGGATCATCACCGAGACGACCCGCTTCAAGGCGGCCATCCCGACGGCTGGCATCGCGAACCTCGTGAGCTTCAACTACATGGCCTACTACCACGACTACCTCGCCGTGGAGTTCGGCCGCTATCCGCACGAGGGCGGGCTGATGGACCTGCTCTGGCAGCGCTCGCCGATCCGGCAGATCCAGAAGGCGGAGACGCCCACGCTCATCATCCACGGCGAGAACGACAACGACGTGCCGATTGCCGAAGCTGAGCAGCTGTACATCGCCCTCCAGGACGTCGGCGTGCCCACGACGTTCCTCCGCTATCCGCGCGAGGGCCACGGGCTGCGCGAGTCGGCCCATGTCGTGGACGCGCTGGAGCGCAGCCTCGCGTGGTACCGCCGCTATTTCGCCGGACGGTAGCGCCATCCGGCGTCGCCGGCCCGGGGCCCGAGTAAAGTAGGAGCGTGTTCAAGCGCCAGACCGAGGGCTCGGTCATCTGCACGTCGTGCGGCACGCTGGTCGGCGTCAACGACCCCGTCTGCTACAACTGCAACCGCCGCAATCCCGGGCTGTGGGGATACGCGCCGGCCTTCCGGCGCCTCGGCCAGGATCTGGGATTCGTGCCGCTCGTGCTCGGCGGCACCATCACGCTCTACGCGCTGTCGCTGCTCCTGTCGGGCGCCGCCATCCAGCCGATGCTCTCGCCGAGCACGGCCGTCCTGGTGTTGCTGGGATCCAGCGGGGCCGTGCCCGTCTTCGAGCTCGGGCGCTGGTGGACGGTGCTCACGGCGGGCTGGCTGCACGCCGGCATCCTCCACATCTTCTTCAACGCCATGTGGATCCGTCAGCTCGGGCCGACGGTCGCCGAACTCTACGGCCCCGGGCGGATGGTGATCATCTATACGCTGGCGGGCGTGGTGGGCTTCACGTTCAGCTCGGTGGCCGGCCACTACGTGCCGTTCCTCGGTCGCCTCGGCGGCGCGCAGTTGTCGGTGGGCGCCTCGGCGCCGATTTTCGGACTGCTGGGCGCACTCGTGTACTACGGGCGCCGGACCGGGAGCCGCCACGTCGGCGAGGCGGGCTTCCAGTACGCGCTGCTGCTGGGGGTGTTCGGGCTCTTCTTCGCCGGGGTGGACAACCAGGCCCACCTCGGGGGCTTCATCGGTGGATATCTCGCCGGCCTCCTGCTGGACCCGCTGAAGCCGGAGCGGATCGACCACCTGGTGGCCGGGGCCGCCTGCCTGCTGGTGACCGTGATCGCCCTCATCGCCTCGGTGGTGACAGCGCTGCCGTACTTGATGCGCTGAAAGGCGCTTCGAGTTCTTGAATCCGCCACGCCCAAAAAGCCGAAGGGCGCCGGTCTGAACCGACCGTGGGCGTCCGGCTCGCTGGAGTGGCGGGTCCGATCGGTTGAAGGCGGCGGCCGGCCGGCGGCCGCCCACCCGTCTCCGCCCCCGCAATTCCTGGGATTTCCCAGGGGGCGAGAGCCGTTCGTCCCTCGGACGGCGGCGCCGGTCACACGTCTGTCAGCTGTGAAAGTCCCTCCCGCGCCAGACGCCCTGCACGAAAAAACTGGGCATCGAGCTTGCTGGGGAAGGGCCGGGAGACGACGCCGAACGGGACACCGGCTGGCAACGTCTCTTCGTATTCGGGACGGGCGCGATCGTCCGGCCCTATTTGCAAGACGACCCCACAGGAGGCTATTTCAATGACACGTACGAGCAGGATCCTGCTCGCCCTGGCAGCCGTCTGGCTGCTGGCCGTCCCTGGCGTCTACGCCCAGGGTGGCGGCGCGAGTTCCACTGGAAGCATCTCAGGAGAAGTCAAGGACGCCCAGGGCGGCGTGCTGCCGGGCGTGACGGTGTCGGCCACGAGCCCGGCCCAGATCGGAACCCTGACGGCCGTCACCAACGAAGCCGGCATCTACCGCTTTCCGGCGGTGCCTCCCGGCGAGTATTCCCTCAACTACGAGCTGGCGGGCTTCGGGCCCGTGAAGCGCGACGGCGTCCGCATCACGCTGGGCTTCAACGCCCAGGTGAACGTGACGCTCTCGGTGGCCTCGCTGAACGAGACGATCACGGTCAGCGGCCAGTCGCCCGTGATCGACACCTCGGCCACGCGCCTCCAGACCAACTACGACCAGGAGCGCCTGGCGTCCATCCCGAACGCCCGCGACATGTGGTCGCTCCTGGCGACCACGCCCTCGGTCACGCTGAACCGCGTGGACGTCGGCGGCGCCACCATGGGCACGCAGACCACCTACTTCGCCTACGGCTACTCCGGCCAGAACCGTCCCCTCGTCGAGGGGATCAACACGACCGAGGGCACGTCGGCGGCGGGCTTCTACCTCGACTACGGCTCGTTCGAGGAGGTGTTCATCGGCGCGGCGGCCAACTCGGCCGAGATGCCGAACCCGGGCGTCCTCACGCAGTTCGTCAGCAAGAGCGGCGGCAACACGCCCAGCGTGAGCTTCTACTACGACATGGAGGACGACGGCCTCCAGAGCCGCAACCTCGCGGCCGACCAGGTCATCCCCTCGGTGGGCGCGGTCATTCGCCCCGACGGCAACCGCCTGGCCAGCTACAAGAACACGAACATCGGCATCGGCGGCCCGGTCCTCAAGGACCGGATCTGGGGCTTCGGCGCGTTCCTCGACCAGCGCAACTCGGTCGCGGCGCCCCCGTCCGGCTCGTTCCTCGACGGCACGCCGTTCAACACGAAGCTGCGGAACTACACGGGCAAGCTGACCTACCAGATGAACCAGAACAACAAGTTCATCGGGTACCTGCAGTACGGCACCAAGACGCAGCCCAACCGCACCGACAGCAGCAACCGCCTCGGCGCCCCCATCCACATCACGGCGGCGTCCACGGTGCTGCAGGACTCGCCGAGCTGGGTCTACAAGGGCGAGTGGAACGGCACCATCAACCAGAACATGTTCGCGGAGTTCCGTGCCGGGCAGTTCGGCTACAACTTCGGCCTGAACAGCAACACCGGTGACACCCGCTACGAGTCGCTGACGACCAACCAGGTGATCGGCGGCGGCCGCGACTGGGAGCTGCGCCGCCGGCGCAACCAGTTCACGGGCTCGCTGAGCTACTTCAAGGACAACTTCCTCGGCGGGTCGCACAACGTCAAGGTCGGCGGCGAGTACCTCGACGAGTCGGGCGAGACGCTCTGGAACCAGGCCTACGCGAACAACGTGATCCACTTCGTCAACGGCGATCTGACGGGCGCGTTGTCGGCCGTGACGCCGGCGTCGGTCCGCCTGCAGAACAACGCCGACTCGCTCAACGCGCTGGCGACGAGCAGCGCCTTCGTGACCGACACGTGGACGGTCAACCGCCTCACGGTCAACGCGGGCGTCCGCTTCGACCGCTACCGCGTGTGGCTGCCCGAGCAGTCCCTGGCGGCCGGCCGCTTCGCCGAGGCGCAGAACTTCGCCGAGCGCTCCAGCATCGTGACGTTCAACCACCTGGTGCCGCGGCTCGGTCTCAGCTACGACCTCATGGGCGACGGCAAGACCGTGCTGAAGGCCAACGCCGGCCGCTTCTACTTCAACACCGGCGTGAACCTGGCCGACGCGCTCAACCCGAACACGGCGAACCAGTACAGCGACTACGTCTGGAACGACCTGAACGGCGACCGCGTGTTCCAGCCGGGCGAGCAGGGCGCGCTCGAGACCCGCTTCGGCGGCAGCTCGAACGTGTCGCTCTCGCCGGACCTCGAGAACGCCTACACCGACGAGTTCTCGGCCTTCGTCGAGCGGTCCGTGATGGCCGACCTCGGCGTGCGCGTCGGCTACGTCTACAAGAACGACAAGAACGGCTGGCAGCAGGTGAACTCGCTGCGTCCGTTCTCGGCCTACAACGTGCCCGTGACCGTGATCGATCCGGGCCCGGACGGCATCACCGGCAGCGCGGACGACCGGTCCGTGTCGGCGCTGAACCTCGATCCCACGCTGCTGTCGGCCTCGAACCAGCTCGTGACGAACATCGACGGCTACGAGGGCACCTACAAGACCCTCGAGTTTTCGGCCAACAAGCGGTACTCCAACCGGTGGTCGGCGCTCGCGTCGTTCTCGTACACCTGGACGAACGAGTTCGGCAACAACTACTTCAGCAACCGGTTCGGCACGGCCGTCTCGAACTTCTCGTTCTTCGGCAGCTATCCCGGCAACCCGAACGAGAAGACCCAGAACGACTACACCAACTGGAACGGCAAGCTGTCGGGCACGGTCAACGCCGGCTGGGGCGTCAACGTGACGCCGGTGTGGAAGGTGCAGAGCGGCGCGCCGTACGCGCGCGTCTTCCAGGTGCGCCTGAACTACGGCAACCAGCTGATCCTCGCCGATCCGATCGGCGACCGGCGGCAGGACACGGTGTCGGTGTTCGACGTCCGCGCCGAGAAGCAGGTCCGCTTCGCGAGCCGCGCGAAGGCCGCGGTGTTCGTGGACCTCTTCAACGTGTTCAACTCGAACACGGCCGTGAACATCAACTGGCGCGCCGGCTCGTCGTTCGAGAAGGCCACCACGGTGCTCGGACCGCGCATTGCGAAGTTCGGCGTGAAGTTCGACTGGTAGGGACGATCCCCGAACAGGGGCTAGCGGCTAGGGACTAGCGGCTAGGACGACGTCCAATCCGGGCCCGGCGGGACACCCTCGCCGGGCCCGTGGTCTGTACGGCCGGTGGAGACGGGATGTCGCCCTGGGCCGGGGGCTCGCGACGTCGATGGACGTACGGCGGGGGGTGCGAGGGGGCGGGTGGCGGCGCGGGACGCAGGCCGGCGAGAACGTCAGCGGCCGGGGGCCGGGGTGGTGCCCGCCAGCCATCCCGCAATGGCCTCGCGATCCCAGCGATGGTCGTCGTTCAGATGGACGATGATGGCGGACAGGACCAGCGTCTTCCTGCAGCCGTCGACCGGGCAGCGCCGGATGGTGCCGTCCAGGCAGTCGAAGTACTCCTCCAGGTCCTTGGTGGGACGACGGCCCTCCATGTCGTCCGGCAGGCGGTACATCCCCTCGTAGGCCGCGCCGAGCGCGCACGAGGCGTGACGGCCGTGGAAGTAGTCGCCGAACGCCTGTTCGGGACGACGTTCGGCGCCTGTCCGGATGGCGTCGGCCAGCAGGCGCTCCACTCGGGAATCGTCGGTCGGCATCGCGGGCTCCTCGTCGGATCTCGAGGCCAGGCGCTGCAAAGCCGACGCCGACGCCGACCCGGGACCGGTCGCTGGCAGGCCGGCCCGGACGCCCCGCGGGTCGGGTCGGCCCCATGGGGGTGTCCGTACGTGGCACGACGGGTGTCACGCAGGCGGACACCCGTCGTTCGGCGGTCCAGTGGCCGGGCCGGAGGGCGCTCTGAAGCCTAGAACGGCTTCCCGAGGCGCTCCTGGAGCTTCTCGCGGTATCCCCGGCTGAGGGTGAGGCGCGTGCCGTTCTGCAGCACCACCACGTACTCGCCGTTGAACCAGGGCTGCAGTTCCTTGATCCGGTCGCTGTTGACGATGCGCGATCGGTGGATGCGGACGAAGCGGCGTGGATCCAGGCGGGCTTCGATGCCGTTCATGGTCTCCCGGAACAGGTGGGAGTCCTCGCCCAGGTGCAGACGGACGTAGTTGCCGGCCGCCTCGATCCACACGATGTCCTCGGTCTTCAGGAAGAAGACGCGACCGCCCGACTTCACCACGAGCCGATCGAGCCGCTGCGGCTCGGGCTTGATGTCCTGCACGAGCGCCATGAGGCGCTTGCCGAGGTCGCCGGCCCGGCGCCGCTCCACGTGGGCGCGGGCGTGCTCGAGGGTCTGCTGGAAGCGCTCGCGCGCGAATGGCTTCAGCAGGTAGTCGATGGCGTGCACTTCGAAGGCCTTGAGCGCGTACTCGTCGTACGCGGTGACGAAGACGACCGCCGGCATCTTCTCGGCGCCGACCTTCTCGATGACACCGAAGCCGTCGCACGCCGGCATCTGGACGTCGAGGAACACGAGGTCCGGCTTCTGCTGGGTGATGGCGTCCACGGCCTGCTGGCCGTCGCTGCACTCGCCGATGAGCTCGATGTCCTCTTCCTGCCGGAGCATGCCGACGACGCGCTCCCGCGCCATCGCCTCGTCGTCGACCACCATCGCTCGGATCTTCGTCATGCCGCGCCCTCCGACATCAGCTCCATCGCACTCGCCTCCCGGGCGGGTTCCTCCACCGGCAGGTCGATTCGCACCGAGAGCCCCCCCTCGGCCGGGCTCGACACCGAGAAGTGGTGCCGGCTGCCGTAGAGGTGGACCAGACGCGAGCGCGTGTTCGACAACCCCACGCCGTGTTCGAGATCGGACAGCTGGGCGGCATCCATGCCCACGCCGTCGTCCCGCACCTCGAGACGGAGCACCTCGCCCGCGCGGCTCGCTCGGACCCACACCTGGCCTGGACCGGCCCTGGGACCGATGCCGTGGCGGATGGAGTTCTCGACGAGCGGCTGCAGCAGGAAGTTGGGCACCGAGCAGTCCTCGGTGCCCGGCTCGATCTCGAAGTTGACGGTGAGACGATCCTGGAAGCGCGCTTGTTCGATGGCGACGTAGTTGCGCAGGAAGTCCAGCTCGTGCGAGAGGGCCACCTCCTGGACGTCCCCGGTTTCGATGGCCTGCCGCAGCAGGTCCCCCAGCCGGACGAGCATGGCGTCGGCGGCGTCCACGTCGCGGTGCATGAGCGCCGAGATGGAATTCAGCGTGTTGAACAGGAAATGGGGCTGGATCTGCCGCTGGAGGGTCTGGAGCTGGGCCTCCACCAGGCGGGTCTCGAGATGGGCGGTCGCCAGGGCGCGCGAGCGGGCCTCGGAGTGGTAGGCCAGGGCGTGGGTGAGGCCGATGATGGCCCAGTAGCCCAGCATCTCCCAGTCGAAGTTCAGGAAGAACATCCGGCGGAACTCGGCGGCCAGCGTGCCCTGCGGCATGCCGAAGGCCAGCATGATGCCGGCGCGGCCCGCCGTCACGAGCGACACGTGGAGCAGGATCGCGACGAACACCCCGCACACGTGCACGGGCACGCTGCGCGCGAGCGAGCGGCGCTCGAGCGGGAACCGTCGGGCCAGCCATACGATGCCCGGCGTGAGGACGGCCCAGCTGTACCAGAAGGACAGGTTGAGGGCCAACAACAGCCCGAACGGATCCTGCCGGGACGGCGGGGCGTAGGTCGAGACGTAGTAGAACGCCTGGAACGCCGAGAAGAAGCCGAGCACCGTCGCCACGCCAAGGACGTATCGGAAGGGGACCTCAACGGAGCGGGTCGTCATCTGCCCACTATCGACCGGTGTGCGGCGGCGGTCAACGACGGAGACACGCGTGCGCCAGGGCAGTCGCATGCCCAGGTCCCGTCCCGTCGGCGGTTCGGCACCAGCCGCGGGTCGTTCACCACGATTCCACGTATGTCCGTCCCGAACGAGGCGCGGTTGCGTCCCGACGGCAGGCGTGTCCGGCACGGCCGCGCTCCGTGCACGCGCCGTGCCGACCCGGAACCGACGCGGCCGGCCTAGGTCAGGCCGTCGCTGGCTCGAGCAGGAGGAAGCCGAGCGGCGGCACGGCGAGCGTCAGCGTATGCGCCTGACCGTGGCGCGGGACGTCCTCCGCGTGCGCCGCGCCGCCATTGCCCATGCCACTGCCGCCGTACGCCTCGGCGTCGCTGTTCAGGCGCTCCACCCACCGGCCGCCCTGGGGCACGCCGAGCTGGTAGCCGGAGCGCGGCACGGGGGTGAAGTTGGCGACGGCGGCCGCCCACCCGCCGGTCCGCGGGTCGCGACGCAGGAGCGAGACCACGCTGTTCTCGTGGTCGTGGCAGTCGATCCACGAGAACCCGGCCGGCGACTGGTCGTCGGCCCAGAGCGGCGCCAACGCGCGATAGGCGTGATTGAGGTCGCGCACCCAGCGCTGCAGGCCGGCGTGGCGCGCGTCGCCGAGCACGGGCCAGTCGAGCTCGCCGTCGTGATTCCACTCGTGCCACTGGCCGATCTCGACGCCCATGAAGAGGAGCTTCCTGCCGGGGTGCACGAACATGTAGCCGAGCAGCGTCCGGAGCGTGGCGTGCTTCTGCCAGACGTCACCGGGCATCTTCGACAGCATGGACCGCTTGCCGTGCACGACCTCGTCGTGGGAGAACGGCAGGAGGTAGCGCTCGCTGAACGCATACAGCAGCGAGAACGTGATGCGGTCGTGGTGCCACTTCCGGAACACCGGGTCGTGGGCGCAGTAGTCGAGCATGTCGTGCATCCAGCCCATGTTCCACTTGTGCGTGAAGCCGAGGCCGCCCAGGTGGACGTCGCGGGTGACGCCCGGCCACGACGTGGACTCCTCCGCCATCATCAGCACGCCCGGGCACTCGGCGCGGACGAGGCTGGTGAGGTGCCGCAGGAACTCCACGGCGTCCAGGTTCTCGCGGCCGCCGTACTGGTTCGGCACCCACTGTCCGTGGCCGCGCGAGTAGTCCAGGTACAGCATCGACGCGACGGCATCCACGCGGAGCCCGTCCACGTGATATTCGCGCAGCCAGTAGAGGGTGCTGCTCAGCAGGAACGTCTTCACCTCGTGTCGGCCGTAGTTGAACACCAGCGTGCCCCAGTCGCGGTGCTCGCCCTGCCTGGGGTCGGCATGCTCGTACAGCGCGGTGCCGTCGAAGCGCGCCAGGCCGTGCGCGTCCTTCGGGAAGTGGCCGGGCACCCAGTCGAGCAGCACGCCGATGCCACGGCGGTGGCATGCGTCGACGAAGTACTTGAAGTCGTCCGGCGTACCGAAGCGGCTGGTCGGCGCGAAGAAGCCGATCACCTGGTAGCCCCACGAGCCCGTGAAGGGATGCTCCATCACCGGCAGCAGCTCGACGTGCGTGAAGCCCAGGTCGGCCACGTACGGCACGAGCGTCTCGGCCAGTTCGCGGTAGGTCATCGGCCGCGTGCCGCCGTCCGCCCTCCGCCACGAGCCGAGGTGCACCTCGTACACCGACATCGGCGCCGTGTCGGAGCGCGAGGCCCTGGACGCCGTCCACTCGGCGTCCTGCCAGGCGTACGCGCTCTGCCAGACGACCGACGCGGTGTCGGGCGGCGTCTCGAACGCGCGGCCGTAGGGGTCGGCCTTCTGCACGACGGTGCCGGACGCGTCCAGCACCTCGAACTTGTAGCGGGGACCGGGCCCCAGGCCCGGCATGAAGATCTCCCAGACGCCGGCATTCGTCACGAGGCGCATGGGATGCGTGCGCCCGTGCCAGCCGTTGAAGTCGCCGACGACGCTCACGCGCCTCGCATTGGGCGCCCAGACCGCGAAGTGGACGCCGGGCGTGCCGCCGTGGGCGCGCACGCGCGCGCCGAGCGCGTCGTAGGCTGCGTAGTGGGTGCCCTCGGCCAGCAGGTGCGCGTCGATCTCGCCGAACACGGGACCGTAGCGGTACGGATCGTCGATCTCGATCGGGTCGCCGCCGCCCTCGACGACACGGAGCCGGTAGTCGGGCGCGACGGTCCCGTCCAGGACCACCTCGAACACGCCGTCGGGATGGATCCGCCTCATCTCGTGCCCCGTCCCGGAGCCCGGCTCGACGAGGATCACCTCGCGAGCCCGCGGACGGAGCGCGCGGACCACCACGTGACCGTCGCCGGTGGCGTGGGGACCGAGGACGGCGAACGGATCGTGGTGCCATCCGGCGGCGAGGGCCTCGACGTCGGAGGCCGCGAGCGTGGGCGGGCGCGTCATTGGCCGCGATTCTATCGTGCTGGTCGCGCCGCGTCCCCCGCGTTAAGATCGCGGGCATGACACCTGGACTGTATGCACGCGTCTCGACGACGGCCGGCGACTTCACGATCCGCCTCTTCGAGAAGGAGACGCCCAAGACCGTCGCCAACTTCGTCGGGCTCGCCGAGGGCACCATGGAGTGGACCGATCCGGCCACGCGCGCGAAGGCCGCGCGTCCGTTCTACGACGGCCTGATCTTCCACCGCGTGATTCCGGACTTCATGATTCAGGGCGGCTGTCCGATGGGGAACGGAATGGGCGGGCCGGGCTACCAGTTCGAGGACGAGTTCGCGCAGGGCCTCAAGCACGACCGGCCCGGCATCCTGTCGATGGCCAACGCAGGCCCGAACACCAATGGCAGCCAGTTCTTCATCACCCTCGTGCCGACGCCCTGGCTCGACAACCGGCATTCGGTGTTCGGCGAGGTCGTCGAGGGGATGGACGTCGTGCAGGCCATCGGCGCAGCCAAGACGGGCCGGCAGGATCGGCCCGTGACCGACATCGCCATCCAGACCGTGAAGATCGAGCGCGTGGCCTAGCGCGCGGCGGGAGGGTCGGACGGGGGCCCCTGGTCCTTCGACGCCTCCCCGTCGGGGTCCTTGGGCGGCTTCGCGCCGGCCCGCCGTACGGCCAGCGAGACGCCGGCCAGGGCCACGGACAGGAGCGCCATCGACGCCAGTTCCGGCATCTGCGAGGGGCGGGTGTCGGGTTGCGCGTCGAGCGCCATCGACAGGACGAACGCCAGGACCATCGGGGAAGGCGTCATTCTACCCGACGCGTCCTGGAGGCGAACGCCGTACGAAAACCCAACCGGTAGGAAATTCCCGCCGCCGACGGCCCTCGGCGGAGCGCACCGCGCTCTGTCGTGTCATGTCGCGCCTTTGAGCAAGCTCCAGCCAGACTTCAAGCGATCGACGGTCGATCGGGAGTCCTGAGGGGGACGATGCGGGAAGCGACGAGGTGCCGGGCAGCGCCGGGACGGGGAGGGGTGCGGGCGGGGAGGAACGCGCGCGGGAGCGGAGCCCCGCTCCCGCGCGTGCCGAAGGCGAGCCTAGAGCATGCTGGTGGACTTGTTCAGCGCGCCGGCCAGGTTCGTGAGCGCCAGTTCGATGGTCTTGCGCGACGTGGCGACGTTCATGCGCATGTAGTTGTCGCTGCCCTTCCCGTAGGACTGGCCCGAGTTCAGGTGCACGCGCGCGTTCTTCACCAGATAGCGCTCGAGCATCTGTTCCTTGCTGAGCGAGGGCGCGTTGGCCGGCTTGGTGCGGTTGTAGTCGGCGGCCATGGCCTCGGTGTTGATGCGCTTCGAGAACTCGGTGAAGTCGAGCCACATGAGGTACGTGCCCTGCGGCTTGACGGCCTTCACCCCGGGAAGCTTGGCGTTCACGAAGTCGGTCGCGAAGCTCGTGTTGCCGTCGATGTACTCGACGCACTGCGCCTGCCACTCCTCGCCCTCGGGCGTGTAGGCGCCCATGTTGGCGATGATGCCGAGCGTGTTGAGGTCGGCGCGGTGGTTGACCTTGATCCGGTCGAGGTAGTCCTTGTTGGTCGAGTAGAACCACGCGGTCTTGTGCGCCGCGAGGCCGAACGACTTGCTGGCCGCCTTGAACGTGATGCTGTTGTCCACCACGGCCTTGTTCGGCAGGCTGGCGAACGGCGTGTACTTCTGCCCCTTGGCCACGAAGTCGCAGTGGATCTCGTCGGCCAGCACGACGACGCGGTGCTTCAGGCAGATCTCGCCGATCCGCAGCATGTCGTCCGCGCTCCAGCAGTTGCCGGTCGGGTTCTGGGGGTTGCAGAGGATGAAGGTGTTCGTGTCGACGCTGATCTGCTTCTCGAACTGATCGAAATCGAACGAGAACCGCCCGTCGGGCGACTTCTTCAGCAGCACTTCCTCGGCGATCGTCTGCGTGGCCCGCAGGTCGCCGTAGAACCCGTTGTAGGTCGGCGTGGTCAGCAGGACCTTCGTGCCGACGGGCGAGAACGTCTTCAGGGTGGCGATGATGCCGGGGTGCACGCCCATCGTGATGATGAGGTTCTCCGGAGGAATCGTCACGCCGTAGTGCTTCTTGTTCCAGGCGATGACGCCCTCGGCGAACTCGGGCGGCATGTCGAGATAGCCCCAGTTCTCGTGCTGCATGCGATCCATCAGCGCCTTGGTCACGGCCGGCGCTTCGCGGAAGTCCATGTCGGCGATGCCCATGCCGACCTGGATCGAATCCTTGCCGTACTGGCGGATGATCGAGTCGTACTTGATCGAGTGCGTGCCGAAGCGGTTGTACGGCGTGTCGAAGTCGAACTTCGTCGCCGCCAGCGCGCCCCGGGAGGCGGCCGCCACGGCCGGCGCCCCGCCGCCGACGGCACCGAGCAGCGCGGTCATACCCGCGCTCTGAAGGAACGATCTGCGCCCTAGCCCGATTTGCTTCGACATGTGAGTCTCCGGCGGCACAACCAGGCCCGGCCGACATGGCCGGGTCCGGCACCAAAATTACCGGCTCATACTAAACCCAACCCCCGCGCATGGATGGAATTTTTTCCGCGCGGCCCGGGTTCAGCCGGCCCCGGGGTCCGAACGCGGCCCCCGGGACGCCGCTCGGCGTCCCGGGAGCCCAGGGGTCTCACGGGATCACGGCCGTCTGCGGGGCGGCCGCCGCCCCGGTGCCGCAGGCATTCGAGCCGCGGATCGTGAAGGTGTAGCTGCCGGGGGGCGCCGGCGTCGAGAAGCTGCGCGCCGATCCGAGCGGCACGCTGCCCGTGAACACGGCCGAGCTGACGCCCAGCGTGAACCCCGAGGGCGCCGGACCGGAGGCCGGCAGGCCCCACCACAGGTAGAGCACGCCACCCGACTGGACCGCTGTGAAGCCAGCCGGCGCCTGCGGCGCCCCGGAACACGCGCCCGGGAACGTCAGCGTGACCGGCGCCGACGCGGGGCTCGATCCGGCGGCGTTGGCGGCCCGCACGCGGAAGGTGTAGGTCCCCGGCGGCATGGCCGGGAACGTGAACCCTTCGGCGGCGCCAAGGGGCACGGAGCCCGACAGCGTGCCCGTCACGTCGAGCGTCACCGACGTGGGCGCGCCTCCGCCGAACGTGTTGGTCCAGGCCAGCGTCACCGCCGATCCCGAGACGGCGCCGAGCAGGTTGGCGGGCGCCGACGGCGCCACCGGGACGTTGACGTGCAGCGCCGCCTCGTTGGACGGCGCGCTCTGCGCGCCGCCGGCGACCGTCCGGACGCGGAGGTAGAAGGACCCGTTCGGCGCCGCGAACGTGAGCAGCGGCACCGGCCCGAGCGGCAGGGTCGCGATCACGCCGCCAGGCGTGACGCCGCCTTCGAGCACGTAGCCCGATGGGGTCGGCCCGGCCGCCGGGGGCGTCCACCGGAGGCTCACCAGGTTCCCGGCCACCGAGGCGACCGTGAAGCCCGTCGGCGGCTGCGCGCCGAGGACGCCGTCGTCGTTCAGGATCGTGCCGAGCCCCTGCGCATCGCCGATCGCCGCCCCAATCGGCGACGAGAGATTGACGAAGAACGTCTCGTTCGCCTCGGCGAGCGTGTCGCCGTGGACGGGGACGCCGACGGTCATGGACGTCGCACCCGGCGGGAAGACGAGCTGACCGGCCACGGCGTCGAAGTCGGCGGCGCTGCCGCTCGTCGTGACGCTGACCGAGACACTGCCCAGGGAGCCCGCATCACCGGCGGTGTCGTCGTTCACGAAGAGCTGCCACGTCCCGTTCGGGGACAGTCCGTTGAACGCCGAGAGCGCGGTGCCGTACGGGCCGGCCGGCGCGGGCGCCGGCAGCGTCTCGCCTGGCAAGAGATCCGTCGGACGATACGTGCCGGGCGCGATCGCGGCGGCCGTGAAGGCCGGCCCGCCGTCGGCGATCAGGAGATCCACGGCGTTGACGTCGGCGCTGCCGCCCACGTCCGACATCAGCATCACCTTCTGGCCGCCGGGTCCGACGAGCAGCACGTCGAGGTCGCCCGGGAACGTGTGCGTCAGGTCATCGAGGCGCACGCGCACCGACGTGATCGTGCCGGTGGCGCCCGACAGCGTCATGGTGAGCGGGTAGACCGACGCGGGGCCGACGGAGGGAATCGTGGCCGGGCCCGAGGGACCGGCGACCGCGGTCGTGTCCTGCGCGGTCCCCGGGGCCGTCGCGAAGTTGACCGTGTGCGAGACCGCGTCCGGGTTGGCCAGCGAGACCGTGAACGTGAAGGTCTTGAGGCCCGCGTTCCCCTCGGTGGCCGCGACGTCGTTGATCGAGAAGGTCGGCACCGGAGCACCGGGCACCAGGAAGCTCTCGACGACCTGCGAGCTCGACGCGCTCGTGGCGGTCGCGAGCACGCCGAGGCCGCGAGCCGCGAAGCCGGCCCAGATGTCGGCGATGTCGGCGGCCGTGCCCGACGCCGCCGCCGCGGCGAGAATGGCGTCGCGCCCGTCGACGAACGTCGGATCCGCGGGATCCAGCTTCATCCCGTCGGTCACGAACTGCAGGACGCGCTGGTTGCCCGCGGCGAAGCCGAGACGGGTGATGAACCGCGCCCGCACCTCCAGGAGCGCCATCGCCCACACTTCGCCCGAGTTGTGGACCTCGAACGCGTTGCTCGACACGAACTGCAGGTTCGGCGGGTAGGCGCCGTCGTTCAGGTTGACCTGCGCCGGGTCGATGTCGGCGAACGTCAGCGGGTTGTGGGGCCGGTTCGAGGCGCCGCCGGTGACCGATTTCACGGCATAGGGAAAGCGGCGGATGCCGTAGTAGTAGTTGTCGGAGTAGCCGGCCACGAGGTTCTGGGTCACCCAGCCCCCAGTGGCGTAGATCCCGGTGACGGGCTGCGCGGCCGTGGAGAGCAGCGCCACGGCGTAGAAGTCCGACCAGCCCTCCCCCATCCCCCGGGACATCGCCGCCGACAGACCCGACGCGTTGGCGTGCAGACGGTTCGACAGGCCGTGGGCCAGCTCGTGGAGCATCACCTGGTTGTCGATGCCCGACGAGCGATCGGGGCTGGGCCCCGGAAACACGTACATCTGCATCCGGCCGCGGCCGCCGTCGGACGGCGTCGAGAAGTTCGCGTTGTTCGTGCCGGACGAGTCCTGCCCTTCCGCCCGCACGCGGTCGCCGGCGACGCCTCCGCGGCCGAAGTTGTCGTGCTGGAAGTTGCGGGCCGCCTCGGTGAAGCCAAGGCGGTAGAGCTCGTCGTGGAAGCGGTTCGACCAGTAGAACATGTTGGTCGCCTCGCCGTTGCGGAACGCCGTGGTCGTCGGCGCGTCCCCGGGGCCGGGGTTGCCCGGGCCGGGGTTGTAGGCGAAGTTGAACGTCCGGGCGGTGCCGGTGGCGGGCGCGTCGACGCCGTCGGGCGACGAGAGGTCCATGCCGGCCTCGACGTTGTTCCCATCGGTGACATTCGTGCCGTCGGTCATCCAGCCCTTGGCGTTGAAGGTATAGGGCGCCTCGTTGCCGATGAGCGTGAAGGTCTGGCGCGCCACGACCGGCGCCTGGTAGTTCGCGCCAGGGAGCGCCGGCGACGGCGACGCGGGCGCGGGGCTGTCGCCCGCGTACACGGTGTAGGACGCCGTCTGCGTCTGGTAGTTCGTCAGGTTCTTGCGGAAGAGCACGGTGGCCGTCTCCGCGTCGACGAGCGTGAGGTACGCGTCGGGATCGCCCATGATCTCGGTGGCCCAGGCCAGGCGCACGACGCCGGGAGCCAGCGGGAAGTACGTGAGCCACGCCGTGGCGTCGTCGGCCATGGTCGACGAGGCGAACGTCAGGCGGCCGCCGGCGTCGGGGCCGCGCGCGGCGAGCGTCGGCTCCGGGGCCACCCAGCCGACGCGATCGGCGGCCAGGGCAATCGCCTGTTCGGCGCTCAGGGTCGGGGCGGGCAGCGCCAGGGCCGCCTCGTCGATGGCCGGCGCGAGCGCGCCCGTCGTACGGACCAGCTCGCCACGGGCGGTGAAGCCGCCGCGCACCACACCCTGGAAGACGGGTACGCCGTGCAGCCGCTGCTCGAGCTCCACCCAGGCCATGTTGCCGCTGGGGTTCGCGTAGTCGGCGAGGACGACCAGCGAGCCGCCGGCGCCGAGACCGTAGGCCGCCGCATACCGTCCGAGAAACGCGCGGAGGGTCGCCTCGCGGTCGCTCGACGGGCCGGTGAGGAACCCATTCCCGGCGGGACGGCCCACCGTGTCGGGCGTCCCGAGCGACGCGTGCGGGCGGATGACGACGTCACGAATCGCCGCGCGAAGGCCCGCTTCGCGGACGGCCTGCCCGGCGGCCCAGCCGGCGCCGCCGCTCCCGGCTGGCGCCAGGCGCGTCATGAAGTCGGCGGCGTCCGCCGTCAGGGGCCCATCCGGCAGTTCCTTGTACAGGCGGATGTCGAAGTTGGGCGACGCGCCGTCCGGTCCGGTCGCGTTCCGGCGCTGCTGGCCGGAGGCCAGCACCGCGCTCACGACGATCAGGGCGACGAGCGTAAGGGACGACGGGCGACGGAGGCGCCGGGGAGGGACAGGGGCACACGGGCGTCGGGTAGTCATGCAATCGGATCCTCACGCGGCAGCTCGGCCGTCCGGTGGCTCCGGACCGGCCAGCGGGACCACGTGGTCCCGGAGCTGGCGCGTCATCCCCTAGTGCGAGAAGCGGCGGCGGAGGGGGCCATCCGGGCGGGCCTGGTCGATCGCCGTGGCGGCCTCGCCGGCTCACCGTGCACGCGGCGGCCCGTCCAGGCGTGCCATCTCGCGGCGCAGCCAGGCCCGGGCCACCTGCCACTCGCGCTTCACCGTCCGCGGCGAGATGCCCGTGACGCCGGCCGTCTCCTCGACGGTCAGCCCGGCGAAGAAGCGCAGCTCCACGATCCGCGCCTGCCGCGGGTCGATCTCCGCCAGCGCGGTCAGCGCGCGATCGAGCGCCTCGATGTCGAGATCGCCCGCCGGCGTCTCGTCCGGCACGTCGATGTCCTCGATCGACACGCGCGGGGCGTGACCGCCGCGCTTGGCCGCATGGCGGGCGCGCGCGTGCTCGACCAGGATGCGGCGCATGACGATGGCGGCGATGCCGAAGAAGTGGTGCCGCGATTCGACCGGCGTGGCGTCCTCGGCGAGCCGGACGAACGCCTCGTGCACCAGCGCCGTCGGCTGGAGAGTGTGCTCGCGGCGTTCCACGCGCATCGCGCCGACGGCCAGGCGCCGCAGCTCGTGGTACAGCACGTCGAACAGCGAGGCCTTGGCCGGGGTGTCGCCACCGGCGGCCAGCGCCAGCAGACGGGTGACGTCTGGAGCGGGGACGGAACCTGGCGCCATGGAGCGGATCGCCCGGCGATCGTAGCAGCAGGCACGCCCCCGCCGGCGCGACGGTGCACGGCGCCCGCTACTGGCAGCTCTGCAGTTTCTTCGTCAGCCCGTCGGCCCCGGTGCCGCCGGTGAGGCACTCGCCGGCGCCGGCCGCGCGCAGCCGCTCCAGGACCTCGAGACTCTCCCGCCAGCCCGCGCACGCCCGGGAGAGGGTGGCCGGGTCGCCGGCCAGGGTGTCGCCGACGAACTCGAGCAGCCGCGCCGTGTCGCAGCGGGCCTGCGCGTTGCCGGGATCCTTGGCCGCGAGCGCGCGGTGCCCCGCGAGCGCCGCCTCCAGGAGCTGCCGTGCCTCGGCGCTGCGGGCGGCGCCCGCCAGGGCCTGGCCCAGGACCTCGCGGCTGACGGCCACGCTGCGGGCGGCGTTGACGTCGGCCGGGTCCGCCTCGGCGAGCCGCTCGAACTGGGCGAGCGCCCCGCGGAGGTTGTCGAGGCCGGCGTCGGGCCCGCCGAGGGCGCGCTCCACCTTGCCGAGCTTCTCGTACGCGATGGCCAGGTCGCGCTGGACGTTGCGCAGTCCGGGCTCGCGGGCGGCGAGCGCCTGCCGGATGTCGAAGGACTCGCGATAGGCATGCTGGGCCTCTTCCCACCGTGCCGCCACCTCGTGGAGCGTGCCGATGCGCTCCAGGCTGAGGCCGATGAACCGCCGCACGCGCGCGTCGCCCGGAACCTCGGCGTCGAGCGCCCGGAACTCGGCCAGCGCCGTCTCGAAGGTCGCGGCCGCATCGGCGGCCCGGCCGACGTTGGGCAGGTTCGGGTTGCCGAGGACGTCGCCGAGTTTCACGGTGGCGATGGCCGCCTCGAGGCGATCGTCGAGCGACGGCGAGCCGCCGGCGCGCGCCACCACCTCGTCGAAGAGCCGCTTCGACTGCTCGCCTTCCGGCAGCGCGGCCTGGAGATCGCCCGCCCACGCCAGGACGTCGGCCATGCGGCGATGGACGCCGGCGAGCGCGCGCACCGCCGCGAGGTCGTCCGCCGACTCGCGCCGCGCGCTCTCCGCGAGTTCGGCCGCCCGCCGGTAGCTCCGCACCGCGCCGGCCGTGTCCCCGATGTTCGCGGCCGACGGGTTGCCCTGCACGTCGCCCACGCGCATCCAGGCGAGCGCCAGTTCCCGCTGCAGGCTCGCGTCGCCGGCCGACTCCTCCGCCAGCCGATCGAGATAGTCGATGGCCGTCTTCACGATGAGCTCGCGTGTCGCCGTGGTGCCCGGCACGTTCGCGATCGTGTCGTTCACGTCGAACATGAACGCGTTGGCCAGGTGACGGACGTCCTCGAAACGGCGCTCGGCGCGCTGGCGCTCGCGGGCGGCCACCGACGACTGCCACAGCACCGCGCCGATCCCGCCGGCGCCCACCGCCGCGACGACGGCCGCGGCGACGAAGGCCTTGATGTGGCGACGGACGAACTTGCGCGTCACGTACAGGGCCGCCGGCGGCCGTGCCGAGATGGGCCACGACGTCCGATAGGCGCGCACGTCGCGCAGCAGATCCGCCACGCCCGGGTAGCGGTCGCCCGGATCGCGGGCCAGCGCCTTCAGGACGATCGCGTCGAGATCGCCGCTGAGGTACCGCGACAGCGCCGCGGGCGTGGTGCGCCGCCGCTCCGCGCGCGAGGCGGCGCCGTCGCCCTCGGTCACCTTGCGCGACGGCGGCACGACGACGACCGCGGCGAGCGCCGCGGCCACTTCGGCCGGCGTCCCGCCGATCAGCCGGTACGGGCGCACGCCCGTGAGCAGCACGTACAGCACGACGCCCAGGGAGTACACGTCCGTCGCCGTCGTGTCCGCCCGGCCCGCCACCTGCTCGGGGCTGGCGAACTCCGGCGTCATCATCCACGTGGCGGCGGTGTCCCCGGCGTCGGCGGCGCCCGTCTCGCGCGACACGATCCGGGCGATGCCGAAGTCGAGCAGCTTCGGGGTGTCGTCGGCCGCGACGAGGATGTTGTCCGGCTTGATGTCGCGGTGCACGACGAGGTTCTCGTGCGCGTACTGGACGCCGTTGCAGACCCGCGTGAAGAGCTCGAGGCGTCCGTCGATCGACAGCCGCCGCTCGTCGCAGTAGCGGTCGATCGGCACGCCGTCCACGTACTCCATGGCGAAGTACGGCTGGCCGGCGGGCGTGGTGCCGCCGTCGAACAGCCGGGCGATGTTGCGGTGATCCAGATCGGCGAGCGTCTGGCGCTCGCGGCGGAAGCGCCCCACGACGCTGGCGGCGTCGGCGCCGTGGCCGATGACCTTGATCGCCGCCAGGCGCGTGAAGGCGTCGTCGGCGCGCTCGGCGCGGTACACGACGCCCATGCCGCCCCGGCCGATCACCTCCACGACGCGCCAGGGGCCCAGCGCCTGCCCGGGCGCGAGGTCCGGGGCGACGCCGGCCGCGTGCACGGCCGGCGTGTCGAGGAACGTGCCCGGCTTGCGGTGCCACTCCAGGAGCGACCGGACCTCGGCCACGACGTCCTGGTCGCCGCCATGGGCGGCGAGCCTGGCCTCCGCGTCGGCCGGCGCCAGGTCGGCCACCTGCTCGAACAGATGCTTGACGAGCTCGCGATGGCTCCGCGCCGTCCCGGACGTCATGGGGGATCTATCGGCGTCCGGCGCGGCGCCGGGCAGTGGGTGCCGCCTCGGCCCCCGGGACGGCTCACGGGAGCTCGAGCCGCGCCGGCATCGTGCCCAGGGGCAGCCGATCCGTGTACAGGCGCACGAACAGCCGCCCGCCGGCGAGGGCATCGCGCTCGCGCCCGCGCAGGGTCACCGCCCCCCGCGCCGCCCGCTGTCCCGCGCGCAGCAGGTGGGTCACGATCGGCCCGACGCGGTCGCCCTCGGCCCGGTGCAGCGCCAGCGCGATCACGGCGGCCGGACCCGCCTCCGCGGCGTCGAAGTCCAGCACACCCGTGGTCGGGTGGTAGACGAACGCCACGGTCGCCGAGCCGCCTTCGGCCGCCGCGCCCACCGCGGCCTTGAACGCCACGGGCGCCGGCGCGGCGCCGCCCACGAGCGGCGGCGTGCTGAACGGCGGACGGCGCGGCCGTGCCACCTGCTCCCAGGCGTAGGCGTACTCGAGCAGCGCCGGCTCGGTGAAGGCGCCGCCCAGGAGCTCGAAGCCGATGGGCAGCCCGTCGGCGGTGAAGCCGGCCGGCACCGCCAGCGCGGGCAGTCCCGTGGTGGCGCTCAACTGGCACGTCGTCCCGAGCTGCGGTTCGCCGATGAGGGCCGGCTTGCGGCGCAGCGTCGGATAGACCAGGGCCTGCAGCCGCTGCCCTTCCAGGGTGGCGAGCACGACCTCGCGCAGCGCGCGCCGCTTCACGAGCGCCTGCCGGTAGTGTTCGGTGTCGCGCCGCTCCGGCGTGTTGCGCAGCCGGAACGTCTGGTCGAGCGCGTCGTGGTGGAGGCCGCGGTCCAGGATCTCGCCGAGCGACGCCACGGGCGCCCCGGGATGCTTCAGGAGATACGCGGCCAGGTCGAACTTGAACTCGTCGGCGATTACGCTGCTGTCGCGCAGCAGGTCGTCGAGACCCGGCACGTCCGCGTCCACGACCTCGGCCCCCTCGGCCTTCATGGCGGCGAGCGCCTTGCGCACGATGTCGCCGACTTCGTCGTCCTCGGGCGCGTCGCCGAACAGCGAGCCGACGATGCCCAGCCGGACGCCCTTGAGCGTCGCGCCGGCGAGCCCGTCGCGGTAGGAGCGCGGCACGTGCGCGGCCGCGCCGGCCGTGATCGGGTCGTCGCGATCGGGCCCCACGGTCGCGTCGAGCATGATCGCCAGGTCCGTCACGGTGCGCGCGAGCGGACCGGCCACGTCCTGCGTGTCGGACAGCGGCATCACGCCCGTGCGGCTCGACAGGCCGCGCGTGGCGCGCAGGCCGACGAGGTTCTGGTTGGCCGACGGAATCCGGATCGACCCGCACGTGTCGCTGCCCATGCCCGCGGCGGCGAAGCTCGCGGCCACGGCCGCGCCGGTCCCGCCGCTCGACCCGCCGGGCAGGCGCTGCAAGTCGTAGGGGTTGCGGGTCTGGCCCGTGAGCGACGAGATCGTCGTGATGCCGGCCGCCAGTTCGTGCATGGTGGTCTTGCCCAGGATCACGGCGCCGGCCGCCTTGAGCCGCGCCACCTGGAACGCGTCGGCCGTCGGCTGGAGCGTGGCGAGGGCCAGCGTGCCGCCCGAGGTGGGCATGCCGGCCGTGTCGTAGTTGTCCTTCACGAGCACCGGGATGCCGTGGAGCGGGCCTCGCGGCCCCTGGGCCGCGCGCTCGCGGTCGAGCGCGTCGGCCTCGGCCAGCGCCGCCGGGTTCAGCACGACGATGCTGTTCAGGGCCGGACCCGCCTGGTCGTACGCCCGGATGCGCGCCAGGTACGCCTCGACGAGGCCCCGCGAGGTCACCCGCCCGTCCGTGAGCGCCGTCTGGAGCTCCGGAATGCCGCGCTCGTAGACGTCGAAGAGCGGCGCCGGTGCCGGCGCTGGCCGGGGCACGCGCTGGGCGGCCAGTGGCGGGGCGATGAGGAAGGCCGCGGCGAGCGCGGCGGCGGCAGGTCGGAACGCCGGGGGCATGAGGGGAGATTGTACCGACTGCGCGATGCGCGGAGGGACAACGCGCGGGCTCGCCCCGCGGAGAAACCCGCGGGACGCCGGACGGCGGGGCCGCCGGGGGGCTCAGCGCGTCAGACCGCTGGTGGCACGCCTGCTGCGTGCGAGGATATTGAGGTTGTCATGGTCAGAACCTGTCCGGCCTGCCGCCGCGGAAATCGCATCCCTGCCCGTCACCTGGCCGACCAGGGCCGCTGCGGCGCCTGCCACGCGGTCCTGCCGGCGGTCGCCGCGCCGCTCGAGGTGGACGCGACCGGGTTCGACGAGATCGTCGCGGGCGCCACGGTGCCCGTCCTCGTCGACTTCTGGGCGCCCTGGTGTGGGCCCTGCCGGATGGCGGCCCCGGCCGTGGCCGACGTGGCCGCATCCGCCGCGGGGCGCGCCCTGGTCCTGAAAGTCAACACCGACGAGCATCCCGAGGTCGCTGCCCGCTTCGGCGTTCGCGGCATCCCGAACTTCGTGGTGCTGCGCGGCGGGACGGTCGCGCACCAGCAGGCCGGCGTTGTCGGCGCCGACGTGATGTTGCGGTGGTTGGCGTAGGGCAGGTGCCCCGAGTGACGCACGGGGCGGACGGCAAAGGTGGACAACGGCACGATCCAGCGCCCACGATGCCCCCTCCAGGTTCGCGGGACCGAAGTCGCGCCGTTGCCTCCACCTCGGTAGACGGAACCAACGTCGCAGATTTTTGGTGCGCCCCGCCGGCGCGCCTCGCGCCCCCTGACGAGCCTGGGCTCCCGCTCGGCGTCGTGCGGCCGTCCCTGCCCAGATGAGGTCCCCCAGGGCGAGCGCCCTACGGACGCTCGTCGCGTTCGCCGTGATCTACCTGGGGTGGGGCTCCACCTTTCTGGCCGTCAGGGTAGCCGTGACGTCCATCCCGCCGCTCCTGGTCGGCGCCAGCCGCAACCTCGTGGCCGGCAGCCTCCTCGTCGGCGCCGGGCTCCTGTCGGGGGCCGGACGCCCCTCGGCCGCGGCGGCGGGCCGGGCGCTCACGATTGGCGTCCTGATGTTCGTCGCCAACCACGGCGCGATCGCCTGGGCGTCCACCCGCAACCCCTCGGGCATCACGGCCCTGCTCGTCGCCACCATCCCGCTCTGGATCCTTGTGTTCGAATGGCGCCGCGGCGACACGGCGCGGCCCCCGGTCCGGGCCATCGTCGGGCTCGGGCTGGGGTTCGCCGGATCGCTCCTGCTCCTGTGGCCGAGCGCGGGCGGCACCCGGCTCGATCCGCTCGCCTCCGTGGTGACCGGCCTGGCCGCGATCTCGTGGGCCGCCGGCACGCTGACCGCGCGCCATGCCCACCTGTCGGAGTCCGTCGCCCTGGCCACGGGGCTGCCGATGCTGCTCGGCGGCACGGTGCTGGCCGCGGCCTCGGCGGCCGCCGGCGAGTGGTCCGGTCTCCGCCTGGCCGCGATCCGCCCCGAGTCGGGCGCCTCGCTGGCCTATCTGATCGTCGTCGGATCGCTCGCGGGGTTCAGCGCCTACCTCTACCTGCTGCGGACGATGCCGGCGTCACGGGTCGTGACCTACGCCTACGTCAACCCCGTCGTCGCGCTGGCGCTCGGCGCATGGCTGGGCGGCGAGTCCCTGGACCCGGGGACGTTGGCCGCGGCGGCCGTGAGTCTCGCCGGCGTCTATCTGTCAGTGTCGAGCCGATGACCTGGACGGCAGGGCGAGACGCGCGGTCCTGACCGTGCCGTCGCGCCAGGCCACGATCGCCTGGTCCCCGGAGCGCGCCAGCATCGGCACGCCGGTCGCGCGCCCGCTCGAGGCCGGCGCCACGACGATGGCCGGCTCGACGCCCGCCGGCGTGACCTCGCGCACGCGCACCTCGCCGGTGCCCGTGCCCGTGCGTTCGAGCCAGCTGACGAGCGCCCGGTCGCGATCCAGCAGCAGCACGTCCGCCCACCCCGCCGGGGTGCCGTCGTCCACGCGCACGGGCGCTCCGAAGCTGGCGCCCGCGTCGGTCGAGAACGCCACCGTGACCCGCGGACGATCGCCCGCGGCCGTGAACCACGCCACGGCGGCATCGCGCTCGCGCGCCGCCACGGCGGGGCCGTTGGTGGGACACGCGGCGATCACCCAGCCATCGCGGTGGACGGGCGCCGGGGGCGTCCAGCGGCCGCCGACCTTCCGGACGATCGAAATGTCGCGGATCTCGCCGGGCAGGTGATCGCGATACACGGCGATCGGGCCTTCGGACGTGATCGCCATGTCGGTGCTGCAGCACGAGCACACGTCGGGGTCGATCACCTCGCGCGTGCCGGCGCGCCCGGCCTCGTCGAAGCGGACCGCGCCGAGCGTCTTCACGGCATGGGCCTCGTCCACCGTGCCGTCGTCGGGCGCCAGCGGCGTCAGGAACACCGCGTCGAGGCCGCGCGCGGACGGCGCGAAGGTGAGGAAGCCGGCGTAATCCGACACGTTGGCGAAGCCTTCCTCGAAGGCCGTGGCCCACGTCCGTCCGTCGTCGGCGGAGGTGGCGACGCGGATGCCGTACCCGTAGCTGCCCTGCGCCTTGCCCGTGTGCACCAGCCAGTGCGCGAAGAGGCGGCCGTCGGCGGCGGCCGTGAACGACGGATGGTCGATCCAGTTCACGAACCAGTCGCGGCCCTCGGCGATCGTGACCGGCGCGCTCCACCGGCCGCCGTCGAGCCGCGAGAAGCGCAGCACCTGCGCGCCAGACGCCGACGGCTCCATCCACGTCAGGTACGTGCGCCCGTCGGCGGCCGTGGTCAACGCGTAGTTGGCGCTGCCGGCCCCGGCCGGCGACGGCAGGACTTCCACGGGACCCGCCGCCCGGACGGCCCCCACCAGGGCCACGGCGGCCGCCGCAATCGCGAATGGACGACGCATGAGGCATTGTGCCCCAGGTCCGTTCCCGACGCCGGGGCGGCCTGCCGGTCGCAAGGTAGGATGGCGCCATGATGCCCCGGCGAACGGCCCCGCCCCGCGCGCGTGCGACCGGCGCGTGCCCGGTGGGGCGTGCGGACCACGGCCCATGACGACGTCCGGGGAGTGGAACGCGGACGCCTATCACCGGGTGTCGTCCCCACAGACGACCTGGGGCGAAAAAGTACTGGCGCGGCTGGCGCTCGCCGGCGACGAGCGCGCCATCGATGCCGGATGCGGCAGCGGCCGGCTCACGGCGTCGCTGGCGGCGCGGCTGCCGAACGGGCACGTCCTGGCGATCGATCGCTCCGCGAACATGCTGGCGGTGGCGCGGACGAACCTCCGGCCGGTATTCGGGCGGCGGGTGTCGTACGTGCGCGCCGCGCTGCCGCTCGTGCCCGTGCAGGGCTGGGCCGACGTCGTCTTCAGCACGGCGACGTTCCACTGGATCGACGATCATGCGGCCCTCTTCGCGCACCTCTTCGCCGCGCTCGCGCCGGGTGGGCGGCTGCACGCGCAGTGCGGGGGCGGTCCCAATCTGGCGCGCGCGCACGCCCTGGCCGAGGACGTGATGCAGCGCCCGGCGTTCGCCCCCTTCTTCACCGGCTGGACCGGCGTGTGGCGGTTCGCCTCGGCGGAGGACACGAGCGACCGGCTCCGCGCCGCTGGCTTTCAGGACGTGCGCACGGACCTCGAAGAGGCCCCGACGACGCTGGCCACGGCCGACGACTACCGCGCCTTCGTGACGACCGTCATCTACCATCCGCACCTGGCGCGGCTGCCGCTGGATCGCCACGGCCCGTTCATCGACGAGATCACGGCGCTGGCCGCGGAGGGCACGCCGCCCTTCACCCTCGACTACTGGCGCCTGAACATGACCGCCCGGCGCCCCTGAGCGGAGCCCGAGCGCGACGGCACGCCCTTGGCGGGCGGACCCGCGTCCTGTGCGGGCGGACCCGCGTTCTGTGCGGGCGGACCCGCCTTCTGTGCGGGCGGACCCGCGTTCTGTGCGGGCGGACCCGCGTTCTGTGCGGGCGGACCCGCGTTCTGTGCGGGCGGCTACAGGCAGCGGCGCGCCACGCCGACAAGACGATCGCTCCCGGAGTCACACCACATGAGGCCACTGCGCACCGCCATCACCGTCCTCGCCCTGGCCGTCTGCACGGCGTCTCATGGTCTGGCACAGACCCAGCGCGGCACCGTCACGGGTCGGGTCACGGACGGGTCGGGCGGCGCGCTTCCCGGGACCACCGTCACCTTCCAGGCCGGCGATCCGCGGGCCGTGCCCGTGGCCACGGTGACCGACGAGGTCGGCCAGTATCTGTCCCCGCCGCTCCCGCCCGGCACCTACGCCGTGACGGTCGAGCTCTCGGGATTCGCGCCGGACGCCCGGCGCGGCGTGGTGGTCCGTGAGGGCGACGTCATCGTGCTGGAACATTCGCTCACGGTGGCCGCGGTCACCGAGTCGGTGGAGGTCGTGGCCACCGCGCCCGTCGCGCCGCCGCCGGTGCCGCCCCTGACGCTCGAGCCGCCGGTCGCCCCCAAGGTCGTGCCGGTGCCGAAGGAGCTCCTGGCCTCGGTCTGCGGTCCGGGCCGCCCGGTCGACAGCCCGCTGTCGATCGGCCGCCTGCTGGCGGCGCGCGACGAGCCCAGGCGCTCCATCTTCGGCAACGGCGACGTGCTGGTGCTGGACGTGGGCACCGACATCGGGCTGGTACCCGGACAGAACCTGGTCGTCCGCCGCCGTTTCCGCATCGGCGACAAGTCCCTCTCCCTGGCGCATGCCGAGTTCGGCGAGCAGACGGCCGGCCTGGTGCAGGTGGTCGAGACGAGCCCGCTGACATCGATCGCGGTCGTCGTCTACACGTGCGGAGAGCTCTTCGCCGGCGACGCGGTGGAGCCGTTCGACGCCCTGCCGGTGCTGACCGCGGCGGCCACGGGCGCGCCGCGCTATGACGACCCCGCGCACATCGTGCTCGGCGAGCACGGACAGACGCTGGGCGCCGCGCGCCAGCTCATGGTCATCGACCGCGGCACGGCGCAGGGCGCGGCCCGGGGGCAGCGGCTCACGGTGTTCCGTCGCGCGCTGGGCGATCGCGGTCCGGTGCAGGCGATCGCGGACGCCGTCATCGTCGCCGTGCGGCCAGACTCGGCCACGATCCGCATCGAGCGGACGCGCGATGCCGTGAGCGTCGGCGACTACGTCGCCCTGCATCGCTAGCGGGCCCGCCGCCTCCGGCCGCATCAGTCATCGACCCGGGCCAGGGTGCCACCCCCAGGCAGCGGCCCGAGGGGCCGCCAGCCAGGGACGCCGCCGTGGCGTCTAGAGTGGACATGCCCGGCTCCGCCCGCCCGTCGCGCCGCCGCGTCCTCGCCTGGCCGGCCGTCCTCCTCGCCCACCGCGCGCTGGCGGCGCGGGCGCCGACCATCCAGACTGTGGGCGGAGGCACGCACATGAACACCCGGCCCATCCCGTCGAGCGGCGAGGCCCTGCCAGTCGTCGGCGTGGGCACCTACGTCGGATTCGACGTGGCGCCCGGCAGCGAGCGCTACGCCGCGCTGCCCGGCGTCCTCGAGGCGCTGCTCGGGGCTGGTGGCACCGTGGTCGACAGCTCGCCGATGTACGGACGCGCCGAACGCACCACGGGCGAGCTCCTGGCGGCGAGGTCGCCCAGGCCGCCGGTGTTCCTGGCGACGAAGGTGTGGACGTCGGGCCGCGAAGCCGGCATCGCGCAGATGGAGGCTTCGTTCAGGCTCCTGCAGACGCGCCGCATCGACCTCATGCAGGTGCACAACCTCGTGGACTGGCAGACGCACCTGCCCACGCTGCGCCGGTGGAAGGACGAGGGCCGCCTGCGCTACGTCGGCATCTCGCACTACACGCCCTCGGCGTACGACGCGGTGGAGGCCGTGCTGCGCGCCGAGCGCCTGGACTTCCTGCAGATCAACTACGCCGTGGACGATCGCGCCGCCGAAGCGCGCCTGCTCCCGTTGGCGCGCGATCGAGGCGTCGCGGTGCTGGTGAACCGGCCCTTCGGCGGAGGCGACCTCCTCGGGCGCCTTCGCGGCGCACCCCTGCCAGGGTGGGCGGGGGACGTCGGCGCGTCGAGCTGGGCGCAGCTCGCGCTCAAGTTCGTCCTGGCGCATCCAGCCGTCACCTGCGCCATTCCCGGCACGGGCAACCCGCGCAACATGGCCGACAACGCCGCGGCCGGCAGCGGGCCGCTCCTGACGGAGCGCCAGCGCCGGGACCTCATCAGCGCGGTCGGTCGCTGAGCGCGGAGCGAGGGCGGCCTACTCACATCTACGAATATAGATGTGTTGCTTCATGTATTAGCCTGACGCGGTCCGCCACCGCGCGATGTCCACACCGACCACCGCCACCGTCCCCGCGTCCTCCGCCATCCCTCGTCGCCACGTCGTGACGCGGCCGGTCATGACCATCGAGGGACACGGGCTGGCCGAGGTCGAACTGGCCGGCTTCGCCTACGGCCCCCCGATCGGCGAGGCGCCGATCGCGGTCGTGGTGGGCGGCATCACCGCCTCGCCCTTCCCGCTGGGCGACGGCCGGCCCGAAGAGGCCGGCGGCGTCGAGCCCTGGTGGCCGGCGCTCTTCGCACCCGACCTCATCGACGTCTCGACGACCACCGTGCTCTGCCCGTGCTGGCCCGGGAACGGATCGACATGGCGGGGCTTCGATGACGACGTCCCCGGCCTGTCCGTCCTCGGGCTCGCGGACCTCGTGGCGGCCTGGCTCGACGGCATCGGCGCCACCACGCCCGTCACCTTCGTGGGCGCGAGCCTGGGCGGCATGGTGGGCGTGGCCTTCGCCACCCGGCACCCCGGCCGCTGCCGCAGGCTCGTCACGATCTCGGCCGGCCTCCGGCCCGACGGCTGGGGCACGGCGACCCGGCACCTGCAGCGCGAGCTCGTGCGCGACGGCCTGAAGAACGGCGACGTCCGCACGGGGATGATCCGCGCGCGGCAGCTCGGCATGCTCACCTACCGGGGGCGGCTCGAGCTCGACACGCGGTTCGGGACCTTCACGCCGGGCCTGGACCGCCCGCCCGTGGCCGACTATCTCGACGCGCACGGGCGCCGCTTCGCCGATCGCTTCCCGGTCCGGACGTTCCTCTTCCTGAGCGAGGCGATCGACCGCGGCGCGATCGGCACCGACGTCCGGACGCGACGGGCCCTCCTCGAACAGGTCACGGCCGAGACCATCGTCGTGGGCGTGCCGGGAGACATGCTGTTCCCGTGGGGCCTGCAGGTCGAGCTGCACCGCGAGCTGCAGGCCGTGGGCGCGCAGTCGTCGCTGTGGACGCTCGACTCGGTGTACGGCCACGATGCGTTCCTGGCGGATCAGGATCGGCTCGCCGACCTGCTGCGCGGCGCGCGCGCCTTCGGCGCCGGCGCCGACCAGCCGCGGCCGCGCTTCGACGGCGTGGGCGTGGAGCCCGTGCGGCGCCTGCGTGTCGGGCTCGTCGGGTGCGGCACGGTCGGCGGCGGGCTGCTCGAGATGATCGAGCGCCAGGGCACGGCGCTCGCCGACCGCTACGGCGTCCGCCTGGAGGTGACGCGCATCGCCGTCAGGGATCCTGGCAAGCGCCGGCATCCCCTGGCCGACGGCATCGCGCAGACCACGCGCCCGCTGGAGCTCGTGAGCGATCCCGACGTGGACGTCGTCGTCGAGGTGGCGGGCGGCGCGGCCGTGGAACCAATCCTGCGCGCCGCGCTGGCGGCCGGCAAGCCCGTCGTCACGGCGAACAAGACGCTCCTCGCCACGAAGCTCGCCGAGCTCGGCGTGCTGGCCGAACGGACGGCGACGCCCCTCTACTGCGAAGCCGCGGCAGCCGCGGCCCTGCCCATCATCCGCCACCTCGCCCACCGCGCCGACGAGGTGCAGAGTCTGGCCGGCATCGTCAACGGCACGTGCAACTTCGCGATGACGCGCCTCGAGCAGGAGCTGTCGCTCGACGAGGCCGTGGCCGAGGCGCAGGCGCTCGGGTTCGCCGAGGCCGATCCGTCGGCCGATCTCGACGGCCTCGACGCCGCGGCGAAGCTGTCGATCCTGGCGTACCGGGCGTTCGGCGCCTGGGTGCGTCCCGACGCCTTCCCCGTGCGCGGCATTCGCGAGCTCGACCCGGCGGACTGCGATCTGGCCGAGTCGATGGGGTGCCGCATCCGCCTGCTGGCCAGGGCCGCGCGCGTCGGCGGCGCGCTGGACATGGCGGTGGAGCCGCTGCTCCTCCCGGCGTGGCACCTGCTCGCGTCGGTCGAAGAGGAATACAACGCCGTGTACCTCAAGTGCGCGGCCTCCGGCGACCTGAGCCTTTTCGGCAAGGGCGCGGGCGCGCTGCCGACGGCCACGGCCGTCCTCGGCGACCTCATCGATCTCGCGCAGCACAACTCCGTGCGATGGCCCATCCCCCAGCCGGCCGCCCTCGCGGGCGTGGGCGGCACGCCGGCCCTCGATCGCCGGCACTTCCTGCGGGTCTCCGCCGATCCGCATCCCGGCCTCGACCGCCGCGTGGAGAGCCTCGTGCGCCGGGCCGGACTGACGGTCCAGAACCGCGCGGTACGAAGCGCCGGCGATCAGGTCCACCTCGGCTACGTCGTCTCGCCGGGATCGACCGCCGCGATCGAAGACGTGCGCCAGGGCATCGCGCGCCTGGCGCGCGTCAGCCGCGTCATCGCGCTCGGAGTGTACGAGTGAGCGCCGTCTCGGCCTGGCTCGATCCCGAGGCGTGTCCCAGGGAGCGGCCGCCGCTGGCGGCCATGGCCGAACCCACGCGCGATCTGCACGCCGCCATCGACGGCCAGGCGCGGCGCACGGGGGTTCCCTATCTCCACCCCGACGAGGCGACCGTGCAGCAGGATCTGCTGGGCTCGTCGGCCGTCGTCGAGTGGCAGGAAGGCAAGGCCGCCTTCCTCTTCGCCGCGGAGGGGTGCTGGTCGGAACTGCCGCCGCTCTACGCCCGCTACGGCACGGCTGCCACCCGCGGCCTGATCGATCGGCTGAAAGCCCTCGAAGGCGCCGGCGCCGCCCTCGTGTGCGATTCCGGCATGCAGGCCACGGCGCTGGTCTTCGACAGCCTGATGACCCCGGGCGCGCACGCCGTGCTGACCCGGCAGGTCTACAACAAGACCCGGAGCTACATGCAGTGGCTGGTCACGCGGCTGGGCGGCACGTTGACGGTGGTGGACGATGGCGAGTACGACGCGCTCGCGGCCGCGATCACGCCAGCCACCCGCGTCGTCTTCGCCGAGACCTTCACGAACCCGCTGATGCGGGCGCAGGACCCGGCGCGCCTCGTCGCCGTCGTCGCGGAGGCCCGGCAGGCCGGGGCCGTTGACGCACGGCTCGTCCTGGACTCCACCATCGCCACGCCGTGGGCGTTCGACACGCCGCTCCTCGCGCAGGGCGTGGACGTCGTGGTCGCGAGCGGCACCAAGGCGTTGAGCGGCACGGACCGCGACCTGTGGGGCTACGTCGCAACGAATGACACTCCCACGGCGAACGCGGTCATGGACCTCGTCGCGATGCGCGGCGGCGTCCTGGACTGGCGCCGGGCGACCGCCATTCTCGATCGCCTGGACGGGGCGGAGGCGGCGCACGCGCGGCGATGCGACACGGCGACGCGGGTGGCGGCCTTCCTCGCGAGGCATCCGCGCGTCGCTGAGGTGTTCCATCCGTCCCGGCCCGACCACCCGGACGCCGACATCGTCCGCCGCCACTACCGGCGGCACGGATCGATCGTGTCGTTCCGCGTCGCTGGCGCCGACGAGGCCCGGGCCCGGCACGTGGCCGACGTGCTGGCCACCACCACCATCGTCCGCTACGCGCTGTCGTTCGACGGCCTGGCCACGAAGGTGAACCACCACCAGACCGTGTCGGAGTACTTCACGCCGCCCGATCAGCTCCGCAGGAACGGCATCGACCGCCTGATCCGGCTGGGCGTCGGGCTGGAGGCAGCCGAGGACCTCGTCGCGGCCCTCAACTGGGCGCTGCACCACGCCGCCGACGTGTCACCCGAGGCCGTCGCCGCCTGGCAGCGGGCGCGCCGGAGCGCCCTGGAGCGGACACCAGCCCGACAGTAGACTGAAAAGGTGCCGCTTTCCACGGACGATGGCCTTCCGCAGGCCGTGCAACGGCATCGGCCGATCTCGCTGTTGATCGGCCTGGCCATCGCGCTGCCCTTCGTGACCAGCATCGTGGCGGCGGGCGTCGTGCTCGCTCGCCAGACCGCGCTCCAGCAGTCGATGGCCCTCGTGACCGGCACGTTCGAAATCCGGTACGTGAGCGAGGAGCTGCGGGTCCATCTGACGACCGTCCAGTCTGCCTCGCGAGGCTACGTGCTCACGGGCCGCCGCGAGTTCCTGGAGCCGTTCGAGGGCGCCGCCCGCGACGCCGCCGCCACGGCGGCACGCCTGGCGATGCTCGTCCGCGACGTCGCCGCGCAGCGGGAGCGCGCCGCCACCGTGCAGACGCTGGTGACCGAACGCCTCGCGCTGGCGCGCTCCGTGATCGACGCGACGACTGCGGGGCGCGTCGACGATGCCCGCCGGGAGATCGAGTCGGGCCGCGGGTTGCGGCTCACGAACCGCACCACGGCGCTCGCGGCCGAGATCGACGAGGCGGCCGGCGAACTGCTGCGGACGCACGAGGCGCAGCTGGCAGGGACGGCCCGGCAACAGGGCTGGTGGCTCACGGGCCTGCTCGTGTCGAGTGCGGCGGCGCTCGTGGCCCTGCTCGCTGTCGTGAAGCGCGCGCGGGCCTACGAGGAGATCGTGCGGATGTGCGCGTGGTCGCAGACCATCGAGTACAAGGGCGCGTGGATGTCGTTCGAGGACTACCTCGCCGCGCGCTTCGGGCTCCAGACGACGCACGGCATCTCGCCGGAGGCGGCACGCAAGGTGCGCGAAGAAGTTGCGCGCGAGGTTGCGGCGGCCGCCACGAGCGACCGGCCAGCCCTGGACGACGGCCCGGGGGACGCTACCCCTCGTAGCGCATCATCGCCATGAACCCGTTGTCCATGTGGAACTGCTGGTGGCAGTGGAAGAGCGCCAGCCCGGGCTGGTCGGCGGTGACGTCGATGTCCACCTGCTTCCACGGCGGCACGACGACCACGTCCTTCATGAGGCCGGACGTGGGCCGGCCGTCCACGCGCGCCAGCTCGAAGGTGTGGCGGTGGAGATGGACCGGGTGCGGGTCCGCGCTCTGGTTGTCGAGCGTCCACCGGTAGCGCTTCCCTGCCTGCACGACGATGTCGTCGGTCTTCGGATACTGCTTGCCGTTGATGGTCCAGTGGTGGCCGTCGACGGCCCGGAAGGCCAGCGTGAGCCGCCCGTCGATCGCCGCCGACGGCGTCTCGCGCACGCCGAAAATCGTGTAGTCCCAGGGACGCGGAAGCGGCTCCTGCCACCGGGGCGGTCCGGACGCGCCCGCGTACTCGACGACGAGCCCGAGGCCCTTGTCCCGGTCGGCCGCGCGCGGAGCGCCGAGCACCCACACGCCTGGGTGGTCCATCTCCACGGTGGCATCGACGCGTTCGCCAGGGGCCACCTCCACGATGGGCACGGCGAGGGGCGTCGGCACGGGATTGCCGTCGAGGGCGAGCACGTGGAACCGGTGTCCGGCCAGCGCGAGCTGGTGTGTGAGCGTGGCGCTGGCGTTCACGATGCGGAAGAGGACGCGGCTGCCTTCCTTCACGCGCAGCGGTTCACCCGCGCCTAGCATCCGCCCGTTGATGCTGTAGCTCTTGAACTCGACATCGCGGGTGCCCTCGCGCCGGAACGACGGCTCCCATTCGTGCAGCACGAGCGGCACGTCGGCGTCATAGCTCCCCGGGTCGCCGTCCTCCACCACCATCACGCCGAACTGTCCCGTGTAGGTGCCCTTCCCGAGGTCGTTCGCCGCCGTGTCGTGGCTGTGGTACCAGCGCGTGCCCGCCGGTTCCGGCGTGAAAAGGTAGCGCCGCCGCCCGCGCGGCGGCACTCCCGGCGTGCCCTGTTCGTAGACGCCGTCCACGTCAGCCGGAATGTGGAGGCCGTGCCAGTGGACGATGTCCTCACTGGCCGTGTCGTTGAACACGTCCACCGTCATCGGCCGGCCGCGGCGCACCCGCACGAGCGGACCTGGCACCTGGCCGTTGTAGGCCAGCGTCCGCACCTCGCGCCTGGGCGCGATCTCATGACGGCACTGGCCGATCCGGAGCGTCACGTCCGCCGGACCGGCCAGTTCCTCGGGAGTCTGCGGCGGGTGGACCATCCGCCGCCCGCCGTGCTGGCCGCTGACAAGGGCCGGGACCGACGCCCACGCGGCCGCAGCGGCCAGCCATTCACGACGGGTCATGCCGCCACCGTACCACGGGTGCGCGGGCACGACGTGGCGCTACTGCTGAATCGACTTCAGGAAGTCGGTCAGCGCCTGGATCCGGATGGGCACGGTGTCGCGGCCGATCGAGCGGAAGAGCGATCCCCACACCGGCATGTCGCGCGAGCCGTGCGCGGCGATCTCGTCGGCGCCCTCGATGTAGCGCTTGATCTTGATCTCGGGGAAGGTGCCGCCGTTGCGCGCCGCGATCTTGGTCAGATCGGCCGGCGCCTTGGTGAGGGCCTTGGCCGCCGGGCCCGTGCCCTTGGCATCGAGGCCGTGGCACGACGCGCAGTACGCGTTGAACATCCCGGCCCCGTCCGATGCCTGGGTGCGCGGCATCGGCTTCTCCTTCACCGTCTGCGCGTAGGACGTCCCGGCCGCGAACGCCAGTGCCGTCACCGCGATGAGGATGTGCCTGGTCATCGCCGACCTCCTCCGAGACGTCGTGGCAGCCGATCGCGCGCGCGAGCCACCAGGCCGCAGCGAGGATGCGAACGACGCTCTTGCGGGCTCGGGACCAGCAATTCCGGTGCCTTGCGGATGAGCCCGGCCGCGCGCGTGGATGCGCCCCGGGAGGGACGATCGCGCGGGAATCCCCGCGAGGCGCGGGCGATTCCCCGGTCGCGTTGCAGGGCTGCCGCCGCCGTGGCCGCCACCGCCCAGCGTAGACCTCCGGCGACAATCACTCAGACGGCGTGATGTCCTGAGACGTCAGAGTCAGGCGCAAGGCCGGTGCGCGTCAGTTCGCGAAGGCGGCGATGCCCGTCTGGGCGCGCCCGAGGATGAGCGCGTGGATGTCGTGGGTGCCTTCGTACGTGTTCACGACTTCCAGGTTCACCAGGTGCCGGATCACGCCGAACTCGTCCACGATGCCGTTGCCGCCCATCATGTCGCGCGCCATCCGGGCGATGTCGAGCGCCTTGCCGCACGAGTTGCGCTTCATGATCGAGGTGACCTCGGGCGCCGCCGTGCCCTCGTCCTTCATGCGCCCCAGGCGCAGCACGCCCTGCAGGCCGAGCGTGATCTCGGTCTGCATGTCGGCGAGCTTCTTCTGGATGAGCTGATTCGCCGCCAGCGGCCGGCCGAACTGCTTGCGGTCCAGCACGTAGTCGCGGGCGCGGAACCAGCAGTCCTCGGCGGCGCCCAGCGCGCCCCACGCGATGCCGTAGCGCGCGCTGTTGAGGCACGTGAACGGCCCCTTCAGGCCGCGGACGTCCGGGAAGGCGTTCTCGTCGGGGCAGAACACGTTCTCCATCACGATCTCGCCCGTGATGCTCGTGCGCAGGCCCACCTTGCCGTGCGTGCCGGGCGCGCTGAGGCCCTTCATGCCCTTGTCGAGGACGAACCCGCGGATCTCGTCGGCGTCGTCCTTCGCCCACACGATGAAGACGTCGGCGATCGGGCTGTTCGAGATCCAGGCCTTGGTGCCGTTCAGCACGAAGCCGCCGTCGGCCTTCTTCGCCCGGGTGATCATCCCGCCCGGGTCCGATCCGAAGTTCGGTTCGGTCAGGCCGAAGCAGCCGATCCACTCGCCCGTCGCCAGCTTCGGCAGGTACTTCTGCTTCTGCGCCTCGGTGCCGAACGCGTTGATGGGCACCATCACCAGCGAACCCTGGACGCTCATCATCGAGCGGAAGCCCGAGTCCACCCGCTCCACCTCGCGCGCGACCAGCCCGTAGCTCACGTAGCCGAGCCCCGCGCCGCCGTACTGCTCCGGGATGACGATGCCGAGGAAGTCCAGCGCGCCCATCTCCCGGAAGATCGACGGGTCCGGCGTCTCGTGCCGGAACATCTCCAGGGCGCGCGGCGCCAGTTTCTCCTGGCAATACTGGCGCGCCGTGTCGCGCACCATGCGCTCCTCGTCGGTCAGTTGCTGGTCGAGGAGCAGCGGGTCGTTCCAGGTGAAGCGCGCGGACGTCTTGGCCATGGCGACGCTGATCTTAATCCACCCGTCGGCAGGCGCCGGGGGCCGGGCCGGGCGCGTCCGCGGCCGTCACGCGCCGGCGGCCGGCGGCGCCTCCAGTTCCACGCCCAGGCCGTCGGCGATGCGGTTCACGAAGGCGAAGCGAGGCGACGTGACGGCACAGGCGTCGTGATCCCGCGGTCGTCCAGGCCACTGCACGCAGGGCCTCCACGTGCGCGGCCGTCATGCCGCCGGGGTCGAGGGTGAGCGCGTCGGCATAGGCCACGAGCGCCCGCTCGCGCTCCGACAGGCCGGGCGCGGCGACCGGCGTGGTCGTCAGGCCGTCCACGAACGCGTGCTGAACGGCGGGCGGCAGGCCCTCGCGGGCCAGGATGGCACGGAGACCCGCTCCGTGATGGTGCAGTCAATAGTGGCAGCGGTTCAGCGCCGACACGCGGACACCCAGCACCTCGCGCTCGCGGCGGCTGAGCGGGCCAGGGCGGTGCATCACCTGCACGTACAGCGCGTGATGCTGGCGCATCACCGGCGGATGCACCGCATGGATCTGGATGATGTGGTCCGGGTCGTTCACGCGGTCCGCGGGATCGAGCCGGTCGGGCGGGACGTAGGCGATGTGGGCCATGGGCGGTGAGAGCGGTGCCGCGGCGGGCGGACGCGGCAGGACGAACCGGCCGCAGGCTACCACGCCCCCGCGCGCCGGCCGGGCGGGCGCCGTCAGCCGCGCACGGCCCGGCCGACGGCCTGGGCCAGGCCCGACGGCCCTCCGAGGTGCTCGACGACCGGACGTCCTGGAAACCGGGCCGTGAAGCGCGATGCCAGGGCGGCACGGCGCCCGAGCGCCACGCCGCCATCGAGGACGAGGGCCTCCGGAGCGCGGTCCATCAGCCGGATCGCCTCGTCGTCGGTGGATGCGCCCACCGGCGCATACCCCGCCGACACGAGCCCGGCGACGAGGCGCGCGACCACGGACGGATGGGCCACGACGAGCAGCGGCACGCGGCGGGAGCCGGGGCGCGGGGGCATGCCCTCCATCGTGCCCGACGCCGCGCCCGAACGGCCAGCACGCGGTCGCCGCCGCCACCCGGATTGACATTACATCTACATTGTGGATATTAAGATCCCCATGCCGCCGACCATGCCACCGCCGCCGCTGGGCGAGTTCGAGCACGTCGTCCTCCTCGCCCTCCTGCGCCTCGGCGCCGATGCCTACGGCGCCTCCGTCTCGGCCGAGATCGAAGCACGCGGCCGGCGCGAGGTGTCGGTCAGCGCGGTGCACACCACGCTGGATCGGCTCGAGCAGAAGGGCCTGGTCCGCTCGCGCGTCGGTGACCCGACGCCGCAGCGCGGCGGCAAACGCAAGCGGCACTTCGACGTCACGCCGGCCGGGCTGCGCGCCGTGCGCGCCGCCTACGGCGCAATCCAGCGCATGGCCGACGGACTCGACGGACTCCTGGGAGAGCCGGCGTGACCCGCGCCCGCGTGCCGGTCCTGGCCTCGTGGCTCGTGGCCCGCGTGACTCCCAGATCGCGCCGCGACGAGCTCCTCGGCGACCTCGCCGAAATGCTGCACCAACGCCGGGCGCGCTCCGGCGGCCTCGCGGCCTGGCGCTGGTACTGGCGCCAGACGGGCCGCGCCGTGACGGATGCGGCCGATCGCGCGATCCGGCGGGAACGCGGGCCGCTCGGCCGGACACTCGTCGAGGACACGCGGCACGCCTGGAGGGCCCTCACCGTGCGTCCGGCCTTCTCGTCGGCCGCCGTCGCCCTGCTGGCGCTGGGCCTCGGCGCCAATGCCACGGTGTTCAGCTGGGTGAACGCCGTGCTCCTCGATCCGCTGCCGGGCACGACCGAGCCCGGCCGCCTCGTGCAGCTCTCCTACCTGTATCGCGGCGATCCGCTGACGAGCTTCTCGGTGCCGGACTATCGCGACGTCCGCGAGGGCGCGACGGAACTCGAAGGGGTCGCCGGCCGGGACGATCTCGCCGTGGGCGTCGTCATCGACCACGACGCGGAGCGCGCCTGGGCCGAGGTGGTGACCGCCAACTACTTCGACGTGCTCGGCGTACCGATGGCGCTCGGCCGCGCCTTCACGCCCGGCGACGATCGCGCGGGCACCGTCCCCACCGCCGTCCTGGCCCATCGCTACTGGACCGGGCGATTCGGCGCCGACCCGGACGTGATCGGCCGGGCCGTCCGCGTCAACGCGCAGGTGGTGACGATCGTCGGCGTGGCGGCGCCGGGCTTCCAGGGCGGCGAGTCCGGCCTGGCCTACGACCTGTGGCTGCCGCTCGGGGCGCACCCGGCCGTGGCGCCCGGGCCCAGCCGCCTGGACGCGCGCGGCAGCCGCTGGCTCACCGTGATCGGGCGACTCGCGCCGCACGCCACCCCCGACACCGTGCGCGCGGAGCTCGATCGGACCATCGACCGGATGCGGCGGGCCTTCGCCGCCGAGGGGCGGTACGTGGAGCATCGCGGCGCGGTGTTCGCGCTGTCGGCCTCTCCCAACGGCGCCGTCGCGATCCTGCGGCCGGTGCTGCTCGTGCTGATGGCGGTGGCCCTCGTGGTGCTGCTCGTCACGTGCGCCAACCTCGCCGGCCTGATCCTGGCCCGCTCGTCGGCCAGGCAGCGCGAGATGGCGGTGCGCCTGTCGATGGGCGCCAGCCGCGGGCGTCTCGTCCGGCAGCTCCTGCTGGAGGGCGCGATGCTGTCGGCGCTTGGCGCGGTGGGCGCGGTGGCCGCCCTTCGGTGGACCGCGGGCCTTCTGGTCGGGATGGCGCCGCCGTCGGAGCTGCCGATCGCGTTGTCCGTGCCCGTGGACGCCCGCGTGCTGGCCGTGACGGCCGCCTGCGCGTTCGGCACGGTGCTCCTCTTCGCGCTGGCCCCTGCCGTCCAGACGGCGCCGCACGACGTCGCCGGCACCCTGCGCGACGCCGGCGCGGCGGGGCGCGCCTTCGGCCGGCATCGCTGGCGCCGGGCGCTCGTGGCGGCGCAGGTGGCGCTGTCCGTGGCGCTGCTGGTCGGCGCCGGCCTCAGCCTGCGGAGCCTCCAGGCGGCCTCGCGCATGACGCCGGGTTTCATGGCTGACGGCCTCGTCGTCGGCTGGCTCGACCTCTTTTCCGCCGGCTACGACGAGACGGAAGGCCGCGCCTTCTACACGCGGCTCCTCGACCGCGTCCGCGCGCTGCCAGGCGTGACGGCGGCCACGCTGGGCCGGCGTGTGCCGCTCGGCTTCACCGGACCCGCGTCGAGCGACTTCACGGTGGAGGGCGCACCGGCCACGGACGACATCCGCGTGGCGGCGGTGTACCACGTGGGGCCGGACTACGCCGCCACGCTCGGCGCGCGCGTGGTGGCGGGCCGCGACCTGACGGACGCCGACACGGCTGGACGGACCGCCGCCGTGATGGTCAACGAGACGCTGGCGCGGACCTACTGGAAGGACCGCTCGCCCATCGGCGGGCGTGTCATGTTCGGTCAGCCTCGGGCGGATCGGCCGCCGACGTGGATGACCGTCGTCGGCGTCGTCGCGGACATCAAGCAGCGTTCGCTCACCGAGCGCCCGAGACCGACGCTGTACGTGCCGGTCCTCCAGCAGTACGCGTCGGCCATGGTGCTGCACGTCCGCACCAGCGGCGACCCGGACCGCCTCGCCGGTGACCTGCAGCGCGCCGTGCGCGACCTCGACCCGCGCGTGCCCTTCTTCAACGTGGGACGGCTCGACGACCACGCCGCGGCCGCCACCTTCACGCAGCGTCTTGCCGGCGACGTGCTGACGGCGCTCGGCGCCCTCGCGGTCCTCCTGGCCGGGATCGGCGCCTACGGGCTGCTCGCGTTCCTCGTCGGCCTCCGCCGCCGCGAAATCGGCATCCGGCTGGCCGTGGGCGCCACGCGGCGGCAGGTCGTCGGGCTCGTGGCCGGCACCGGAGCGCGAGTGGTGGGTGCCGGTCTGGCACTGGGCCTGGTGCTCTCGGCCGGCGTCGGCGCCGGACTCCGCGGCCTCCTCATCGGCGTGACGGCGGCCGATCCGGTCACCTACACCGGGGTCGTGGCGGTCCTGACGCTGGTGGCCGGCGCGGCGTGCGTCGTGCCGGCGCGGCGGGCCGCGGCGCTCGATCCCGCCCTGACGCTGCGCGACGAATAGCCGTCGGCGGTGACGGCCGCGCCACGCGACGCACGCGGGCGATACCTCGAGCGACGTACCTTACGTGGATCGGAGGGCCTCGGACGCGTCCACGCGGGCGGCCCGGCGGGCGGGCACCGCCACGGCGACGACGACGGTGGCGAGGAGCACGACCGGCACGGCAACGAAGGTGGCCAGGTCGAACGGACTCACGCCGTAGAGCAGCGCGCTCAGCGGCCGCGCGACCAGCGCGGCGCCGCCGATGCCCACGGCGAGCCCGACGGCCGCCAGCGTCAGGCCGTGGCCCAGGACCATCCGCCCGACGCGATCGGTCGTCGCGCCCAACGCGAGCCGGACGCCGATCTCGCGCGTCCGCTGGCTGACCACGTACGCCATCACCCCGTACACCCCGATGGCCGCGAGCACCAGCGCCAGCCCGCCGAAGACGCCGACGAGGAGCGCGCCCATCCGCGCCGCCCAGAGCCCCTGGTCCAGGACGCCGCCGAAGGTGAGCACGCCCGTGAGCGGCATCGCGGGCTCCATCTCCTGGACCAGGGCACGAACGGCCCCGAGCGCCGCCTCGGGGGCGGCGCTCCGCACGACGAGGCTGATCTGGGTCTGCGGCTGCTGCGCGAGCGGCTGGTAGGCGAAGGCCAGCGGGTCCTCGCCGATGAAGTTGACCTTCGCGTCCCTGGCGACACCCACGACTTCCACCGGCGCGTCCTGGCCGAAGAAGAAGAAGCGCTTGCCGAGCGCGCTCTCGTCGGGCCAGAACTGCTTCGCCATCGTCTCGTTCACGATGGCCACGGCCGGCGTGCCCTGGCGGTCGGCGTCCGTGAATCCGCGGCCGCCGGTCACCCTGATGCCGGTGGTGTCGAAGTACGACGACGTGACGAGGGCGATCTGCACGAACCGGCCGGCGGAGCGGTCGCGCGTGTCCTGGCCGTCGAGGAACACCGAGCGGGCGAAACCGCCGAAGGTCAGGGGCACCGCGTTGGTCAGGGCTGCCTGCTGGACGCCCGGCGCCGATGCGACGCGCTCGAGGATCTCGCGCTGGCGGTCGTACGCGGGCCCGGGCGCCATGCCGCGCGACGCGAGATCGAACGAGAGCGTGGCCATCGACGCCGCGTCGAACCCGGGATCGATCTGCTGGGCGTTGGACAGGCTGCGGACGAAGAGCCCCGCACCGACCAGTGCCACCGACGACAACGCCATCTGGCCGACGACCAGCGCGTGGCGGAGCGAGAACCATCGGCGGCCGGCCGGCTGGCTCGAGCGGTCCTTGAGCTCGCCCACGAGATCCGGCCGCGTGAACTGCAGCGCGGGCGCCAGCCCGAAGAGCACGCCCGTCACCACGGCCGCGACGGCCGTGAAGGCCAGCACGCGCCCGTCGATCGGGAGCGTCAACGCATCGGGAGGCAGGAACGGAGGCCTGAGCGCCAGGAGGCCCAGGCGCGTCCAGTAGGCCACGACCAATCCCACGGCGCCGCCGAGCAGGCCGAGCAGAAGGCTCTCCACGAGGAGCTGCCGGATCAGCGCCCCTCGGCCCGCGCCCACCGAGAGCCGGACCGCGATCTCGTGCCGCCTCGCCGCCGCCCGTGCCAGCAGGAGGTTCGCGACGTTCGCGCACGCGATGAGGAGCACCAGTCCGACCACCACCATCAGCAGCACGCCAGCGGTTGCGGCCGCGCGCTGCTGCGCCGGCACGGGCGACACGGTGGTCTCCGCCAGCGGCACGAGCGTGGCGCTGCGGCCCTCGTTGTCGGTGGGGTACTCCTCGGCGAGCCGGGTGGAGATGGCGCGGACGGCGCTTCGGGCCTGCTCGATCGTCACGCCGTCGCCCAGGCGGCCCGTCACCTGGAACAGGAGGGCGCGGCGCGAGTCCCAGTTCTCGGCGATGAAGCCCGTCGTCAGCGCCTTCTGCATCGAGAACGGCACGGTGATGGCGGGCGCGCCGAACACGCCGAGCCCGGTGTAGGACCGGGCGGTCACGCCGATGACGGTCAACTGGTGCCCGTTGACGGACACCGTGCGGCCGACGATGTCGGGCGCGCCGCCGAAGCGGCGCTGCCAGAAGCCGTAGCTCAGGACCGCGACGGGCGCCGCGCCGGGAGTGTCGTCGCGTTCGGCGGCGAAGCCGCGGCCGAGCGCCATCGGCGGCCGGATCGTGTCGAAGTAGTTGGCGCTGGCGATCTGGCCGCCCACCTGCTCGGGCTCGCCCTGCCCGCCGGCCACGTTGAATTGCCCGAACGTCGCCGCCGCGAGGCCCGAGAACACCCGCGCCTCCCGCCGGTAGTCCTCGAAGTTCATCCGGGAGGTCGGGGTGTTGGCGCCGAAGGCCCCGGAGCCCTGCTGGGGCACGACGGTGAAGAACGCCACCAGGCGATCGGGCGCCTCGACCGGGAGCGCGCGCAGGAACACCTCGTTGACGAGGGAGAAGATGACCGTGTTGGCGCCGATGCCCAGCGCCAGCGAGAGGACGGCGACGGCCGTCACCACGGGTTGTCGAACGAGCAGGCGCGCCGCGAACCGTATGTCGCCGACCAGATGTCCCATGGAGCCCTCCCGTCGACTCTGAGACGCTCGGGCCGCCGCGTTGGTTCGGTCCCCTCGCCGGTCCGCGGGTGCCGCCTGCGGCGCATGGAGCATCCGGCCCCCGCCAGGCGGCCGCTCGTCCCCCGCGGTGCCCGGCTGACGAAGGGGCCGTGGTCGGCCGCGTCCGTCGCGCTATTCGGCGCGCAGCGACCGCGCCGGGTCGACGTGACCGGCGCGCCACGCCGGCACCAGGCACGCCAGGACGCCGGCCGCCGCCAGGAGGGCCAAGGCCCCGACGAGCGGTCCCGGGTCCGTTCCCGCCGGATAGCCCTGCGCGGCCGCGAGCCGGCTGGCGCCCGCGACGGCCAGCGCGCCCAGCCCCAGTCCGAGCGCCACGGGCCTGAGGCCGCGGGACAGGACCATGCCGCGCACCTCTCCCGCCCGCGCGCCCAGCGCCAGGCGGATGCCGATCTCGAGCCGCCGCTGTTCCACACTGACGCTGAGCGCGCCGTAGAGGCCCACCACCGCGAGCAGCAGCGCGAGCAGGCCGAAGACGGTGAGGCCCGTCGCCACGAACCGCCGAGTGCCCGTCGTCGCGGCGACGACCGTGTCATAGGGTTCGATGTCGGTCACGGGCTGGGATCGATCCAGCGCCAGCACCGCCTCGCGCACGGGTCGGGCCAGCGCGAGCGGATCGCCCGCCGTCCGGACCACGAGCGTCATCAGCGTCTCGGCCCACGCCCACTGCGCCTGCGGCACGTAGACCTGGATCCCCGCGGGGCGATCGAGGCCCTGGTGCCGCACGTCGCCGACGATCCCGACGATCGTCCGCGGATCGCCCTGCTGACCGCCGAGCACCACCTGGTGCCCGAGCGGGTCCTCGCCGGGAAAGAGCTCGTCCGCCGCCGCCCGGTTGATCACGGCGACCCGCGTGGCGCCGGCGCCGTCGCCGGCTCCGAGGTAGCGCCCGCGCTGCAGCGGAACCCGCAGCGTCTCGAAGAAGCCCGGCGTCACCACGAACCGGTCGGCCATCGGCGCGTCTTCGGGGTTCGCGGTGAACCGGCCGACGATGTGCAGCCCGTAGGCGTCGACGCCGCCGCCGAGCGGCAGCGTGGTCACGCCGGCCGCCGTCTCCACGCCCGGCAGCGCCCGCACGCGGTCGAGGAGATCCGTGTAGAACGTGACCGCCGTCGCGATCGCCTCCGATGGCTCGCCCTTGGTGAACCGGGCGCCACCGGCCCAGAGGCGAAGCGTCAGCACGTGGCCGGGCTCGAAGCCCGGCTCCACGGCGAGGATCCGCTGCACGTTCCTGGTGAGCGCCGCCGCGCCGGCGAGCAGCACCGCCGCCATCGCGACGTTCGCGGCGACGAGGCCCGCCCTGAAGCGCCACGCCCCTGTGCCCTCGGTCCGCCGGCCCGCGCCGTGCAGGGCGTCGCTCGTCGCGCCCCTCGACAGGCGGCGCAGCGGCACCACCGCGAACACGAGCCCGCTCGCCACGGCGATGCCGACCGCCACGGCGATGGCCCGGCCGTCGAGGGCGGCCGACGCCAGGCGCGGCAGTTCTCGCGGCCCCGAAGTGGCGATCAGGCGCACTGCCGCCCAGGCCGGGGCCAGCCCCGCCAGCGTCCCCGCCGCCGACAGCAGTACCGACTCGGTCACGAACAGGCGCGCCAGGCGGCCCCGCGTGACGCCGAGCGCCGCCCTGACCGCGACGTCGGCCGTGCGCTCGCTGGCCCGCAGCAGCTGCAGGCTGGCGACGTTCGCGCACGCGACGAGCAGCAGGAGCGCGACGCCCGCCCAGAGCAGGAACAGGGCCGGACGGACGGGGCCGAGGAAGACCTCGCGCAGCGGCACCACCCGGGCGGCCGCCTGCGTGTACTCGGTGGGGTGCGCGCGTTCGAACTCGGCGAACAGATCCGAGACCTCCCGTTCGGCCGCCGCGGCCGACACGCCGGGCGCCAGCCGGCCGAAGACGGCGAGGTGCCGGCAGGTGCGGCACGCGAAGGGCGCCGCGGGATCGTAGCCGAGCGGGAACCACACCTCGGCGCCGCGATAGAGCCGGCTCGCGATGAGATCGTCCACGCCCGGCGGCATCACGCCGACCACCGTCATCGGGACGTCCGAGATCAGCACGCGCCGGCCGATGACGCCGGGATCGGCCGCGAAGCGCCGGCGCCACAGGCCGTCGCTGAGAATGGCCACGCGGCGGGCTTCGCCGGGACGGTCCTCCGCGTCGGAGAACGGGCGGCCGAGCCGGGGCCGGACGCCGACCATGTCGAAGTACTGCCGCGAGACCCGCATGCCGTTGACGCGCTCGGCCGGCTGGTCGCCCTCGCTGAAGGTGGCCGTGGACTGCGACGCCGCCACCAGGTCGGTGAAGGCGCGCGCGCGTCCGGCGGTGTCGACGAACGACAGGTAGCCGAGGTTGGACGGCTCGCCGCGGCTCGTCTCCTTCACGCTCACGAGCCGGTCGGCGTCACGGTAGTCGAGGGGCGCGAGGAGCACCGCGTCCACCACGGCGAAGGTCGCGACGTTGGCGCCGATGCCGATCGCCAGCGCGGCCACGGCCGCCGCCGTCGGCACCGGCCGGCTGCGCCAGCCCCGGAGCGCGACGCGGACGTCGCGTCCGAGGATCTCGAGGTGCTCCCCGGGCGCCGTCCGAAGCAGGTCGACGACAGTGGCCATCCAGAGCCGTCCGGTCTCCAGCGCGGCACCACGGCCGGCCGCCGAGCGGCGATCCGCCTCGAACGCGGCCTCCATGTCGCGGCCGTAGCGCTCGCGGAACTCGCGCGGGAGCAGGTGCAGCAGCCACCGGAACGCACGGGGGGGCATCAGAGCGCTCCCAGCTTCAGGCGCGCCTGGGCCAGCGTCTCGGCCATGCGGCGCGCCTCGGCCACCGCCACCGCCCGGCCGCGGTCGGTCAACTGGTAGTAGCGGCGGCGCTCGTCGTCGAGCGCGGGGTCGGGGCGCTCCATCGTCTCGCGGATGAGCCCGTCGTCCACGAACCGCCGGAGGGCCGAGTACAGGGTGGCCGCGCGCAGCCGGACCTTGCCATCCGTCCGCCGCGCCACCTCCTTGATGATGGCGTAGCCGTGCTTCTCGCCGTCGGCCAGGGCCACCAGCACCTGGAACATGGCGGGCGTGAGCGGGAGGTACGACGATGGGTCGAATCGGGCCATGACAGACATACTATATCCGTTGTCGTCATAGTCAACCGCCCTGCGGCTGAACGGGGGCAACGGCCGGCCCGCCCACGCAACCGTTGTGGACCCGGACGGACGGTGTGGGTCAGGATCGTCTCCGTCCCATGGGCATCGCGGGCGACTTCGTCCTGATCGTCGTGGCCGGCCTCGCCGGCGCCGTCGCGGCACGCGCGCTGGGGCTGCCGCTGCTGGTCGGCTACATCGCCGCGGGCGTTGCGGTGGGGCCGCACACGGCCGGGCCGACGGTGGCCAACATCGAAGACATCGAGCTGCTCTCCGAGATCGGCGTGGCGCTGCTGCTCTTCGCCCTCGGCCTGGAGATCTCGCTGCGCGACCTGCGCGCGGTCCGGGCCGTCGCCGTCGTCGGCGGGCCGCTGCAGATCGTCTTCACCGGGGCGTTCGCCGCGTGGCTGGGGCGGGCCGGTGCCGGCATGACGGGCGTGGAGGCGCTGTGGTTCGGGGCGATGGCGGCGCTGTCGAGCACCATGGTCGTCCTGAAGACCCTGGCGGCCACGGGCACGCAGGCCACGCTGGCGAGCCGCGTCATGATTGGCCTGCTCGTCATCCAGGACCTCGCAGTGGTGCCGATGCTCATCGTGCTCCCGCAGCTCGGCGCGACCTCCGGCACCGGGGGACGCCTCCTCAGGGCCGGACTCCTCGCGGGGACCTTCCTGCTCGGCATGGTGCTCGCCGGTACGCGCCTCCTGCCGCCCATCCTCCGCGTGATCGTGCGCTGGGGATCGCGCGAGCTCTTCCTCGTGGCCGTCGTGGCCGCCAGCGTCGGCGTCGGCGCGCTCGCACACGAGTTCGGCCTGTCCTTCGCCATCGGCGCCTTCGTCGCCGGCCTGGTGCTGAGCGAGTCCGAACTGAGCCATCAGGCGCTGAGCGACGTGGCGCCGCTGCGCGACGTCTTCGGGCTGCTCTTCTTCGTCACCGTCGGCATGCTGCTCGACCCACGGGTCGTCCTCGACCGCGCCGGCGCGATTGCGCTCCTCGTCGGCGCCCTCGTCGCCGGCAAGGCCGCCATCGCCGGCGGCATCGCGCGGGCCTTCGGCTACAGGAACCTCGCGCCGTGGATCGTCGGACTCGGCCTGGCGCAAGTCGGGGAGTTCGGCGTCGTGCTGGCACGGGCGGGACGCGCCGGTGGCTTCCTGAGTGCCGGCACGTACGACCTGGTCCTGGCCTGCACGATCCTCTCGATGGCCATCTCGCCCCTCGTCTTTCCAGGGCTGCTCCCGGCCGTCAGGGCGTGGACCCGGTGGCTGCGGCCGCCGGTGGCCGGCGACAGGGAACTGCCGGTCACGCGCCTCGAGAACCACGCGATCGTGGCCGGGTACGGGCGGACCGGACGGGCCGTGGTGGATGCGCTCGTCGAAACGGGCGTGCCGCACCTCGCGCTCGACTCGTCGCACGACGCCCTGGCCGCGCCGCTCGAGCAGGGGCTGCCCGTCATCTGGGGCGACGTGGCGAGCGAGCACATCCTCGACGCGGCCGGCGTCGCCCAGGCCCGGATGCTCGTCGCGGCCGTGCCCGATCGCCACGCCGCCAGGGCCGCCATCGCCTACGCGCGCCGCGTCAATCCCCGGATCTTCGTCGTGGCGCGCGCGACGACGGCGGAGGAAGTGGAGGCGCTCCGGGCCCTGCGCGTGGATGCGATGGTGCAGCCCGAGTTCGAGGGCGGCATCGAGATGGTGCGCCGCGCGCTGGTGGAGCTGGACCGGAGCGGCGACGACGTGGACGGCGTGGTGGCCGAGCTGCGGCGCCGCCAGTACGACCCGCCGGGCGCGTCGTAGCCGCGGCGGCCCGTCAGGCGGCTGGCGGGGCCGGCTCCGGCAGCGGCTCGATGTGCACGAGCACGTCGGCCACCCAGTCGAGGCGCTCCCGGAGACGGCTGCGCACTCGGCCGGCCACCTCGTGGGCCTCGCCCACCGTCATGCCCGGCGCCACCTCGACGTGCAGGTCCACGTGATACCGGAGACCGGTCTTCCTGGCATAGGCCTTGTCCACGCCGAGCACACCCGGCACCTCGAGCGCCGTCACCCGCAGCCGCTCGATCAGGTCCGGCGCGGGCATCGTGTCCACCAGGTCCAGGGCGGCGTCGTAGAGCACGCGAAGCCCCATCGTCACGACGACCAGCCCGACGACGATCCCGCCGACGTGATCGGCCGCGCGGAACCGGACGGGAGACGCGATCGAGAGGCCGACGGCCGCCAGGGCCACGACGGCCGACACGAGGTCCATCAGGTCGTTCCAGGCATCGGCCGTGAGCGCCGCGCTCCGCAGGCGCCGGCCGACCCGGAACTTCAGGCCCGACATCGCGCCGCGTACGGCAATCGCGAGGACGAGCACGCCGAGCGCCGCGGGCGCCGGCGTTGGCGCGACCTCGCCCAGCGTGCGAAACGAGGTCACGCAGATGCCGGCCCCGCCCGTCGCCAGGATCGCGCCGACGACGAAGGCCCCGAGCGTCTCGACGCGGCCGTGGCCATACGGATGGTTCGCATCCGCCGGCCGCGCGGCCGCGATCATGCCCAGGAGCACCATCGTGGACGCCAGGACGTCTCCGGCGAACTCGACACCGGTGGCGAAGACCGACGTGGAGTGCGCGATCAGGCCGACCGTGATGTTGACGACGGCGAGGGTGGCGCTCGCCGCGATGCCGGCCACCGCGAGCCGGCGGCCGATCCGAAGGTCGGCGGCGTGGGCGGTCATGGCCGTCGCGCCGTCCTCCGGGCGCGATGGCTCAGAGAGAACGCCAGCACGGCGTCGAGGTCGGCCCGCCGCCAGCGGCGCGCGAGGCCCTCCTGGTAGCATGCCCACGTCATCAGCGATCCTGCGAAACCGGCACTAGTGTATGCGGTCCGAGCTGGCCGCGAGGAGGACGGCGATGCGAACCGTGATCTACGGCGGCGCCTGCAGTCTCGACGGATTCCTGGCCGGCCCGGACGGCGCCATCGACTGGCTGCACTTCAGCGCCGACGTCCAGGCGGAGATGACGAAGTCGTTCGCACGGGCCGACGCCCTCGTCTTCGGACGCAAGACCTGGGACACCGCCGTGGCCAGCGGTGGGGGTGGAGCGATGCCCGGCGTGAAGGGCTACGTCTGCTCGCGCACGCTGACCTCCCTGCCGGACGGCAGCGGCGTCGAGCTCGTCACGGGGGACGCGGCCGGGTTCGTCCGCGACCTGAAGCAGCGGCCCGGCAAGGACATCCTGATCATGAGCGGCGGCTCGCTGGCCCGCTCGCTCCTGGCGGTCGGCGTGATCGACGAGATCGGGCTGAACGTCCACCCGGTCCTGCTGGGCTCGGGCGTGCCCGCGTTCCTCGATTGCGGGACCCGGGTGCCACTCGCCCTGAAGGAGGCCCGCACGCTGGATGGCGGGTGCGTCCTCGTGACCTACCGCGTCGGGCCTCTCAACGCCAGAACCTGACGCCCACGGCCAGCTCGGCCCCCCGCGCGGGGAGCCCCGCGGCGAGGGCGCCCGCCTTCGTGCCGAAGAACCGGCCGTGCCAGTTGAGGCCGAGGTACGGCGCGAACTCCCGCCGCACTTCGTAACGGAGTCGCAGCCCCGCGTCCACGGTGGACAGGCCCCGCCCCAGGCCGAGCGCCCGATCGCCGCGGCTGTAGATCTCGAACTCGAGGAGCGGCTGCAGGACGACGCGGCGTGTCAGGAGCGCGTCGTGCTCCACCTCGACGCGCAGGTGGCTGCGGCCCCCGGCCTCGATGTAGGCCGTCGCCGCGAGCTCGATCCAGTACGGCGCCAGGCCCTGGATGCCCACCGCGCCGGCGGTCCGGGGCTCCCCGGGCCGGACGTCCTGGCGGACACCGGCGAGGAACGTCCACCAGGGCGACACCGCACGCCCGTAGAGCGCCTGCACCTGCGCCTGCTCGAACCGTCCGTTCGGCCGGTCGCCCTCGGCTCGGAACCAGAAGCGATCCAGGTCGGTCCCCACCCAGCCGCTGGCGTCGACGCTCAGCCCCCGGGCGCCGTGCCCGGTCTGCCACTCGAACTGGTCGAACAGGACGAGGCTGTTGATCCTGGACTCCTCCATCGCGTGCGGGTGCACCGGGGGGAAGGCCGCCGCACGGTCGTCCGGGGTCACGGGAGGCGCGGGCGATGCGGGCGGCTCCTGCGACGCGGCGTGGTCGTGCTCGCCGGACGCCGGCGGCGCCGGTGGCGCCGGCTCGTGCCCGGCATGGGCGCCGGAGGGCGGCGGTGCCGGCTGCTGAGCGGTGGCCGCCACCGACCCGCCGAGCACGGCAGCCACGGCGGCAACGGCGAGGACGCCGGGGGCGTTCATGAGTGCGGCTCCAGATCCACGTGGACGGCGCGCATCATCCCGGTCTCCATGTGGAACAGCAGGTGGCAGTGGTAGGCCCAGCGGCCGAGCGCGTCGGCCGTCACGCGGTAGGATCGCCGGCTCCCGGGCGGCATGTCGATCGTGTGCTTGCGGACGAGGAACCGGCCGGCGTCGTCCTCGAGGTCGCTCCACAGACCGTGCAGGTGGATCGGGTGCGTCATCATCGTGTCGTTCACGAGCACGATCCGCACGCGCTCGCCATACGTCAGCCGGATCGGCTCGGCCTTCGAGAACGGCACGCCGTCGAAGGACCACGCGAAGCGCTCCATGTGCCCGGTGAGATGGATCTCGATCGTGCGCGAGGGCTCGCGGCCATCGGGATCGGAGAACGCGCTCGCGAGGTCCGCGTAGGCCAGCACGCGCCGCCCGTTGCCGCGCAGCCCGATGCCGGGGTCGTCGAGCTTCGAGACCGGCGCCGTCGCCTGCATGTCCACCAGCGGATTGCCGCGCTCGCTCTCGGGATGCGCGAGGCCGGCGGACCCGCCCATGTGGTGTCCGGCGTGCGGGTCTGGCGTGTCGGGCGCGGCGGGCATCACGTGGCCGGCGTGGGGATCGTCGGGTGCGGCGGGCGCCGCCGGCATCACGTGGCCAGCGTGTGGGTCGGGCGCGTCGGACTCGGCCGCCATGACGTGGCCGGCGTGCGGGTCAGCCGCGTCGGCCGACGCCGGCATCGCGTGGCCCATGTCGGCCATGGAGAGCACCGGACGCGGGTCCAGGGCGGGGACCGGCGCCCGCAGGCCCACGCGCGTGGCGAGCGTCGCGGCGGCGAAACCGGTGCGGTCCATGGCCTGCGCGAACAGGGTGAAGGCCTCGCGGCCGGACGGCTCGACGACGACGTCGAAGGTCTCGGCCACGGCGATCCGGAACTCGTCCACCGCCACCGGCCGCACGGGCAGCCCGTCGGCGGCCACGACCGTGAGCGTCAGGCCCGGAATCCGCACGTCGAAGTAGGTCATGGCCGACGCGTTGATGACGCGCAGGCGGACGCGCTCGCCCGGCGTGAAGAGCCCGGTCCAGTTCCCGGTCGGGGACTGGCCGTTCACGAGGTAGGTGTAGGTCGCGCCCGTGACGTCGGCCAGGTCCGCGGCGCTCATCCGCATGCCCGCCCACATGCGGCGATCCTCGAGGGTGGCGGCCCAGCCGTCGCGGCGCGCGTCGGCGAAGAGCGTCTCCAGGGTTCGACGATTGCGGTTGTAGTAGTCCGACTGCTTCTTCAGGCGCCTGAGGACGCCGCGCGGGTCCTCGTCGGTCCAATCCGACAGCACCACGACGTGCTCGCGGTCCGCCACGATCGGGTCAGGGCCGTCCGGCGCGATCACGATGGGGCCGTACACGCCCAGCTGTTCCTGGACGCCCGAGTGCCCGTGGTACCAGTAGGTGCCGCTCTGGCGGACGCGGAAACGGTAGTCGTAGGCCGCACCGGGCGCGATGCCGTTGAAGCTCAACCCGGGCACGCCGTCCATGGCCGCGGGCAGGAGGAGGCCGTGCCAGTGGATGGAGGTCTCCTCGTCCAGCGTGTTCGACACGCGGAGCCGCACGTCGTCGCCCTCGCGCCACTGAAGGAGCGGCCCGGGCAGCGACCCATTGACCGTGACGGCCGTGCGCGGACGGCCGGTGACGTCCACGGCAGTCCGGCCGATCGTCAGATCGAACGACTGCCCGGCGAGGCGATCCTGCGGCCGCCGACCGGGCGGCTGGGCCCACGCGGGCCACGGCCCGAGACCGGCGGCGAGCCCGCCGAGGGCCAGCTGCCGGATCGCGGCGCGTCGAGATGGCTGAGATGACATCGCTCCGAGTCCTGTCGTCCACCGTGGGGCCTGCGGCGGCCACGGCCCCCGGGGGCACATCCGGGGTGAGTCACGGCGCGGCAGGCGCGCCGGCGAACGACGGGATCAGATGCGAAGGACGGACGCGCGGCGCGGGAGCCGGCGGTCGAGGTGGCCCGCCCGGACCGCCGCGGGCGGGCGGCCGCCAGGAGGGGCCGCGGCGGCCTCGAGCGACGACGCCATCACGGCCGGACGCGGGTCCGGCCCGGCGCTCCGAAGACTGCCCTGCGCGGGCACGCCCGATGCGGCAGCAGCCGAGCAGCACGCGGGGTCCGCGCCCCAGCCGGCGCAGAGCGCAGCGGCGGCCGTCATGGACGTCGCGGCCGGGTGGACCCCGGCCGGTGCGGCCACGTCGTGCTGGTGATGGTCCTGGGCCGCCTGGACGGGCGGGGCCGTCTCAGTCGCGGTCATACCGCCGTGCGCGGCCATCGTCATCGCGCCGTGCGATCCGCACGTCAGTCCGCAGACCGCGGCGGACACGGGCGTCCCGATCCACGAACACGCGACGATCAGGACCGCCAAGAGGCGGACGCGCGGAGGCACGATCGCAGTATACCGCCCGGGCAGCGGCCTCAGAGCTCGGTGCGGACGGTCCAGATCTCGGGGAACAGGACCACGTCGAGCATGCGCCTCAGGTAGGACACGCCGCTGCTGCCGCCGGTCCCGCGCTTCGAGCCGATGATGCGCTGCACGGTCGTCAGGTGCCGGAAGCGCCACAGCCGGAAGGCGTCCTCCATGTCCGTGAGCTCCTCGGCCAGCTGGTACATGTCCCAGTGCGAGGCCGGCGCCTTGTAGACGATGGCCCACATCGCCTCGACGCCGGGATGGGCCTCGTAGGGCTGCGACCAGTCGCGCTCCCGCCGGCTCTCCGGCACCGGGAGCCCGCGCCGGGCGGCCAGGCGCAGGGCCTCGTCGTAGAGCGAGGGCGCGGCGAGCGCCGCGTCCACCTCCGCCAGGCGCGTCTCGACGTGCTCGTGAGGGCGGCGCATGACGGGGTTCTTGTTGCCCAGGCTGAACTCGATGCAGCGGTACTGCCAGCTCTGGAAGCCCGAGCTCGACCCGAGCGACGGCCGGATGCGCGAGTACTCGCTCGGCGTCATCGTCCCCAGGACGTCCCAGGCGGCGACCAGCTGCTCCATGATGCGGCTCACGCGGGCCATCATCTTGAAGGCCGGTTCGACCTGATCGGCGGCGAGCGCGCGGATGGCCGCGCGCAGTTCGTGCAGCAGGAGCTTCATCCACAGCTCCGAGGTCTGGTGCTGCACGATGAACAGCATCTCGTCGTGGGCCTGCGACCGCGGGTGCTGGGCGCTCAGGATCTGGTCGAGGTGCAGGTACTCGCCGTAGCCCATCGTGCCGCGCAGGTCGAGCGTCAGGTCCTCGCCGTCGGTGCCGCCGGGCGGCGGGGTGGAAGCGGACATGGGTGCGGTCTCCTCGCGTGAGCGCGCCTCGGCGGTTACGTCACGGCCTTGCGGACGGCCAGGGCCGGATCGCGCCACTCGCCGCCGGCGAGGACCGCCGCCAGGTGGTCGACGGCGTCCCACACGTCCACATAGCGAACGTAGGCCGGCGCGAAGCCGAAGCGCAGGATGTCCGGGGCGGACTCGTCGCCCGGGCGGAAGTCGCCGATGACGCCGCGGGCGATGAGCGCCTGCACGATGGCGTACCCGCCCTCGGTCCGCGTGAGGCTCACGTGCGAGCCGCGCCGCCGGGCGTCGCGCGGCGACGCGATCGTCAGGCCGTGCCCCGCGCACCGGGCCTCGACGAGGGCGATGAAGACGTCGGCCAGCGCCACGGACTTCTCGCGAAGCGCCGCCAGCCCGCCGAGGGGCTCGGCCGCGAGCAGCGAGTCCACGCCGCACTCCAGCGCCGCGAGCGACAGGACGGGCGGCGTGCCGCAGAGGAAGCGGCGCGCGCCCTCCGCCGGCACGTAGCGCCAATCGAAGTCGAACGGCGTCCGGTGGCCCATCCAGCCCGTGAGCGGCTGCCGCACGGCATCGCCGAGCCGGGGATGGGCCCACAGGAACGCCGGCGCGCCAGGGCCGCCGTTCAGGAACTTGTAGCCGCAGCCGACGGCCAGGTCGGCGTCGGCGCCCTTCAGGTCCACGGGCATCGCACCGGCGCTGTGCGCGAGGTCCCAGACGACGAGCGCCCCGTGTTCGTGCGCCGCGTGGGTCACCGCGGCCATGTCGTGCATGGCGCCCGTGCGGTAGTCCACGTGCGTCAGGAGCAGCACGGCCGTCCGGTCGTCGAGTGCGCCGGTGACCGCCTCGCGGTCGTCGACGAGCACGAGCTCCCAGCCGAGCGCCTCGGCGACGGTGCCCGCGATGTAGACGTCGGTCGGGAAGTTCCGGCGCTCGGTCACGAGGCGGGTGCGCGCGGCCGGCGTGACCGACGCGGCGGCGTGCAGGGCCTTGAAGAGATTGACCGACGTGGAGTCGGCCACGGCCACCTCGCCGGGGCCCGCGCCGACGAGCCGCGCGATCTTGTCGCCGACCACGCGCGGCAGGTCGATCCACCCGGCGGTGTTCCAGGCGCGGATGAGATCGCGCCCCCACTCCGACGCCACGACGCGCGACACACGATCGAGCGCCTCGACCGGACGCGCGCCGAGGGAGTTGCCATCCAGGTAGACGACGTCGTCGGGCAGGGAGAACCGCGCGCGGAGGCTGCGGAGCGGATCCCGCGCATCGAGCGCCTCGCAGGCGCCGCGGCTCGTGGGTACGGGCATCGTCACCCGACGATGCTACGCCAACGGGCGCCGCCGACGGTGCGGCGGCGCCAGCGGCGCGTCGAGGCGATGGGCCGGGGACGATTCCCCACCGCCGGCGTTCCTCCGCGGCACGGCGGGCCCGCGGCTGGAGGGCGGGCCAGGATGGCGCAGGGATACCGGGGTGTTTCGCCGTCGATCGGTGGCTGCGAAGGCCTCGTTCCCAGGGCATGGTCCTTGCTCGGGTCTGAGTGGCCGCGTCCGTACGGCGACGGAGCCCGGGCGGCTCCCCGCCGGCGGTTCCGCGTGGGAGACGCCATGGGCGTGCACTGGCTCATCGTCGCCGTGCTGGGGCTGCACGGCGTCATCCACCTCCTCGGGTTCGCGAAGGCGTTCGGCCTCGCGTCGCTGCCGCAGCTCACGCAGCCGATCGCGCGCCCCGTGGGCATCGCCTGGCTGGCCGCAGGTGTGCTGGTCCTGGCCAGCGCCGCGCTCTTCGCCGGCGGTCATCGACGCTTCTGGTGGGTGGGGGCGATCGCGGTCGTCGTCTCGCAGGCCGTCCTGGCCACCGCGTGGCGCGACGCGTGGGCGGGCACGCTGGCCAACGTCCTCCTCGCGACCGTCGTGGCGCATGCGTGGCTCACCGAAGGCCCCTGGAGCTTCCGCGCCCAGATGCTCCGCGATGCCGGTCCGGCGCTGGCCGCCCGCGCGAACGCGCCGATCGTCACCGAGGCCGACCTGGCCGGCCTGCCGATCCCGGTCGCGCGGTACCTGCGCGCCGCCGGCGTGGTCGGCCAGCCTCGCGTGCGGAGCTACGCGCTGAGATTCCGCGGCCGCATCAGGAGCGACCCGGCCAGCCCATGGCTGCCGTTCACGGCCGAGCAGGTGAGCGTGGTCGACCCGCCGGTGCGCCTCTTCCTGATGCGGGCGCGCATGCACGGCCTGCCGGTCGAGGCGTTCCACCGGTCGGTCGGCGGGCACGCCACGATGCAGGTGCGGGTGGCTGGCGTCGTCCCGATGGTGGACGCCCGCGGCGACGTCATGGACCGCTCCGAGGTCGTGACGATGTTCAACGACATGAGCCTGCTGGCCCCGGGGGCCCTGCTCTCGCCCGCCATCGCGTGGGAGGCCGTGGACGATCGCACGGTGCGCGCCCGGTTCACGAACGGCCAGACGATCGCGGCGACGCTCCACTTCGGCGACGACGGCTTCCTGACCGACTTCGTGTCCGACGACCGGTCGCGGCTGTCCTCCGACAACACCCGGTTCACGCCGCAGCGCTTCTCCACGCCGGTTCACGGCTTCCAGCGCTTCGGGCCGGCGGCGACCGCCACCGTCGGCGAAGGCCGGTGGCACGGCCCGGAGGGCCCGTTCACCTACGGGGAGTTCCACGTCGTCGATCTCGTGCTGAACCAGCGCTAATGGCCTGTCCAGGCTGAAGTCGTACCAGATGCCGGAGCGCGGCGCCCGGGTCGCCAGGCGCGAGGAGCGAGAATATTGCCGATATCTGAGCGACGAGCAACGCCGCGGGGCGCGCGTATGATGGCCTCACGCTGGATCGCGGTCGATCCGCCCGCCGTCGAAAGGCCTCGCCATGCTGCAGTTGATCACGTGGACCGTCACCGGCCTGGCGGCCGGATGGCTGGCGCGCACCGCCATGCGCAGCCGGCGCGAGTTCGGACTGCTCGGCGATCTCACCACGGGGTGGCTGGGCGGCGTGGTCGGCGGCTGGCTGTTCAGGAAGCTCGGCGTCGTCGCGCCCGACGCGGCGGTCGTCCACGTCATCGTGGCCCTCGTCGGCGCCACGGCGCTCCTCATCGGCATCCGCTCGCTGCGCCGGATCATGTCGGCCGCCCGCGTCGGAGGGCCGGCCGACACGCCGCTCGTCGACCTGGAACAGCGCATCCGGACGCTGGGCGATCTCGAGCGCGGGTTCCTGAGCCGGCTCCTCGCCCTCCAGCCCGCGCGCGATCCCAATCAGGCGTTCGAGGCGCAGTCGACCTTCGGCGAGCGCGTGGCCGACCGCGTCGCCCTCTTCGGCGGCAGCTGGACGTTCATCGGCCTCTTCCTCATCGGCATGGTCAGCTGGATGGCCGCGAACCAGGAGGGCGGGCGGACGTTCGACCCCTACCCGTACATCCTGCTGAACCTGGTGCTGTCGTGCCTGGCCGCGCTCCAGGCGCCCATCATCATGATGAGCCAGAACCGCCAGTCGGCGAAGGACCGGCTGGACGCCAAGACCGACTACGAGGTGAACGTCCGCGCCGAGATGCAGATCATGGCGCTGCACGCCAAGCTGGACGCGCTGCGGGACGAGGAGGTGCGCCGGCTGACGGATCTCGTCAGGGAACAGCAGCGTCTCCTCGACGCGATGCAGCATCGGATCGACCGGACGAGGGAGGCCTAGTGTCCCGGAACGCCAGGCCCGTCGAACGCCAGCACCACGACGGTGCGGTCGTCGGTCCAGTCGCGCACGTCGGCGGGGCCGTCGCCGGCGATGGCCGCCGCCATGATCCCGTCGCACAGGCGCGACGCCCGGCGCGGGTCGTCGCCGCCGGCACGCGCGAGCGCGTCCACGACGATGGCCGCCTGGTCCCCGAGCGCCTCGGTCACGCCGTCGCTCACGAAGACGCACACGTCGCCCGGCCTGAGCGCCACCGTCCGCTCGTCGTACACGGTCCCGGCGAAGAGCGCCGCCGGCGGCCCGAGGACCTCGAGGCGCTGCGTGCCCGACGACCCGACGACGAAGGCCGGCGGGTGCCCCGCGTTCGCGTAGCGCAGGGTGCCGGCCGCCGGGTCCACGAGGGCCACGGCGGCGGTCACGTACGGGGCGCCCGACCACTGATCGAAGAGCGCCGCTGACAGGCGCGTCAGCACGGCGGCCGGCGTCGCGTCCATCCGGGCGATGTAGCGGAACGCCGCGCGCAGGGTGGAGAGCGCCATCGCCGCGGGGACGCCCTTGCCCGAGACGTCGGCCACGAGCACCACCCAGCGGCCGTCCCCCGCCGAGACGAGGTCGTAGAAGTCGCCGCCCACCCGGTGCGCGGAGGTCAGCCGCGCGGCCCAGCGCAGGCCGTCGGCCTCGGCCGGCAGTTCCGGCAGCAGGCGGCGCTGGAGGTCGGCGGCGAGCGCGAGCTGGGTGTCGAGGACGAGGGCGGCCCGCTCGGCCGCGACGAGCTCCGATCGCGCGGCGCTCAGGTGCCGCCACAGGTACACCGCCACGCCGAGCGCCGTCGCCAGCACGAGATCGCTCACCCAGGCCAGCTCCCACTCGCTGGGCCGCACGAGGCGGATGAGGGTCGCCTCGGCGGCGCCGGCCACGACGTAGGCCGTGAAGGCCACGGCGACGCTCTCGGCGAGGATGCGGGGCGTCGGCGGGCCCAGCCAGGACGGGCGGGCGGAGCGGGTCGCGGTGGTCGTCATTTGAGCAGGATCTGCCGGTAGCCGCCGGCGATGAGGGCCGACACGTCGGCGAGGATCTTGGGGAGCTGCAGGCCGCCGGGATACGCGAGGTACCGCGGCTCCCAGACCGGATCGAACTTCTGCTTGAAGGCCCGCAGGCCCTGGAACGCGTACACGCGCTCGCCGTGCTTGTAGGCGAGCGAGGCCAGCCGCTGCCAGATCGACGGCACCGGCGCGGGCTCCACGCCGGCCAGCGGCGCCATGCCCAGGGCGAACGATCGATAGCCCTGGGCGCGCCCCCACAGCATGACGTGCACGAGCAGGGCGTCCATCACGCCCTTCGGCGCGTCGGAGGCATAGCGCATGAGGTCCAGCGACAGCTCGCCGCCGGCCGCGCCGGGCCAGATGTTGCAGAACGCCTGCACCCGGCCGCCTCGCTCGACGACGGCCACGGGGAAGCGCGCGAGATACGCCTCGTCGAAGAACCCGAGCGAGAAGCCCTTCTCGGCGCCGGCCTTCTCACGGAGCCAGTCGCTCGACACGTCGCGCAGCTGGGGCATGAGCGCCGGCACCTCCTCCGGCGGCACGACGCGGAAGGTCCCGCCGTCGCGTTCGAGCCGGCGTACCGCCTGCCGGAACTTCGATCCGCGTCCGCCCTCGATGGTGAAGGTGGCGAGATCGACCTTGGCCTCCTCGCCGAGCTTCACGAAGGTCAGGCCGGCATCGGCGTAGCGGTGCATGTCCTCGGGACCGATCTCGTAGAAGACGGGCACGGCGCCCCACGCGTCCGCGCGTTCGACGAACTGCCGGATGAGCCCGGGCGTGGCGGACGCCTCCCCCACCGGGCCGCCCATCGCGACCCACGTACGGCCCTGGACGCCGTACATCACGAACGCCTGGCGGGCCGGGTCGAACAGCAGTCCCTTGTCGCGCAGGAAGACCAGGTTCGCGGTGGTGGAGCCGTCACGCGCGATGGCGGCGGCCGCGTCGTCGAGGTCCGAGGCGGTGGGCTCGTCCACCTCGTGCGGTGCCGGGCGCAGCAGGCTGGCGACGGCGGCCACGAGCACGACCATGGACGCGCCGACCGTGGCGCGGAGGAACCGCGAGGCGTCGCCGCGCAGCTCGAACCGCCACCAGAGATCGTTGGCGTAGTCCACGTGCTTGAAGGCGAAGCTGCCCAGCCACCACGACGCCGCCAGCGTCCCCACGATGGCCGCGAGCCACGCGCCCGAGAAGCGCAGGTCGACGGCCGCCGCACGGCGGTCGAAGGCGCGGCGCATGCGGAGGAGCGCGATCAGGACGACCAGGAGCAGCAGCGCCTCCTCGTAGTCCACGCCCTTCAGGAGCGATGCCCCGATGCCGGCGATCACGAACGCCGCCGTGAGGTAGTAGGCGGCGTCGAGCCGGCGCGAGAGTCCCTGCGCCAGGACGATCAGGGCCGCGCCGACGACGCTGCCCAGGAAGTGGGACGCCTCGATGACGCCGAGCGGCAGCAGGCGATCGAGCCACGCGAGCCGCCCGGGCAGCGCGGGCGTGGCGCCCGAGAACAGCAGCACGGCCCCGGCGAAGAACGAACTGGCGGCCAGGATCCGGGGCGCCAGCTCGCCGGCCACGCCGGAGAGCCATCGGCCCGCCTGGCCGAGGTGGGCACGGCGCTGCCGACCTTCGTCGATCACGAGACCGACCAGCGCGAGCCCGAACGGCAGCAGGTAGTAGATCACGCGATACGCCACCAGCGCGGGCACGAGGTCCACCGAGGTCATCCACGGACGCAGCAGCAGGACCATCAGGCCCTCGAACACGCCCAGGCCGCCCGGCACGTGGCTCACCATGCCCGCGAGCACGGCCACGAGATAGGCGCCGATCAGGGCCGCGAAGGTCACATGGCCCGGCGGCACCAGCACGAACAGCACGGCGCCGGCGAGCGTCCAGTCGACCGTGGACACGATCAGCTGGCGCAGGGCCAGGCCGGGCGCCGGCAGCGTCCATTCGTGGCCGGCCACGCGGACGGGCGCGCGTACGATCGCGGTCGCGGCGAGGAAGGCCGCCACCGCCGCCAGGAGCGCCCAGCCGATGGCCGCGCCGACGGCCGGCGGCGCGATGGCCGCGGCACCCGCGCCCGCCCCGGCCACCAGGCTGAGCCCGCCGAGGGCGAGCAGGCCGAGCCAGAACGTGAGCGAGTAGCTGACGACCACGCGGGCGAGCTCGGCGCCCGTGACGCCCCAGCGCGAGTAGAACCGGTACCGCACGGACGCGCCGGAGAACATCGCGAAGCCCACGGAGTGCGCGACGGCGTACGCGAGCACGGCCGCCGCGGCGATCCGCCCGAGCGGCAGCGCTTTCTTGGCATACTCGAACGCGAGCACGTCGTAGCCGGCGAGCACGGCGTAGTTCAGGGCCGTGAGGAGGAGCGCCGCGCCGAGCCGCCAGGGCGGTGTGGCGGCGACGGCCGCGCTCAGCGCGGGCCAGCTGACCGCGTGGAGTTCGAGGCGCAACACCTCGAGCGCCGCCAGGAAGGCGGCCAGCGTGGCCACCAGCGGCAGCGCGCGCCTCACCCGCGGACCGAGGGCGTCCATCGACTCATCTCCCCGGCGAGACCTGTTGATCCACCCAGGCGAGCGCCTCGAACAGGCGTCGATCGAACTCGGGCAGGTTGTCGCTGAAGCGGTGATCGGCGGCCGGTACGAGCCACAGGCGCTTCGGCTCGGACGCGGCGTCGAGCACGCGCTGGACCTCCCCCTGCGGCACGTACTCGTCGTGCGTGGAGTGGATCGCGGCCAGCGGCACGGGCGCGATGCGTCCCGCCACCGCGGCGGCGCTGAAGGTCGGCTCGGCGGGCATGCCGTGCGTGACGTAGATGAGGGCGTCCCTCCATCGCCAGCCGAGCTCGTTGAGATCGGGGAGCCCGAGGCCGATGACGCCGCCGATCCGCGCCTTCGTCGCCGGGTCGGTCGCCGCGAGCACCGAGAGGCCGGCGCCTTCGGACACGCCGACGAGGACCGGACGCGCCGGGCCGCCGCGCGCCGCGAACTCGGCCAGCACGCGGTAGTCGGCGGGCTCGTCGTCGGGACGGAGCGCGCCCTTCGCGTCGGTGAAGCTGGCCAGGTACGCCTTCACGTCGAAGCCGACCACGAAGTACCCGCGCGCGGCCAGCGCCTCGGCGACGTGCGGCCCGAGGTGGATCCAGCCGCCGTCGCCGCTCGAGACCACGACGGGACGCCCGTCCTTCGGACCGTAGAGCCGCACCGTCTGCGGGTGGCCGCGCAGGACGACCGTGGCCGTCTCGACGCCGGCGGCGCGGACGGGGCCAGCGGCCAGGAGCGCGAAGAGCAGCACGAGTCGTCGCACGGACATCACCCCCCGGCCGCGGCGTCGCGCGCCGCGGCCTCCACCCAGGCGAGCGCGTCGCCGAGGGCGTCGTACAGGGCGGCACGACCGCCGTCGAATCGATGGTTCCTGGCGTCGATGGCCTGGAAGCGCCGTGTGGGCGCGTCGGGGCCGAAGAGCGCCCGTGCGCGGGCCGCGGGCAGGTAGTCGTCGTGCTCGGCCTGGATCACGACGGCGGGCGGAGCGCCGGGCGTCCGGAGGCGCTGGTACGGGAGCCACGGCCACACGCGGGTGCCGCCGGCGTCTCCCGGCCCGTCGTCCGACGCCTCGTCGCCGATCCGGAGATCCTCGCCGTCGGCGAGACCGATGGCGACGACGCCTCGGATCCCGTGGAGACCCGGCTCGGTGGCCGCGATCGCCGAGAACGCGGCGCCGCGCGACCAGCCCGCCAGGATCACGGACGCCGTGTCGGGCGCGTGTTCCGCCCGCTTCGCGCGCGCGATCAGGGCCGCGTAGTCGGCGGCGAGGTGCCGCGCATCGAGCGGACCATGGCCGGGACGCTCGATGCGGAGGAAGGCGCGCGAGCTGAACCCCACGACCGGATAGCCGTGCGCGGCAATCGCGCGGAACATGTCGATGGCGCGGCCGAACCAGCCGCCGTCGCCGCTCGCGAACACGACCAGCGGCTTCACGGGCGCGTCGTCGAGCGGGCGGGCGACGTGCAGGGTGAGCCGATCCCCATGCAGGGCGACGGCATCGGTCAGGACGACGACGCCGGGCGGATCGGCTCGAAAGGCGGTGAAGACGCCGCAGCCAGGGGCGCCCCCAATCGCGGCCGCCACGGCCACGAGTGCGATCGCCGGGCGGCGGGGCGCCCACCCGCGCGGCGCCGACACCATGGACGCTGGACGCTCTTCGCCAACGCCGCCGGTCAGGTGCGCCATGGGTGTCTCTGTTCCATTGGACGAGGCGGCGCGTTGCAGCGCCGTGTCGCATGGATGACACCTGTGACAGATCACGCGTTGTCACCGATGTCATGCCCGCGACAGGGCCCGGACACGCGCCGGTCCGTATCGTCCGGGTGGAGGGCGCCGCTGCCGCGCCGGCGCACCCCGCCGAATCGTCCGCGCGGATCGACGGAGCCTCACCATGCAGCGCAACTCGTTCTTCCTCACCATCACGTTCCTGGCCCTGGCCGGCGCGGCCTTCGCGGCCCCCACCGTCCACGAAGCCTGGGCGTCGGGGCGCATCAGCCGCTTCGACGCCGCCACGCGCTCCGTGATCGTGTCGCAGGGCCATCACGAGATGACCTTCGTGCTGGCACCCAACGCCCGCCTCACGCACGGCAAGACGACCCTGCAGCAGCAGGACCTGGCCTCCGACGTCGGACACGCCGTGAAGGTGCGCTACACCACCGGGCCGACGGGCAAGGTGGCCGATCTGGTGGAGGTGGGCGCGGCCCGGACCACCGCGTCCGCGCCCGCGAAGATGCCGTCCAAGTCTTCGAAGCCGTCGATGAAGTAGGTCGCAGGCGACCTCCGCCGCCGACGCGCACGCGGCGCCGGCGGCCGGAGGCGACGGTCACGCCGCGCGGACGCTCCGCCCGCGCGTCCTCCGCGCCAATCTGGCAGAATGCGCGCGAGGTGCCCATGTCCGTCTCCACCGGTCGCCGACGCCGCGCCACCGCAGGCGCGTCCCTGGGACGCCATTCGATGACGCCGGCGCCCGGGTACCGGCGATGAGCCGCCGCCCGTGCCGATGAGGCGCCTGCCGCTGCTCCTCGGGCTCGCCTGCTGCGCGATCACGCTCGCGCGTCCGGACGCACAGGGCCCGGCCGTGCGGGGCCACGTCTATCTCGACGCGAACGCCAACGGCGCCCGCGATGCCGGCGAGCTCGGCGTCGCGGGGATCGTCGTGTCGAACCAGCGCGAGGTGACGCGCACGGACCTGGACGGCGCCTTCCAGCTGCCGTCGACCGGCACCGGCGTGGTCTTCGTCTCGGTGCCCGACCAGCACCGCTCGAGCGGGCCGTTCTGGGCGCCGGCCCAGGGGCCGCTCGCATTCGGCCTGGTGCGGGCACCGGCCGGCCCGTCGTTCACGTTCCTCCACGCGTCGGATCCGCACACCAGCGCCGAGAGCGTGGCGCGCCTGCGCCAGGTGCGGGCGATCGCCGAGGCCCGGCGGCCGGACTTCGTCCTGATGACGGGCGATCTCGTGAAGGACGCCCTCCGCGTCGGCGAGCCCGAGGCCGCCGGGTACTACGCGATGTACCAGGCCGAGGTCGCGGCCTTCCCGATGCCCGTCTGGAGCGTGCCGGGGAACCACGAGAACTTCGGCATCGAGCGCCACCTGTCGCTCGTCAGCCCGCGCCATCCGCTGTACGGCAAGGGGATGTACCGCGCGCGGCTCGGTCCCACCTACTACTCGTTCACGCACGGGGGCATCCACTTCGTCGGGCTCGACACGGTGGACGTCTCGGACCTCTGGTACTACGGACACGTGGACGAGCAGCAAGTGACATGGCTGCGCGCGGATCTGGCGCTCGTGCCGCGCGGCATGCCGATCGTGACCTTCAACCACATCCCGTTCGCCAGCGCGTCGGAAGCGGTCAAGGGCTACGTGGAGGACGGCGCAGCGCCGACGACGCTTCGCGTGAACGGCCGCACCGTGTTCCGCCACGTCGTCTCCAACCTGGCCGACGTCTCGGCCGCGCTGGCGGGCCGTCCGTGGCCGCTTGCACTCGCGGGCCACATCCACCTGCGCGAGACCGTCCGCTTCGGCTCGCCGCTCGCCACGCGCTTCGAGCAGGCCGCGGCGGTCGTCGGGGGAGGCGGCGGCGTGGTGCCGGCGATCTCGGGCGTCACGCTCTACGACGTGGCCGACGGCCGGATCGGCGAGGGACGGTTCGTGCCGCTCGACGAGCCCTGACCCTGGTGGCCCGACGGCGGCGCCCGAGTGCCGGGGTTCAGGCTCCGCTCACGCCCCGCGACCGGGCCGCGGATCGGGGGGCGGCGGGTCGCGGGTCGACCGCGATCTCGCGCAGGCTGCGCATGGCCTTCCGCCAGAGCTCCTCGAACCCCTCCACGAGGCTGTCGGCCAGCTCGCGATCGCGGATGAGGAGGGAGGCGAAGCGGCCTTCGCGCACGAACGGGTGGTCCAGCGGCAGCACCACCGTGTCGTCGTCCACGACGTGGAAGGGATGCCCGAGCTCGCCCGAATAGCGGACGCCCGTCACCTGCTTCAGGTCCGCGCGGTGGGTGCGCAGGAACGCCACCAGCGCGCCCGCCGAGCGCGCCGAGAAGCCGAAGATCACGCGGTGCTCGACGCCGTGCTCGGCTGCGTTCCTGGCGATGCGCCGCAGGATGGGGAACCCGCCGGCAATCGCGGCGTCGATGGCCGTCACGTCGCCGGCCTCCAGGTACGACACGATCCGCCGGCGCGCGGCCGCCAGGGGCACCAGGTGGCGCCGGACGTGCGCGTCCATGCCGAGCGCGAGGTCCAGGAAGGGCTGCCGCCCTCGCACGCGGGACCGGAGACCCGCCAGCGTGTCGCGCAGGTCCGCCACGTCGGCGGCGAAGCGGTCGGCGCGTTCGCGCGCGATCTCCACGGCGCGGGCCACGAGGACGTCGGTGGGCAGCGCCGCGAACATCTTGGGGCGCGTCGGCTGGCTCTGCGCCAGGCCCAGGCGCGTGAGCTTCTCCATCGCCTGGTAGATCTTCGAGGACGGCACCTGGCCCTCGCGGCACAGGGTCGCCGCGTCCGCCACGCCGCAGATGAGCAGCGCCGACAGCGCACGGCGCTCGTACAGCGTCAGCCCGATCGGCTCCAGCGCGTCGAGGTCCGGATGGCGCACGGCGGCATTATCTACTCCCGAGAGTAGTTGAATCGAGCCCGCCGGGCCTGCCACAGTGTCGGGCGTCGCGCGGCCCCGGCGGCCGCGCCAGGAGGACATCGGTCATGGCGAATGCAGCGCCCGGAAGGGTGATGCCGATCATCGCGGTGCCGTCGGTGGACGCCGTCCGGGCGTTCTACGTCGACACGCTCGGGTTCACCCACGTGATGGGCATGGTGGGCAAGGACGGTCAACTCGATTTCTGCACGGTCATGCTGGGCGCGGCCAGCATCATGTTCAGTCGGTCCCAGGACCCGGCGCCGCCCGCCGGCCACCAGCCCGTCGAGATCTACCTCGAGGTCGCCGACGTGGACGCCCTGCACGCGGCGCTCGCGGCCAGGGGCGTGCCAATCAGCGACCCGCTCGTGCTCCAGTGGTGGGGCGATCGCACCTTCAAGGTGCACGATCCGAACGGCTACGCGCTGTGGTTCTACACCAACGTCGCCGATCCCGTGCCGCCCGCGGGCGCCAAGCTGGTCTAGCCGTCAGGAGGTCTCATGTCCGTTGCCGCCCCGTTCGTCCACGAGCTCGACGCCGAAGCCGGCACTACGAGACGCGTGCTGGAGCGCGTCCCCGACGCCGGGCTCGACTGGCGTCCGCACCCCAAGTCGATGTCGCTGGGTCAGCTCGCCCTGCACGTGGCCACGCTGCCCCGGCAGGGATCGGAGTTCTTCGCCGGCGACACGCTCGACATCAGCGCGGCCGCCGGCGGCCCGCCGATGCCCGAGTCGCGCGACGCCATCCTGCAGGCCTACGACGCGGCGCTGGATCACGCCCGCGGCTTCTTCACGGGGCTCTCGGACGCCCGGGCGGCCGGCACGTGGACGCTCCTGAGCGGCGAGCGGGTGCTCTTTGCCGCGCCGCGAGCGGCCGTGATCCGGTCGTTCCTCTTCAACCACTGGTATCACCACCGCGGTCAGCTCGTCGTGTACCTCCGCCTGCGCGACATCCCGGTGCCGTCGGTCTACGGCCCGACCGCCGACGAGAACCCCTTCGCGGACGCGTGACCGCGCGCCCTCACCAGGACGCGTCCAGCACGACCGCCACCCAGCCGGCACGCCGATCGGTGTGCCGGTGGTGCATGCCCAGGTGCTGGTAGGCCCGTCTGACGTCGCCGTCGAGCGCGTGCGGGATGCCGGAGAGCACCAGCCGGCCGCGCCGCGCCACGCGCCGCACCAGCACGGGCGCCATCTCGATGAGGGGCGCCGCCAGCACGTTGGCGGCCACGAGCGGCCAGGCGCCGTCGACGGCGTCGGGCCCGCCGTGGACGAGACGCAGCCGATCGGACACGCCGTTCAGACGGGCGTTCCCGGCGGCGACGTCGAGCGCCGCCGGATCGACGTCCAGCCCCGTCGCCTCGGACGCGCCCAGCCGTAGCGCCGCGAGGGCCAGGATTCCCGACCCGGTACCGACGTCGAGCATCGGGCCGCCCGGCGCCATCGCCACGGCGTCGGCCAGGGCCGCCAGCGTCAGGGCCGTCGTCGGATGCAGGCCCGTCCCGAAGGCGTCGGCGTCCAGGAGACGAAGGGCGCCCGCCGGCGCCTCGGCGCCTTCGGGCGCGATCGAGAGGCCCCCCACCGTCACGGCCCGCGGTCCGAGCCGCCACACCGATCCCGCATCCCGGGACGTCGCGGCGGAGACGGCCACGCGGTCCACGCCCAGCACCCGCGCCGCCACGTCGGGAGGCACGCCATCGGGAAGAATCGCGGCCAGCCGGTTCCCGGCCTGGTCCACGTCCAGCGCGCCCAGGTCGACGAGGCGGTCGAGCGCGTCGCCCGGCGGCTGGTCCACGTCGATCCGGTACGGCACGGCCGCAGCGTACGCCACCGCCGCCACTGATTGACAGAACTCGGCGTGTTCTGTTACTTGATTGAGCACTCAACCAAGCGTTGGCCCGTGGCACCAACCCGCGACCGAATCGTCTTCACCGCGATGCAGCTCTTCTGGGAGAAGGGCTACCAGTCCACGTCGATCGCCGACATCCTCAAGGCGGCCGACGCCAACTCCGGCAGCCTGTACCACTTCTTTCCGGGCAAGCAGGACCTGCTGGTCGCCGTGCTCGACGCCTACCTGGCCGGCATCGACCAGATGCTGCTCGAGCCCCTCTGGCAGGGCATCGACGACCCGATCGACAAGGTGTTCGCGCTGCTGAACGGCTACCGACAGCACCTGGTGGGAACCGAGTGCCAGTACGGCTGCCCCATCGGCTACCTCGCGCTCGAGCTCCACGAGCCGGACCCCGCGATTCGCGAGCGGATCGCCGCCAACTTCAGCCAGTGGGTGGACCGCGTGGAGACCTGTCTCGTCGACGCCGGCTCCCGACTGCCCCGAGACCTGGATCGGCGGGCGCTCGCCCACTTCGTGCTGACCACCATGGAAGGCGCCGTGATGCAGGCGCGGACGTACCGCGCGATCGACACCTTCGATCTGTCCATCGCGCAGCTCCGTCGCTACATGGAGGCCCTCCAGGCCGAGGCCGCGGGCGCGGGCGCCGCGCGACCGCCTGGGCCGGATGCCCGCTGAGCCGCGGGCGCGTTCGTCATTTCCCACACGAGGCCGCCGATGGCAGACCCACAACAGGCACTCAGGACGCAGCTCGCCAACATCGAGAAAAAGACCGGCCTGTCGATCGACGCGCTGGGGGCGGCGATCTCCCGGTCGGGCACGACGAAGCACGGCGAGATCCGCACGTGGCTGATGGACACCTACGGACTCGGCTTCGGCGACGCGAACACCGTCATCCACATGGCCAAGCGCCCGGCCGAAGCGCCGGCGGCCGACGACGCCCTGGACGCCATCTACACCGGGACCAAGGCGCACCTCCGTCCCGTCCACGACGCCGTGATGGCCGTCGTGACCGGGCTCGGCGCGTTCGAGATCGCACCGAAGAAGGGCTACGTGTCGTTGCGCCGCAAGAAGCAGTTCGCCATGGTCGGCCCCAAGTCCGCGACGCGCGTCGAGCTGGGCCTGAACCTCAAGGCCGACGTCTCGAGCGCGCGGATCGTCGCGCAGAAACCCGGCGGCATGTGCCAGTTCGCGGCCTCGCTCACCTCGCCCGCCGATGTCGACGCCGAGATCGCCGCGGCCCTGGCCAAGGCCTTCGAACAGGCCGGCTGATCGCCCCACCCGAGGAGACACGAGCCATGACCATTCGCACCCTGCTCACGGCGGTGGCCGTGACCGCCCTTGTCGCGCCGGGATCGCCCGTGCTCGCGCAGACCCTGCCCGTCCCGGCGGCCTGGCAGTGGGTCACCGACGCGCCCGCGCGTCATCAGACCGCGCTCGGCCCGCCGGAGGACGCGTGGCTCTTCGGCGTCATGGCGCCCGGCTGGCACATCACGACGCATCCGGCGGCCGTGCTCTACGAGCCGTCGTACGTCGGCACCGGACGCTTCGTGCTCGAAGCCGAGACGTTCCTCTTTCCGGGGACGAGCGACGCGGGCCTCGGCCTGCTGGTGGGCGGCGCGGACCTGGACACACCGGCGGCCACCTACACCGCGTTCCTGATCCGGCGCGACGGCCGCGTCTCGGTCGAGCGCCATGCCGGGGGCAGGACGGAACGGCTCGTGGACTGGACGGCCGCGAGCGGCGCCCTGGCCGGGAAGCCCGACACCAGCGTCCGCAACCTGCTGCGGCTCGAAGTGGAGGCCGGCGTCACGCGCCTGCTCGTCAACGGCACCGCGGCCGCGGAGGTGCGGCGGCCGGCGGACGAGTTCCGGGGCATCGTGGGACTGCGGGTCGGCGGCGACCTGGACGTGCACGTCTCGAGCCTGGACCTCACCCTGAGGCTCGCGCAGCCGAGACCCACGCCGTAGCCGCCCCAAAGGACGGGGAGGGCAGGTGCCTGCGCGAGGTCAGGCGCCAGGCTCGTCGGGCGGCACGTAGGCGCCCGCGCGCAGGACCCTGGCGAGCCACGCCGCCTGCGGCGCCGCGCGCGCGAGCAGCATGCGGATCTCGCGATCGACGTCGTAGGCCACGCGGCGAATCGCGACCCCGTCCTCGTCGACCACCGCGTAGGAGGCCCGTCGATCGCCGTCGTAGGGCAAGCCGACGCTGCCGGCGTTGGCGACGACCCAGGGCAGCCCTCGGGCTCCGGCATGGGCCACGATCGACGCCGGAAGCGTGCGCACGAACGGGCGGTGGATGTGCCCGTACACCACGTGGCGGGACCGGAGCCCGCCGTAGGCCGCCGCGAGTTCCTCGTCAGCGGCCTCGACCTGCGGCGATCGCCAGCAGTCGCCGGGCGAGGCGTGCACCACCGTCAGCCCGCCGCCCGCCCAGGCCGGGGGCATCGCCCGGAGCCACGCGAGCCGGTTGTCGCCGAGCGCCGCCACCGTCGCTGGAATCACGTCGGTCCGGAGCGCGCGCAGCAGCGGGCCGAGCCTCGGCGCGCGATCGATGAGGGCCACGAGCGGCGCCTCGTCCCAGAGCATCTCGTCGGTGTTGCCCACGACGCCGGGCCACCCCAGGTCGCGCACGCGGTCCAGGACCTCGGCCGGCGACGATCCATTCGCCACGAGGTCGCCGCCCTGCACGACCAGGTCGGCGCCGACGCCGGCGAGATCGGCCACGACGGCCTCGAGCGCGGTCAGGTTGCCGTGGACGTCCGAGACGACGGCGATTCTCATCGGCGCCTCCTGCCCCGCTCGGGGCGGCCGGTCAGACGCGGGCGCGCGGGCCCGGCGCGGGCGTCGGGGGCACGCAGCACAACGCGAGATGGGCATCGTCGAGCGACGCGCGCACGCCGCCGGCGCCCGCCGGCACGACGGCGCTCTGTCCCGCGGCCAGGGCCAGCGTGCCGCCATCCCAGGCGATTTCGACGGCGCCGTCCAGACAGACCAGCGCCATCAGCGTGCCGAGGCGCGGCAGCGGCGCGGCGCCGGTGCCCTCCCACCGCTCGGCCCACAGCTCGGGTTCGTCGAGCAGGCGCCACCGCACCAGGCGCCCGCCCGACGGCAGGGCCACCGGCTCGCGCCTGGCCGTGGCGACGAGGGCCTCGCCCTGCGGGCCCCGCCAGCTGGTGGCGGCGAGCGCCTCGGCCACGTGGAGCGGGCGCGGCGTGCCGCCGTCGGCCACGCGGCCGCGTTCGTCGTAGCCGCGGTTCCAGTCCCAGTAGCGATACGTGATCGACCGCCGGTGCGGCCTCACCCGCTGCGGTTCGAGCACGGTCGTCCCGGCGCCGAGCGCGTGGGCCAGGCCGGGGCGAATCAGGTACACCTCGCCCTCGCGGACGAACACCTCGTTCATGAGCGCCGACAGGGCGCCGCCGCTCGTCAGGCACGCCTCGACCTGCCGCGCGTCGACGCCCTCGCGGAAGCCCAGGTAGATCCGGGCGCCAGGCGCCGCCCCGAGCACGATCCACGCTTCCGTCTTGCCCGTCTCGCCCTCGGCGAGCAGACGGTGGTCCTCGGCTGGGTGCACCTGGACCGACAGGTGCTCGGCGGCGTCGATCACCTTCACCAGCAGCGGGGACCCGCCGTGTTCGGCGGCGACGTCGGTCCCCAGCCACCCGGCCAGGTCCGCGGCGACCGCGTCCACCAGGCGCTCGCCGCTGTCGAGGACGCTTGGAAAGGAGGGCTCGGTGGAGACCTCCCACGACTCGCCGACCGGCACCTCGGGGTCCACGTCGAGACGCAGGCCCACCTTGAGGCGGCCCACGATGGAGCGGCCGCCCCACGGCGTCCGCTCGGGCGGGGTGAAGTTGTCGGGGCGGAGGCGCTGCGGAATCACGAAAGCGGTCCCTGAGGTGTGGACGCCGGAGCATCGCCGGCGAACCAGCCACCCGGAGGCGGCCGGCGAACCGGCCGCTGCGGGCGGCCAGCGTCCACTCAGAGTAACCCGCCTCGCGCCGCCGGGCCCAGCACGCTGGCGGCGACCCGCGCGTAGATCGCGGCACACTCCACGATGCGGGCGGTGTCCACGAACTCCTTGGGACCGTGGGACACGGCCAGCAGACCCGGGCCGTAGGCATAGGCCGGCATGCCCTGCTCGGCGTAGAAGCGGATTTCGAGCAGGCCCGGGCACATTTCGAACCGCGGCGCACGGCCGGTCACGGCCTTCACGTGCGTGCGCAGCGCACGCGCGAGGGGCGCGGCCTCGGCGCTCCCGGACGGATGCCCCTCCTGGAACACCTCGACGTCCAGCGTCACGCCCATCCGGCGCGCCTCGTCGAACACGGCCAGGAGCGCCCGGCGCTCGGCGGCGAAGTCCTCCTCGGGGTTCACGCGCCGATCGACCGTGAAGGTGCATGTGCCGGGGACGACGTTGAAATTCGACCCGGCCTCCACGCGGCCGCCGACGAGCAGCAGCGACCGGCGCGCCGCCTCCGGACGCACGCGGAACCGGGTGCGGCGGCGTCCCACCCGCCGCGCCAGGCGCTGCAGGAGCCCCACCACGCGGATGGCGTCCTCGAAGGCGTTGCGGCCCTGGTGCATGAGGCCCACGTGCGCCTCGCGGCCCCGCACGGTGACCTTGGCGGTGATGGCGCCGCGATTCGCGTTCCACACGACGCCGCTCGTCGGCTCGGGCGTGAGCATGCCGATGCCGTCGGCGCCCAGCCGGCCGGTCGCGGCCAGGAAGCCGGACCCGCGATGCCCGCCCGTCTCCTCGTCGGGGACGAACACCAGCGCGATCCGGCCGTCGAGCGGGACCCCGAGGCGTTTCAGCGCGACGGCGGCGTAGAGCATCGACGCCAGCCCGCTCTTCATGTCCGCAGACCCGCGCCCGAAGATCATCCGCCCGCGCCGCTCGGGCCGGCATTGGCCCGGCGTCGTCACCGGCACCACGTCGTAGTGCCCGGAGAAGTAGAGCGTCCGGCGCCCCTCGCCGACCGAGCTGAGCACGACCGCCGCGCCGGAACCGTCCCGCGTCCCCGCCGGCGGCGCGTAGCGGACGAGCTGACAGGGCAGGCCGACGGCGCGAAGCTCGGCCTGGATGAGCCGCACGGCCTCGGGATAGGCGGCGCCGGGCGGGTTCTCGGACGCGACGCCCACCAGGCGGCTCGTGAAGTCGACCATCCTGTCGCGCAGGCCGCGCACGCACGCGTCGATGTCCGCGACGTCGGGCGTGGCCGCGACGGCGCGCGCGGGCCGCGGCCGCCGCGAGGGCCGGCGGGCGCCGGCGGCAGGCGTGGTCATCGCCCCGCGGCCTTCCGCTGCTCGGGGGTCACCGTGGGGCCCGAGGCCGCCAGCGCCGGGCCGAGATCGAAGAACACCCGCACGCCCTGCGCGTAGCGCGCGGCGAAGTCGCGGGTGCCGTTGATCCCCACCGGCAGCCCGAACTCCTTGCCCGCCGCGATGACCTTCTGGAGCCCGGCCTCGGTGAGCGCCGCATCGTGGCCGTACGAGAGGCTCATGTCCCCGCCGCCCGCCCACAACACCACCTTGATGCTGCTCTCCTTCAGCGTCCGCGCGATCTCGCGCACGTTCTCCACGCCCCGCTTGTTCTCGATGATGAGGAGGATGAGCATGTCGGCGTCGGGCTGCAGGCCCCAGACGTCCGAGCGCCGCTCGTACTCACGCGAGCTCATGCCCCAGTAGCGGGCGGCGATCGAGTTGCTGGTGCCGCGGAGACCCTCCGGCTCGACGTGCGGCGCGTCGGGCGGCTGCGGGTAGCGGACCGCCTGGATCGCGTCGATCGCCTGCTCGGGCGTCTCGATGTGCGGGAACATCAGCCCGGCGACGCCCGTGTCGAGGATCTGCTTCACCATCCACTGGTTCTGGCGGACCTCGCGGCCGTTCGGAGGAATGCGAACGATCACGGGCTTGGTCGCGCTCACGCCGTCGCGCGCGATCTCGGCCGGGTCCAGCAGCGCGCGCAGGAACCGGCTCAGGCCCTCCACGTCCAGCGGGTCGTGCTCCAGGTCGTAGAGGATGAAGTCGAAGTTCTTGTTGTTCTGCAGCGTGACGGCGGCGTGGTAGTCGTTGCCGACGCCGATGTAGTTGGCCCAGATCGAGAAGGCCGGCTTGCCCGCGTCCAGGAGGCGGATGACGGGGTTCGCGCGCGGCGCCGGCCCGGACGTCTGCGCCGCCGCGGACGGCAGCAGCGCCCACACGCCGAGGATCGCCACACCTGCCGTGATGAAGACGCCGGCCCCGCCGGCGTTCGAGATCGGAACCCTGCGCATCGCCTTCTCCCCCGACCGCGCGCCGGCGTGACGTGCCGGCGGCCCGCCGCGCGCCGGCGCCATGATACGCGGATTCCGTGAGCGGCCGGCGCGGCCGAATCGGCCGCGGCGTCACGCGTCACCGGCGCGCGAGGTGCTCGCCGAAGAAGCGGACGATGCGCTCGCGCGCGTCGGCGGTGGCGGCCGGGTCGAAGCGCGTGTGCGACACGCGCGCCAGGAGGCGGACGGCCCACGGCGTCTCGCTCCGCGGGTGGTCGTTCATGAACCCGTGCCCGGCGTCCGGGTACTCCTTGACGTCGTGCGGCACGCGGGCCGCCGTCAGCACGCGCTCGAGGCGCGCGGCGGCGCCCTTCAGCGTGGGGTCGTCGCCGCCGTAGCTGGCGACGATGGGACAGGCATCGGCCAAGCGGTCGAGGTCGCGCTCGGCCATCGCGCCGTAGTTCACGGCGGAGGCGTCGTAGCCGTGGCGGGGCGCCAGCGCCAGCGCGAAGCCCCCGCCCAGGCAGAAGCCGACGATACCGACCCGGCCCGTCCCCCGCGGGTGCGCGGCGAGCCAGCGCCGGACGGCCGCCAGGTCCTGGAACGCCGGACCGTCGGTGCCGCGGGTCAGGTCGCGCATCACGGCGACGACGCACAGGACGCGGCGGCCGCCGTGGAAGAGATCCGGCGCCGCGGCGAGGTAGCCCGCCTCGGCGAGCCACCCGGCCTGCCGGCGCAGGTCCGACGTCATGCCGAGCGCATCGTGCACCACGACCACGCCCGGCCATGGCCCGCTCCCGGCCGGCTCAGCCACGTAGGCGGGTACCGGCCCGCGCGCCCCTCCGTCGATCGCTGTCAGCATCGTCGCCGCCACGCAAGCCGCGCAGCGGTCCCCGTCCCGCAGCCGCGGCCCCGGCCGCCCGCCGTGGGCGACCGGGCCCGAGTTTACGGCACCGGCAGCGAGTCGACGTTGCCGGCGTCGATGACGCCGGCCGCCGAGAGCACGACGGCGCCCTGGGCATCGCGCACCACGATCCGCACCTCGTCGGCGCCGCGCCCCGGCTCGCCGCGATCGGCGGCCGCGAGCTCGAACGTGTACCCGGGCCGGCCGTTCACCACGCCGGCACCGGCCACGCGCACGGTGTCGACGCCGCTGGCCGGACGCGCGCCCGGTGAGGACGCCGGATCGTCGAAGAAGCCCACCGCGTCGATCCGCGTGGCCGCGAAGAGCATCGGCGCGCCGGTGGTTCCCCGCCCCTGGGCGAGCACGGCCGCGCCGGTCCCGTGCGCCGAGGTGCGGACCGCGGTGAAGATCACGCGCGTCGCGTCGCGGCCAGGGTCCTGCACGGTGGCGCCCGCGACGAGGCCAGCCGTGGCGGGATCCACCACCGTCACGCGGAAGCTCGCCGAGCCGGTGTTCCCGAAGGCGTCCGACGCCGTGCAGGTCACACTCGTGGGGCCGTAGGCGAAGAGCGAGCCCGAGGCCGGCACGCACGTCACGGGCACGGGCCCGCTCACGTCGTCGGTGGCCGTGGCCGTGAAGGTCACGACGGCGCCGAGCGGCCCCTGGGCATCGGCCACCAGGTCGTCCGGCACCGTCACGACGGGGGGCGTCGTGTCGGTCGGGAACCGGAAGTACGCCACCGCGGGGTCGTGATCGGAGGTCCGTTCCACTCGGGCGGCGTCACCGCGCAGGAGATCCGGGAAGTCCGCGTTCACCCGCGCGTGATCGAACGCGGTCAGCGTCGTGGCGGCCTCGGGCGACAGGAGCACGTGGTCGAGCGACTGCGCGTTCCCGTCGAACACGTACGAGTAGGTCCCGTCCGCCGGCGTGCCGGCCACCGCGGGCGCCAGCTCGAAATCGGGGGACAGCAGGTCGGCGCCGAACGAGACGACCTCGGTCGCCGGCGCGGGCACGCCGCGCGCCACACCCAGGACGTCCACGTGGCCGTCGTTCACCTCGAACGCGTTGTAGTCGCCCACCGAGACGATCGGCAGGCCGGGATGGCTGGCCCGCAGGTCGCCGAGCAGGCGCGCCACGTACTCCGCCTGCGCCAGGCGCTTGGCCCGCACCCGCGGGCCGTCCACCGGATCGGTGAGGCCGTTCAGCGAGCGCAGGTGGTGCACCACCACGATCACGTCGGCCGGCAGCGTGCCCGGCGCCGCCGCGATCGTCGCGCGCATCGACAGCGACGGCCGGTCGTTCAGCAGGGCGGGCTGCCCGGTGTTCGGATCGAGGTAGGTGTCGTCCTTGCCGTGCTGCACGACGTCGTGGACGGTCACGCCCGACGCCGCCAGGACGCCGACGTCGATGCCGCCGACGTCGTTGCCCTCGACGAGGTACGCCTGGTACCCCGGCACCGGCTGACCCGCGGCCGCCGCGTCGGCGTCGATCGTGGCGGCCAGGTCCTGCAGCACCTGCAGGTTCTCGGCCTCCTGGACGCCGATGATGGCGGGCGCGTGCAGGTAGTGCCTGACGACGGCCGAGAACTTCGCCAGCCGCACGGCGTAGGCCGCGGGCGTGGGCACGGCATCGCTCGTCGCCGGGTCGTTGACCGTGTCGAAGAAGCGCTGGAGGTTGAAGGACGCCACGGCGAACTCACCCGCCGCCGGCGCGCGCGCCGGCGCGGCGACCAGACCGCCCACCGGCATGAGGGGCGCCACGGGCAGGAGCGTCCACGTGCGGAAGCCGTAGTCCACGACGGCCGTCACGTCCGTCATCACCGCGCCGGTCGTGACGACGGCGGCCGCCACGCCGGCGATGCCGTCGGCGTCCACGCGGATCCGCTCGGGGTTCCCGTCGAAGACCGGAATCGCGCAGCCCGTGCCCGCGGCGCAGACCGGCACCGGGTCGAGGGCCTCGATCCCGGCTTCGCGGACGGGCCGCGCCGTGCCGCTCAGCACCGCGTAGAAGACGCCGTTGTTCGTGCCGGTGTTGCTGGTCTCGTTCACGCTGCCGGCCACGCCGGAGACGGCCGTGAGCGAGGGCGCGGTCACGAGCATCCCCTCCAGGCGCTCGAGCTGCAGCAGGCCTCCGGCGGGGTCGGCGTCGGCCGGCGACAGCACCACCGGCGCCGGCAGCGCGGCGGTCCCCAGCGCGGCCAGCGCCGGCGAGACCAGTTCGGTCACCGGAGGACTGACGGGATCGGCCGCCGGGGCGAACTCGGCCACGACGCCCTGCACGCTCACGAGCGTGCCCGGCTGGAAGGCCGCGCCCGGCGCGCTGCCCGTGAACACGAAGATCCCCTCGGACGTGGCCGGGTCGCCGTCCTCGTCTGCGGCCGTGCTCTGCACGTAGACGCCGTTGGTCCGCCGTGCCGTCACGACGCCCGTCGTGCGGACGGCCTGGCCGGTGTAGGGCGAGACGGCTCCGGCGCCCTGAATCTGCGCGATCGTCACGACGGGCACGGGCGCCGTCACCTGGACGGTGAGAGTGCCCGCACCGGTGCGGCCCCGCTCGTCCTGGACGACGAGCGGGATCCCCCGCGCGCCGACGCCGGCCGATGGCGCCACGACCACCGCCCCCGTGAACACGAGGTCTCCGGCCGCCTGGTCCGGCGCGATGCCGTCGTCGCTCAGCGGCAGCAGGGCCGGGCCGCCCAGCGCCGTCGCGTCGGCGGTCACCGTGTGTATCGTTCCTGGCGGGTTCGAGCCCGGCACGACGCCGGCAGCCACGACCAGGGTCTGCCCCCACTCGACGGGGTTGGGCGTGCCGGTGGCGCCGCTGAAGGACGGCGAGGTCGGCGCCGTGGCGGGCTCCACGACCAGATCGTCCACGCCCACCCACTCGTCGTTGCCGGCGGCGTTGGCGGTCATGATGCGCAGCTGCACCACGGCCTGGTCGTCGGCGGCCGCCGGCAGCGTCACGTCCACGGGCGTCACGAGCGTGGCCAGGCTGGGACCGGACGTCGCGTCGGCCACGAACGCGGCGGGCACGTTGGTCCACGCGCCCGACGTCCCGACACGGAAGTGCAGGGCCACGGGCTGGACCGCGTCGTCGACCGAGCCGTCCAGGTCCCTGAGGGTGTAGCGCACGCGCACGCCGGCCACCCCCGTCGTGCTGACCGTGATCTGCAGGTAGGGGGCGTCCGCGGTGCCGGACCCGTTCAGGGCCACGACCGGATCGGCGAGGGCGAACTCGGCGACGCCGCCGGTGGCGAAGGTGTTCGGATTGGTCTGGTTCGCGTTCACGTCCGGGACGGGCGCGAGGTCCTCGGCGACGAGCGTCTGCGGGTCGGCGCCGGTGGCCGACGTCAGGCCGTCGCCCCGGAAGCCCTCGATGCCGGGGACGGCGCTCCAGTCGTCGTTGACCGTGATCAGGGCCGTGTTGCTCCAGTCCTGCCCGAAGGGCAGCGCCTGGGGCGTGGCATCCGCGAACAGGGTCAACCCGGCCCCGGCCAGGACGATCCCGGCCATGGCGCTCACCACGCGCCTGATGGCGCGCCTCGACATCCTTCGCACGTGCATGAGTCCACCCTCCCGCCGACGTACGCAGAATCTGCGTACCGAACCTCAGCAGCATATGCGAGCCGGATGACCTGGATGTGACGATCCGGCTCGCCAACAGCCGACGGTGCCCGCGGGCCTACCGCAGGCGCATGCAGTTGGCGTCGTAGGAGACGGTCGCCTGCACAGTCGCTGAAGACGGCGAGGACGCCGACCTTGCGCGCCAGGACGTCGAGCACGCGGAACACGTCGCCGTCCGTGCGGATGGCCGTGTCGAACGTCTGGTAGTAGAAGCCGTTGTTCCCGTCGGCCAGGATGCCGGAGCGCTCCAGCTCAGGACGAGACGATCATGAGGCGCCGGCAGGGGTCGCCCCTGCGGCGGGGGACGCCGTCAGCGGCCCGGCGGCCTGCGGTCCAGCGGCTTGGTCGTGATGGTGAAGCTGATGGGCACACGCGTCGGGTTGAAGCACACCTTGTCGTCGCACGCCTGGTATTCGAGCGCGCCCGTGATGCGCACGGACGGCAGGCTGCCGAGCAGCTTCTGCGCCTCGGGCGTGGCCAGGAGCGTGACGTCGCGCTGCAGCCGGAAGGTGTGGCTGTAGACGGGCACGCGCTCGTCGAGCGGCTCGAAGTAGTAGATCTCGAACGCCGGGTAGACCGTGTCGTGCACGCGCAGCCACGGCTGCGGGTCGATGGTGAGCTGGACGACCTGGTAGTCGTGCTTCCCCGGGGCGTAGACATGGACCTTGGGGTTCGGCGTGACGTCGGCCGTGATCGCGAGCCGGTGCCCCGGAGCGGCCGTGGTGTCGCTGACGGCGGCCGCGACGGTGAGATGGCTGGTCCGGACCGGCTCGCCCGGCGTCCCCATGCCCACGCCGAGCGCCGAGAGCACGGTCGACGCCGTGTAGCGCTCCTGGTACGCGTCTTCGAAGAAGCGGGCCACCACCTTGCCCTGCCGGTCGAGGATGAACGTGCCCGGGTGGGGAATGCCGAACGCCCGGGTCTGCGGGTCCACGGTCTCGTTCAGGAGGCCGAACCGCCGGATGATGGCCGACCCAGGGTCGGACAGCATGGGGAACGTGATCCCGCGCGTGTCAGCGAACTTCTTCAGCGTGTCGACCGGGTCGTACGAGATCGACGCGAGGCCCAGCCCCTGGCGCTGGATGTCGGCGTAGCGGCCTTGCAGCTCCACGAGCTGCGTCTTGCAGTACGGTCACCAGTCGGCCGAACGGCTGAAGACGAGCATCAGCCCTTTCGGCCCGGACAGCGACTGCAGCGACTGCGTCGTGCCTGACTGATCGGTACCCGAGAAGGCGGGCACCGTCGCTCCCACCTGCGGGCCGATCGTCGACGTGTCGACCGGAGGCGGCGCGGGCGCCTGCGCCCAGAGGGCCGCCGGCGAGAGCAGCAGCGCCGCGATCCAGGCCAGCGGTTGTCGCATGTGTGTCACTGCGGATCCTTGTTCGAGCGCACGAGGGCTCCCGGCATCATAGGCCGAACCGTCGCGTCCGTGCGCCGTCTCCCGTTGGACGCCGCAGGGGCCACGGAGGATTCGCGCCGCGGTGGCGCGACGGCACCCACGGCCTTCAGCTCAGCCGTGGACCGTGACTCCGGCGCACGGGCCTACCGTTCGAGCGCCGCCACCGTCGCGTCGACGGCCCGGCCGAGCCGGGACACGATCTCGGCGATGTCGTCGTCCCCGACCGTGTACGGCGGCGCGACGATGGCGTGGTCGCCCGCGAGGCCGTCGATGGTGCCGCCGCTCGGGTAGATGGCCAGCCCGTGCTCCAGGGCGATGTGCTTGAGCCGGTCCGCGAAGCGCAGGGCGGGATCGAACGGCGCGAGCGATTCGCGGTCGGCGACGAACTCGAGCGCCCGGAAGAGCCCGCGCCCCCGGATGTCGCCGACGTGCGGATGGGCGGCGAAGCGGTCCGCCAGCGCCGCCGCCAGGTTCCACCCTGCGCGGACGACGTGGTCGAGCAGGCCTTCGTCCTCGATGACGCGCTGCACTTCGAGCGCCGCGGCGCAGGCCACCGGGTGCGCCTGGAAGGTCTGGCCGTGGGCGACCACGCCGCTCCCGGCGGCGATGGCCGCGCTGACCCTCCGCGACACGAGCATCGCGCCGAGCGGCAGGTACCCGGCGCCGAGCCCCTTCGCGACGGCCTGCAGGTCCGGCACGACGCCCTCCTGCTCCCACGCGTGGCGCGTTCCGCAGCGCCCCATCCCGCACATGACCTCGTCGAGAATCAGGAGCGCGCCGTGGCGGTCGCAGATCTCGCGGACCGCCGCGAAGTAGCCAGGCTCGGCCGCCACCGCGCCCGACGTCGCGCCGACGACGGGCTCGGCGATCACGGCCATGACGCGGCCGGGCCCCACCCGCTGGCACTCGGCCTCGAGCTCGTCGGCCAGCCGCGCGACGTAGGCCGCGCTCGCCTCGCCAGGGGCCTTGTAGCGGAAGGCGAAGCAGGGCGAGACGAAGCTCACGTGGGGCAGGAGCATCGGCTCGTACGCGCGGCGCCGCGCCGCGTGCCCACCCACCGACAGCGCGCCGAGGGTGTTCCCGTGATAGCTCTGGCGCCGCCCGATCACGTGCAGCCGCTCGGGCTCGCCGATCTCCACGAAGTACTGCCGCGCCATCTTCAGGCACGCCTCGACGGCCTCCGATCCCGAGGAGACGAAGTGCGCGCGGGCGAGCCCGCCCGGCTCACCGCCCACGAGGCACTCGGCCAGCGCCTCGGCCGGCGCGGACGAGTAGAACGACGTGTTCGCGTAGGCGACGGCCTCGAGCTGGCGCGTGATCGCGGCGGTGACGCGCGGGTGGCCGTGGCCGAGACACGAGACCGCCGCGCCGCCCGAGGCGTCGAGCACGGTGCGCCCGTCGCCCAGCGTCAGGGTGAGCCCCTGCCCCCCGACGGCCACGGGCAGCGGCTGGCGGGTGGAGCGGTGCAGGACGCGGGAGGCGACCGGGTCGATCACGCGCGGACAGGATACCGTGCGCCCTGCCCTGGCGCGCACCGGTCGAAGGGTGCCAGGCCGCGCCCCTGCCGTCACGAAGGCGGACGTTCTCGGCTACCCTTGACGCCGCGGGCGGGACGGCGCGACATCCGCGGGTCCCGGACGCCGCCCGAGGACTCGCCGATGCGCCACCTGCTGATCGCTCTCGCCGCCGCCGGCACCGTGGCCGCGTGCGGCCCCACGCCCGCCGCCCCGCCGACCACGCCGTGGCCCACCAAGGGCTGGACCCAGTCCACGCCGGAGGCCGAAGGGCTCGACGGCCGTGTGCTCGAGGCCCTCGACAGGGAGTTCAGCGCGGGCGACCACGGGCAGGTGACGGGCATGCTCGTCGTCCGCCATGGCAAGGTCGTGTTCGAGCGCTCCTATCCGCACGACTTCGACGCGCTCTTCGCGGGCCGCGATCCCGCCCGGGGGCCCTACAACTACTACGACCCGGACTGGCACCCCTACTACCGGCACGGCCAGGTGCACACGATGCAGTCGGTCAGCAAGAGCGTCACGTCCACGCTCGTCGGCATCGCCATCGGCCGGGGCGAACTGCCGGCCGTCTCCACGCCGGTCATGCCGCTCTTCAAGGAGTTCCGGCAGCCGCCGTCCGATCCGCGCCGCGACCGGATGACGCTCGAGGACGTCCTCACGATGCGCACGGGCATCCAGTGGGACGAGAGCACCGTCGCCTACACCGATCCCGCCAACTCGTGCGCCGGGATGGAGCGGAGCGACGACTGGATCCAGTTCGTGCTGGACCAGCCCATGGCGGCGGATCCCGGCACGACGTTCGTCTACAACAGCGGCGCCACCGAGCTCTTGTCGTACCTCCTGAAGCAGGGCACGGGACAGCAGGCGCACGAGTACGCCGCGGCGCACCTGTTCGGGCCGCTCGGGATCACCGACAGCTACTGGAAGACGACGCCCAGGGGCCTGGCGGACACCGAGGGCGGGTTGTATCTCACCGCGCGCGACCTCGCGAAGATCGGCTACCTGTTCCTCCAGCGTGGCATGTGGGAGGGCACGCGCCTGGTGCCCGAGGACTGGGTGGCGCGCGCGACGACGCCGATCGTCGACACGCGGCCCGGCCAGCCGCGTTCGCGGAAGTACGGCTACCAGTGGTGGGGGCTGCCCACGGCCGACGGCGCCGCCACGGCCTACGCCGCGCTGGGGTACGGGGGCCAGCGGCTGATCGTGGTGCCGGACCGCGACCTCATCGCGGTGTTCACCGGGTGGAACATCTACGAGCACCCGGAGTTCGCGCCCTACGACGCCCTCGACCGGGTGCTGCAGGCCGTCCGCCCCTGATCCGCCGCGGCCGCGATTCGTCGACGAGTCCGCGGCCGGACGATTCCGGTGCGTCGGCGGCGAGCCGCGTCGCTAGACGGCCACCGGCTCGTCCAGCACCTGCCGTACCATCTGCAGCAGGACGTCGGTCGTGAACGGCTTCTGCAGGAAATGCTCGGCCTCCGCGAGCTCCCGGCCCGCGATCTCGGCGCTGTAGCCGCTGCTGAACACGACGCGCAGGTCGGGCCGATCGGCCCGGAGCTGGCGGGCCAGGTCCTGGCCGCTCACGCCGTCCGGCATGACCAGGTCCGTCAGCAGCAGCGAGACGGCGGAGCCGTGCGCCTTCCACAGTGCCAGCGCCTCGACGCCGCTCGACGCCTCGATGACGGTGTAGCCGCGCCGTTCCAGGATCGCGCACATGAGCATGCGGACGGACCGCTCGTCCTCGGCGACGAGAATCGTCTCGGTCCCGCCGCGCACGGCGGGTTTGGCCGCGACCGCGTCCGCGCCGGCGGCGGCGGTGCCGGCGGGCAGGAAGATGTCGAAGGTCGTCCCCTGCCCGACCTCGCTCGCCACGTTCAACCAGCCGCCGTGCTGGCGCACGATGCCGAACACCGTGGCCAGGCCGAGGCCCGTGCCCTTGCCAGCCTCCTTGGTGGTGAAGAACGGCTCGAAGATCCGCGGCAGCACGTCCGCCGGGATGCCGTACCCGGTGTCGCTCACGCTCAGGCCCACGTAGCGGCCGGGCGCGAGGTCCGGATGCGGACTGTCGTCGCCGATGACGCGCTGCCAGGTCTCCACGCGCAGGCGTCCGCCCTTGGGCATGGCGTCGCGGGCGTTGACGGCGAGGTTCAGGAGCACCTGGTCGAGCATGCCGGCATCGGCCCGCGCGGCGAGCTTCGATGCATGCAGCACGAGCTCCAGCCTGATGTCCTCGCCGATGATCCGCTGCAGCATCTTGGTGAGCGTCGTGACCACCTCGTTCAGATCGAGATGGCGCGGCTGCATCACCTGCCGGCGGCTGAAGAGCAGGAGCTGGCGCGTGAGGTCGGCGCCGCGCTCGGCGCACGCCTGGATCTCCTGGAGCCCTTCCGCCGTCTCGTCCGGCACGCCGTCCACCGTGGACGACACCTCCGCCTGCATCATCACGACGGACAGGATGTTGTTGAAGTCGTGGGCCACGCCGCCGGCCAGGAGGCCGATGGCCTCCATCTTCTGGGACTGCAGCAGCTTGGACTCCAGCGCCAGGCGGTCGGTGATGTCGTCGGCGTAGGCGTGAACGATCTGCCGCCCGGCAATCGGGTAGAACGACCACGACAGCACGCGCCTGCCGATCCGCCGCTCGACGCCGAGCCGCTCCTGGCTTGTCTCCACGCAGCCGCGCACGATGGCGCCGACGTCGTCGGGCAGCATCGCCGCGGGAGTCGGCAGCCCGAGGTCGTGCGCCAGGGCGGCGGCGGACGTGTTCACGAAGGTCGCCTCGCCCTCGAGCGAGAGCTCCATGACGGGATTCGGGTTCACCTGCGGGAACGCGGCCAGGCGCTTCACGGCGTCCTCGGCGCGCTTTCGGGCGCTGACGTCGGTGATGGTGGCCATCACGAACGTGCCGCCCAGCATGTCGATGGGCGTCAGGCCCACCTCCACCGCGATGTCGGCGCCGTCCTTCCGGTGCGCGATGAGGTATTCGCCGCGGTTCATCGCGCGGCTCGTCGGCGCCTTCCAGAACCCAAGGCGATGCTCGACGTGCCGGGCGCGCGCCGCGGCCGGGAGCAGCATCTCCACCGACTGCCCGATGAGCTCGCCGGGCGTGTAGCCCAGCATGACCTCGGTCCGCCGGTTCGCGAACGAGATGCGTCCGTCGGCCGAGGTCATGAGGACGGCGTTGGGCGACGCGTCCACGAGCGACCGGAACCGTTCCTCGCTCTCGCGGAGCTGGCCGGTCCGCTCGGTGACCAGCCTGTCGAGGTTCTCGTTGAGGCTTCGCAGGGCCGCTTCGGCACGTTTGCTTGCGGTGATGTCGCGGGCAGACGCCAGCAGGTAGGTCTCACCACCCTGCACGACCCGGCTGAGGAGCACGGCCGCCGAGAACTCCGGTCCGTTCACCTGCTTGTGGGTCCACTCGAAGGCGCACGAGCCCTGTTCCAGCGCCGTCCGAATCGCCTCCTTCGCCCGATCCACGGACCGCGAGCCGTCCGGCTGGAGCGCCGGCGACACGGCCCACGGGCCCAGTGCGCAGAGCTCGGTTTCGCTCGCGGCGCCGAAGAGCTCCACGGCGGCGGGATTGCAGGACGAGAAGGACCAGTCGGGCGGGTGCAACGTGAGAATCGCGTCACGCGAGCTCTCGAACATGAGCCGGTGCCGCTGCTCGCTGTCCCGCAGCGCCTGATCCAGGGACTTCCGCAGCGTGACGTCGCGGAGGACCGCTCGCGTGACCACCGGGCGCCCGTCCTCACGACCGACGGACACGCTGCCCTCGACGTGGCGGACCTGGCCGTCCTTGGTCACGAGCACGGTCTCCACCGCGCCGTCGCCCGTGCCGTCCATCAGCCGATCCCGGAAGGTCCGGAACGACTCGCGGTGGTCGGGATGAATCACGTCGTAGAGCGTCATCCCGGCGAGCTCCGCCTCGTCGTAGCCGAGCGTCTCGCGCCACGCCCGGTTGGTGAAGAGGATGGCGCCGTCGGGGGACAGGCTGTGGATGAGGTCGCTCGTGCCGTCGAAGATGTCGCGCAGCTGCGCCTCGCGCTGCTGCAGCTCGGTGGTGCGGGCGCGCACGGTGTCTTCGAGGTGGGCGTTCAGCCGCCGCACTTCCTCTTCGGCCCGCGTGCGCTCGCTGATGTCGAGATAGGTACCGAGCACACCCGTGACCTCGCCGGCAGAGTTCTTGATGGGCACCTTGCTGGTGAGCAGCGTGATGGCCTGGCCGTCGGGCGTCGTCTGCGGCTCCTCGATGTGCAGCCGCGGCACGCCGCTCTCGATCACGGCGCGGTCGTCGGCCCGGTAACGCTCGGCCTGGTCGCGCCATCCCATCTCGAAGTCATCGCGGCCGATCACCTCGGAGGGGTCCCGGCGGCCCGCGTCCGTCGCGAAGGCGCTGTTGCACCCCACGTACTTCAGGTCGCGATTCTTCCAGAACACGCGGACCGGGATGGTGTCGATGATCGCTTCGATCATCCGCCGCGAGGCCCTGATCTCGCTCTCCGCGCGCTTGCGGTCGGCGATGTCGGTGTGCGAGCCCGCCATGCGGACGGGGCGTCCCTGCTCGTCGCGGAGGACGGCGCCGCGCGCCAGGATCCACTTGTAAGAGCCGTCCTTGCACCGCATCCGGAATTCGGGCGAGTAGGCCGGGATCCGCCCCTCCAGGTACGCCTGGACGTGCTCCAGCACCTCCGCACGGTCGTCCGGATGGAGCAGGCTCTCCCAGGTGGCGTAGTCCGACGTCAGTTCGCCGTCGGCGTAGCCGATCATGGACTTCCAGCGGGGCGAGAAATACGCCACGTTGGTCCGCATGTCCCAGTCCCAGAGGCCGTCGCTCGACCCCTCCACGGCCACCTCGTAGCGCTCCTGGCTCTCGCGCAGCGCGGCCTCGGCTTCCTTCAGCTGGGTCACGTCCGCGACCATGCCCGAGACGAGTACGGGACGGCCGGCGCCGTCCCTCCGGACGACGCGCCCGCGATCGTGCACCCACTTCCACGCGCCGCGCTTCGTCCGGAGCCGGTGCTCCGAACGGTAGGACGGGGTCCGGCCTTCCAGGTGATCCGCCAGCCGAGCGAAGACGCCGTCCAGGTCGTCGGGGTGGACGAGGTTCTTGAAGAAATCGACGTCGGGAACGATCTCGTGCGGTTCGTACTCCAGCAGCGTCGCCCACTGGGCGTTCTGCGTGGTCTTTCCCGACTGTGGAAACCACTCCCAGACGCCGAGGCCGCCGGCATCCACGGCCATTTCGAGCCGTTCGCGGCTCTCGCGCGCCTGCTCGTCCGAGCGTCTCCGCATGACGGCGATGGCGACGATGCTCTCGGCCCGTTCGAGGAGCTCGCGTTCCAGATCGCTGGGCGTCCGCGGCTCGCGGTAGTACACGGCGAAGGTGCCCATGACCGCGCCGTCGTCCGACCGGATCGGCGTGGACCAGCAGGCGCGCAGGCCGTGCGCCAGGGCCAGGTCGCGGTAGTCGGCCCACAGGGGGTCGACGGCGATGTCCTCGACGATGACCTGCCGGTCGAAGTGGGCGGCCGTGCCGCAGGAGCCGACGCTCGGGCCGGGCCGGACGCCGTCGATGGCGGCCGAGTACGCGGCCGGCAGGCTCGGGGCTGCGCCGGTCCGGAGCCGGCCCTCCTCGTCCAGCAGCAGCACCGAGCACAGCGTGTCCGGCACCTGGGCTTCGAGGCCGCGCATCAGGGCGTCGAGCACCTCGTACGGCGAAGAGTTCCTGACGATTTCCTCGAGGGCCCCCTTCTCCCAGCGCAGCAGCGCGTCGGAATGGGTCCGGCCGGTGATGTCGTGCGCGATGCCCAGGAGCGACTCCACCGCGCCGCCCTCGCCCCGCAGCGGCGCCGCGTGCAGGGCGAGCCACCGGCGGGCGCCCTTCAGGCCTGCGAGCTGGAACTCCAGGCCCGCCGACTCGCCCCGGAACACGCGGTCGACGAGCTCCCGCACTTCGCCGCGGTGCGCGGGCAGCGCCAGGTCGGCGACGTTCATCCCCAGCACGGCCTGCGCCGTCGGCGCCTCGAGCATCTTGAGCCCGGCGGCGTTCACCTGGCGGATGATGCCATCGGCGTCGAGGACCGCCAGGCACTCGGGTTCGTTCTCGATGACCTGCCGCCAGCGGGCCTCGCTGGCGCGGATGGCCTGGCTCGACGCCTCCACCTCGGCGATGCGTTCCGAGAGACGGCGGGCATCGTCGTCGGTAAGACCCCGGGCGGCGGGCCGCCGGTGGCGGAATCCCGCGAAGTAGCCGAGGGCGAACACGGCGATCACGGTCAGGGCGGCCGACCCGAGTGCGAGATACATCATCGACGTCCAGCTCGGGCTCCCGCTTCGACGCCGCGCGGGCGACGGGGGCCTGCCGCTATGGGGCTTATCGGCTCGCCGGGGGTCGACCTTGAAGGGGCCGGGCCGCACGTCCCGACGCTCCGCGCCGGGGCCGGGCCGGCGGTCCTGCCGCACGCCGTCGTGTGCAGGGAGCCGCCGATCCGCGCAGCCGGCGCCCCCGCACGCCCGCGACGGCTACTTCACCGTCACGGACTGCACCCCCACGACGCAGTTGTTCGTGTCGGTGATCTCGGCCACGACGGCCCGGTCGTCGGCACAGGCGAGGATGTGATACACCCCGCTGGCGGAGGCCGGCATGACCGCCGTCGCGGGCGGGCCCGTGACCGAACCGCCCCGGACCAGCGCCGGCACCGGGGTCTCGGCGGCGAGCAGGAGGTCGTCGGACGACTTCGCCGAGTCGCGCGAGAGGTAGTAGCGGGTGGTCGAGGCGCCCGCGGTGGCCGATCCGACGTTGCGCGTCACCTGGGTGACCGACAGGGTGGCGCCGCGCGCCACCGTCGCCGGCAGTACCATGACGGTACTGACCTCGAGGTCGGCGCATCCGTCGCGCTCCTTGCCGAACCACACCAGCCGCCCCAGCTGCGTCCCGCCCTCGCTCGTATAGACGGAGGCCAGGAACGTGTTGGGACAGTTGCCGTACGGGCGGACGCTGGCGTAGTGCCCCCAGGCATCGGTCCCGCTCGTCGAGGCCGCGATCGCGTGCATCGTGATGCCGCTCCAGTTGCGCGGGTCGTCCAGGATGAAGCCCTGCGCCTTCGGGAAGCGCCCGCCGCCCATGGCATAGAGCACCACGCCCAGGGCGCCGGCCTGGTTCACGCCGACCGTGGGCAGCTGCCACGCGAAGTCGTTGCTCCAGATCTGGTGTTCGAGCACCTTGTCGAGCGACGGCGTCTCGAACACCGCGACCCGCACGTGCGGGAACGGGAACGTCGCGCTCTGGTCGCCCATCCACAGCCATCCGATGGTGCTGCCCGAGCGGAAGCCGCTCATGCGCCCGTCGTGCTGCCCCTCGCACGGGTCCTTGCCGTCGGGCAGCGGGCAGTGGCCTTCCCGGTCGCGGTAGTTGGTGATGTCCTTGTCCTTCTTCGCGAGCGTGGTCGATCCGTCCGCGATCGAATAGATGCGCAGGTTGTCGCCCTCGAACGCGCCCGGCACGTGGGCGGCCAGGTACATCGTCGTGCCCGCGTTCTGGACCGGGCTGATGTAGGGGGTCCCGTCCTCGTACCAGTACCGGTAGGCGATCTGGCAGTTGCCGTCGTCGAGGTCGTCGAGGGCGATCCGGAAGATGGCGGCGCCCACCCGGGGATCGTCCGACGTGTCGCTGTCGTCCTTGCCCTTGTCCGCGTCGCGGACGTTGGTCGTGACGTAGAGGAACGTCGACGTGTGCGAGACCTGGTTGAAGTCGAACCACAGCGCGGGGTCCAGGCCGAAATCGCGGGGCTCGAAGTTCCAGTCGCAGGTGTCGGCCTGTGCGAGCAGGCTGCTCCGCCCGCTGAACATCCGGAGCTTCAGGGCGTTGCGCTTCGCGGTGAAGCCGTACCGGTACTGGATCAGCCAGAAGACGAGCGAGTACGACCCGCGGTCCACGGCGTAGGCGACCTGGTCGCAGCAGAAGCCGCCGTACACCTCCTTGTCGGAGGGGTCGAGGGCCGTGGCCGACACCGTGAGGCCGTTGTCGCGCGACGTGGTGGCGTAGAAGTTCCCGGTGACCAGGATGCCGTTGCGGTCGTTGGCGGCCGTCGGCTCGACGGCGTCGGCGGAGCTCGAGCCCACGACCGTGTTTCTGAAGAGGACCCAGTCCGCCCCGGGCGAGGCCGCCGCCGAGGCGGCCGCCGCGACGGCCTCCTCGACGGCGGGCGGCGGCGGCAGCGGATCCGATCCGCCGCCCGGCGACGACGAGGGGCTCGAGCTCTGGCGCGCGGTCTGGCCCGGGACGGGCGGCGTCCTGACCGGCCGGTCGGGCTCGTACTCGCGCGCCGACCGCAGCGGCGGCGCGTCCGCCGCCCGGGTACGGACCCGGTGCACCACGCCGCGGCTGGACCCGGTGCCCGTGCGCGAGCCCTGATCCGCCCGCCGTCCCTCCGGCGGCGGGGCCGTCCGTTGCCGGCCCTGGCGCGGACGCTCCTGGGGCCGGACCTGTTCACCGGGAACGAGACGCGCCGTGGAGGGCGTGGCGACGGCAGCGACGGCGAGAGCGACGACGGCGAGTGCGGATCTCATCTGCATGGGTGCCTCGAAGACGGCCGCCCGCCGGCCGCACCTGCCAGGGATCGCGCCGTCGGGCCGCCGATGCGGACACGCCCCGCACGCCTGGCGCGGGAGGACCGCCGGCGCGGTAGGATGGCGCCACCGCCTCGGGCACACCGCCCGCGCGGCCGCCGGGAGCACGCCCGTGACAGAGGACGACTTCGCTGTTCCTTCCCGCCTGGGCGGCACGCCCCGGCAGGTCACCACCGTCATCGACGCGCTGCTGGCGGCCGGCGCGCTCCTGGTGCTCGGAGCCTGGCTGGCGGGACGGCCTCTCTTCTACTCGGCGTCGTCGCCCGTGATGTCGGCGTTCACCGCCGGTTCGATCCTCCTGATGGTCGCCGTGCGCCAGGCGCACCTGCACCTCGCGACGTGGCCCATGGCGCTCAGTCTCGCCGTCATCGGCATCGTGCTCGGCGGCAACGTCTCGTCGATCGTCATGCTGGCGACGACGCCGGCCGAGCTGTGGGCGAGCTTCCCCGGGCTCGTGCTGACGTCCACGATGACCTCGATCGGCCTCGTCCTCTTCTGCGCCTACGAGATCGTGATCGCCCTGCGCGAGACACCCCGGTCGGCCTTCATCCTGGACGACCTGCTCGTGCACCTGGCGCTCGTGCCCGGAGGCCTGAGCCTGCTCGGCTACCTCCTGGGCAATCCCACCTACCTGAGCATCCAGGCCGACCCGCGCGTGGGCATCTCGCCGCTGGAGATGGCCTTCCTCGGGGCGTATGCGGTCGCGGCCGTGCTGTCGAACCCGGGGCTGTTCCTCTGGCGCTTCCTCGCCGCGGGATGGGCGAACCGCGCGGTGTTCGCGGCGCTGGTCGCGAACCAGTTCGTGGCGCCGGTGGTCGTGGCCCTGATCTTCTCCACGCCCGGGCGACGGGGGCTCGGCCTCGAGGCCGCGGTGATGCTGGCCGGCGTCGTCGCGACGCTGTCGTTCCTGCTGCTGCAGGCCCGCCTGGCGGCGCGGGCCCTGGTGCCGGCATCGCCAGGCGGCGAACCCGCCGCGTAGCCAGCCGGGACCGGGGAGCGCCGTACGTGCGAACGGCACGCGCTGGCCTCAGCGCGTGCCGTCCTAATCGGAGCCGCCGCCCTACTTGCAGGCGCGGCAGTTGTGGTTGTTCTTGGCGCCCAGCGCTTCGAGCAGCGCGATGGTCTCGGGGAACGGCTGGGTCCGCTGCTCCGGGCTGTTGGCCATGTCCACCGTCGTCTGGCCGACGCGGTTGACGGCCAGGGGGTCGGCCCCCTTGCTGATCAGGTAGTTGATGACCTCGTTGTCGCCGCGCGCGGCGGCGTGGTGCAGGGCGGTGAAGCCGTCGGCATCGCGGACGTTCACGTTCACGCCCAGCTCCTCGATGAAGTACTTGGCGGCCGGGAGCCAGCCATCGGGCACGTGGCGGTGCTGCTGCGCCACGCGCGACGTGCCGTAGCCGACGCCGCTGGCGGCGTGGAAGGCCGGCACGTGCGGCGATCCGGCCGGCAGGCTCTGGAGCCCGGACGGGTCGTCCGGCCGCCGGCTGGCGCCGTAGGTCATGGTGGGAATGTCCGGGTCCGCGCCGTACTTGACGAGCAGCCGCATCGCGTCCACGTCGAGCGAGTAGGCCGCGCGCCAGAACGGCGTCGCGCCGGCGAAGTCCACGCCCATGCGCCCGGTGTTGTAGGCGGCGTACCAGATGTGCGAGGTCGTGCGGACGTTCGGATCGGCGCCGGCCTCGAGCAGAGCCTGCAGGACGTCGATGTACGACGCGCGCTGCTGGCTGCCGGCCGTCGGCTGGGGATACCAGGTGCGCAGCGCCCACTCGTTGTTGAGCGTCGCGAAGAGCGGGGTCACCCCGTCCTGGTTCGCCAGGTTGGGATTCGCGCCGCGCTTCAACAGCATCAGCGCGAGGTCGTACTGGCCGTTGATGAGGGCCACCGTCATCGGCGTGGAGTGATCGCCGGCGGTCGGGACGTTCACGTCCAGCCCGGCGTCCACGAGCTCGGCCGCGGCGGCCGAGAACCCGTCGCGGGCCGCGTAGTGGAGGGCCGTGAAGCCGCCCTGCCTGCCGATCTGCTCGACGTCCGACGGCGGACGGCGCATGCCAGGCCCGAGCGGACCGCCGCGGCCGCCGAAGCCGCCCGGCGCCGGCGCCTGGGCCTGGGCCGGCGCGCCGCGGCCGTTGCTCACGTTGCCCACGCCCGAGGCGGCCGACGCGCCCGGCTGGGGCGGATCGGGATCGAACGCGGAGTTCACCGTGCGTCCCGTCTGTGCCGAGACGACCTTGTCGCGCGTCTCACGCGCCTTCCGGTCCTCCGAGGCGCGCGCCTGGTAGTCGATCACGGTCGTCGTCAGCGCCAGGTTGGCGCCGCGCGACGCCAGCAGGCCCACCACGTCGCGCCGGTCCTTCGACACGGCGAAGACGAGCGGGCTGCGGCCGTGCGTCTTGTCCACGACGTTGATGTCGGCGCCGTGGTCGAGGAGCGCCTTCACCGCCGCCACGCTGCCGGACTCGGCCGCCAGGTGGATCGGCTGCACGCCCGTGGTCGTGAACGGGCCGGGCCTGGCGCCCGCGTCGAGCAGGTGCGCCACCACCTCGCCGTGCCCGCGCTGGCTGGCCAGGTGCAGGGGCGAGTAGGCGCCGACACGCGTCAGGGCGTCGCGGGTGGCGCCGGCGAGCAGGAGCAGGTCCAGCGTGGGCAGGTCGCCGTTCAGGGCGGCCCAGTGCAGGGCCGTCATGCCGTCGGCCTGCGCGGCGTTCACGTCGGCGCCGTCCTTCAGCAGGGCCCGCACCCCGTCGGCGTCCTTGTGCATGGCCGCGTCGGCGACGCGCGGGTCGGCGGGGGCCGCCGCCAGGCGGATCGTCGCGGCGCCCGCGACGAGCGTCGCCGCCAGGACGGCGATCGCGGAGGAGTGGAAACGGCTTCGCATGGGGACGGCTCCGTGTCGGATCAGGCCACCGTGGGCTCGGGCGCCGTGAACGAGAACTCGCCCGTGCTGTCGCCGAAGCTCTGGAGATCCTCGAGGCCCAGGCGCTTGAGCACCGTGAGCATCACGTTCGCCATCGGCGTGCCTTCCTGCGCCTTGACGTGGACGCCCGGCTCCACCGCGCCGCCGCCGCGTCCCAGCAGGATGAGCGGGCAGTTCCGGTGGTTGTGGGTATTGCCCACGGCCATCGGCGAGCCGTAGAGGACGAGCGTCTTGTCGAGCAGGTTGGCCTCGCCGTCCATCGTGCCCTGCAGCTTCTCGAGGAAGTACGGCAGCATCGACACGTGGTGCTTGTTGATCTCGGCGAATTCCTTGATCCGCTCCTCCGACGAGCCGTGGTGTGACGCGTCGTGGAAGCCGCGGCCGACGCCGCTCCCGGGATAGACGCGGCCCGATCCGTCGCGGCCGATCTTGAACGAGAAGACCCGCGTGGTGTCCGACGAGAACGCCAGCACCTGCAGGTCGAACATCAGCTTGACGTGCTCCTCGAACGAGTCGGGCACGCCGGCCGGGGCGCCCGGCAGCTCACGGGCCTCGCCGCTCGAGTTCCTGGCCTCGATGCGGGCGATGCGCTGCTCGATCTCGCGGATGTTGGTCCCGTACTGCTCGATGCGCTGCCGGTCGGTCGGCCCCAGCGTGCGCCGGAGATCGGCCATCTGGCTGGTGAGCATGTCGAGGATGCTGCGGTCGGTCGCCCGGCGCCGCGCGCGCTGCTCCGGTGTGCCGCCCGATCCGAAGAGCTGCTCGAACACCATGCGCGGGTCGCGCACCATCGGCAGCGGCTCGGTGGGCGACGCCCAGCTGATCGTGTCGGTATAGACGCACGCGTAGCCGTAGGCGCAGCCGCCGGACTGGTCCACCGGCTCGATCGTGAGCTGCATCGAGGGGATGGGCGTCTCCTGGCCGAGCTTCTGCGCGTAGAGCTGGTCCATCGACGTGCCGACCTGCACGTCCGACCCCTCGGTGAGCTTCGGGTGCGCGTGCGTGTACATCACCGCGCTGGAGCGGAAGTGGTCGCCGCCGACCTCGGGCGCCGACATGGCCTCGGCCATCCGCGTGTCGGTCTGGCTGACGATCGTCAGCTGATCGCGGAACGGCTCGAGCGGGCTCAGGCTGCCCTTGCTGATGTCGAAGCGCCGGCCGGTGGCGGCCGGGATCCACAGGTTGTTCTTCAACCCGTACTCGCTGATGCCGGCGGCGCCGTGCACCTGCTCGATGCACACGAGGCGCACCTTGCTGGCGATCTTCGCGGCCGTCGTCTTGGCGTACGCCGTGCCGGCCGGGACCATCGACTCGAGGAACGGCAGTGCCACCGTCGCGCCAACGCCGCGCAACATCGAACGCCGCGAGATGTGCTTCTGGGTCAAGACCATCGCTGTGCTCCCTGTCGTGCTGCCCGGGACGGCCCGCGGCAGGTTCCGCCAGCCGGGCCACCGCCCGGCCGTCTCCGTCTACCGCTCCTGCCGTCCGTCGTCCGTCTGGTCGGCGCTCGCCGAACGAAACGCCGCACTTCTCACCACGCCCCGGATCAGGGCCGACATGCGGTAGTCGGCGGCCTTGGCGTCCCTGACGATCTGCCGCACGGTCGGCATGTCGTAGTACTCGACCCGGCGGCCGAGCGCGTACGACAGCAGCCGCTCCGTGAGGTGGGTGACGAACACGTCCGACCGCGCCACGATCGCGCCGCGCAGGTCGGCCGCGCCGTGCAGGTCGGTGCCGTCGTAGAGCTGGCCCGAGGCGTTCACGGGCACGCCGCGGTCCTTGATCCGCCAGGCGCCGGTGGGGTCGAAGTTGTCGAGCGACAGGCCGATCGGGTCGATCACGCTGTGGCACGAGCTGCACACCGGGCCGGCGCGGTGCTGGGCCAGCTGCTCGGCCACCGACAGGTTGCGGCTGCCCGACGTGCTGGCCGTGGCGTCGAGCTGCGGCACGTTCGGCGGCGGCGCCGGCGGCGGGCTGCCGAGCAGCACCTCCATCACCCACTTGCCCCGCAGCACCGGCGAGGTGCGGTTGCCATGCGAGGTGAGCGTCAGCACGCTGCCGTGGCCCAGGAGTCCCCGGCGCGTGTCGTCCGGATACGACACCTTCCGGAACTCGGGGCCGGTCACGCCGGCGATGCCGTAGTGGCGGGCCAGGCGCTCGTTCACGAAGGTGTAGTCGGCCGTGAGCAGTTCCAGCGCCGACCGGTCCTCCTTGACGAGGTAGTTGAACAGGTGCTCGGTCTCCTGGCGCATCGCGTCGGCGAGCGACTCGTCGAAGTACGGGAACGACAGGGCGTCGGGCTCGACCTTGTCGAGGTCCTGCAGCCGCAGCCACTGGGAGGCGAAGCGGGTGCCGAGCGCCTCCGACTTGGGATCGTCCAGCATCCGGCGCACCTGGCGATCGGCCATCTCGGGCCGCGTCAGCCCGCCGCGCCCGGCGACGTCGATGAGCTCCTTGTCCGGCAGGGTGCTCCACAGGAAGAACGACAGCCGGGACGCGAGGTCGAAGTCGCTCACGCGGTAGGCGCCGCCGGGCTTCACGCCGGCCGGCGTCTCCTCGACGCGGAACAGGAAGTGGAGACTGCTCAGGAGCGCCTGCATCGACTGCCGCACGCCGCCCTCGAACCCTTCGGTCTTCGCCCCGTCCGCGTAGAAGCGCATCAGCTCGTCGACGTCGGCCTTGGTGGCCGGCCGGCGGTAGGCCTGCGTGGCGAGGCGCTGCAGGATGCTCCGCGCGCAGGAGGCGTCCTCGCCCGGCGCCGTCGGGCGGCAGGTGAAGATCGCGCGGCGCGCGGCGTTGTCGGACACGCCCGTCACTTCGAACGGCCCGACGATGCCGAGGTTGCGGAGGTGCGCCAGCGTGGTGACGCCGTAGCCGACGCCGATCTGCGTGTCGGCCAGGGTGTGTTCGATGGGCTTGATGAGATCGTCCTCGCTGCCCTCGAATTCCTGGATGAAGGTGGCCGCCACCGTCCGGGCGCCCGCGCGCACGTAGATGGGCTCGGTGGTCAGCGTGAGGCCGTTCGGATCGGACTCCGACATCCAGCGATCCACCTTCACGAGCGCCACCCGCTCGCCGTCGATCGCCACCTCCATCTCGATCTCGCGCTGCGTGCGGCCGAAGAGGTAGCCGGTGGGCTCGCCGTGCAGCAGCATCTGGAACTCGTACTTGCCGTCGGCCGGGAAGTTGTGGGTCACCACGGTGCCGCCGCGCGTGCCGAACGGGGCGCCTTCCAGGCGCTCCTTCTGCGAGAGCGTCCGGGGCACCTCGTACTGCGTGGAGCTGGCGTCGATGCTCGGATCGCCCACCGCGGCGCGGGACACGGCCGCCGCCGCCCGCATGTAGCCCTGCATGACGGTGGCGGACGGCATCTGCACGTCCGCGATGTTGTCGAAGCTGGCGCTGATGGTGTCCGCCGGGAGATAGGTGCTCACGTCGATGTCGAGGCCGACGATGGCCTTGATGGCCGCGGCGTACTCCGCGCGGTTCAGGCGCTGGAAGGCACGGCGCCCGGGATTGGGACTGAGCGCCGCCGCCTTGTCGAGCGAGGTCTCGAGATACGAGGCCAGGGCCTCGCGTGTGGCCGGGTCCGGCTTCCGGGACGCCGTCCGCGGCGGCATCATGCCCGTCCTGAGCTTGCGGATGACCTTCTCCGCCACCTCGGCGTGATCCACCGCCTTGGCGACGTCGAACGACGCGAGCGACAGATCGCCGGCCTTGGCCCGGTCGTTGTGGCAACCGACGCAGTAGGTCCGGATCGCCTCGTTCGACGCGGCGGCCGGCGTGGCCGGGGCGTGGGACGAGGCGGGCCGCGGAGCCTGGCCCGCGGCCGCGCGGGGCGCCTGCGCCGCCGACAGCGCGATCGCGGCGGCGGGCACCAGGAGTGCAGCCACCACGTGCGGGGCGTTCTTCATACGCGTCCTCATGTCTCTCAGCTCCGCAGCAGAAGCCGACACGTCGCCCTGCTCGGGTGTATCGGCGGGGGGACTCCCCCGGACGAGTGCGGCCTCACGGGTCCCAGAAAATTACACCCTTCCCCGAGGGAAGTCAGCCGGAAACTGGACGCGAACCCCGGAAATTTCGCGGTGTCTTCGCCGGTCACGAGATGTCACGGGCCAGGCCGCGCCGGGCGGGGCGCGCGCGACGGGCGGCCGGGGCCGGCCCATCCGGAGGCGTCGCCCCGAGGGCTCCCGAGGCCGCGGCCCGCAGCAGCCGGCGGAAGGTCGGGCACGCCATGTGGCTGGGCGCGGTGCAGGCGGCGGCGTGCCGCAGCCCGTCGCGCACCGCCGAGAGGCGCCGGATGGTCGCGTCGAGCCCTGCGGCCTTGTCGAGGAGCCGCCCGCGATCGATCCGCGGCCGCCCGTCGGCCGTGAGCATGGCCGCGATCTCGTCGAGCGAGAACCCCGCGGACCGCCCGAGGCTCACGAGCGCCAGCCGTTCGATCACGCCCGGGTCGAACAGGCGCCGGAGCCCGCGGCGCCCCGCGGACGCGATGAGGCCCTTGGCCTCGTAGAACCGCAGCGCCGAGACGGTCAGCCCCGTCTGCCGCGCGACTTCGCCGATGTCCAGCACGCTGGCCTTGACCTCAAGTCGACCTGAAGTGGCAGCCTACCACCAGAGGGGGACACGCCCGTGCACACACGAACCGGCGAATCGCAGGATCAGGCGTCGCGGTGGAACGGCCCGGCCGGCCAGGCCTGGGTGGACGCGCGCGACGTGCTCGACACGGCCTTCGCACCGATCGAGCGCGTGCTGCTGGAGATCGTGGACGGCGGGACGGCCACCGCGGTCCTGGACGTCGGCTGCGGCACGGGCGGCACGACGCTGGCCGCCGTCCGCCGCCTCGGCCCCGGCGGCACGGCGACGGGCATCGACATCTCCGCGCCCATGATCGCGGCCGCGCGGACCCGGGCCGCCGACGCGCGGTTGCCGGCGGTCTTCGTCTGCGCCGATGCCGCGGACCATGCCTTCGAGCCCGCGGGCTTCGCCACGATCGTGTCGCGCTTCGGCGTGATGTTCTTCGCCGACCCCGTGCGTGCCTTCGGAAACCTCCGGCGGGCAGCACGCCCGGGCGCGGCCCTGCGATTCGCGGCGTGGCGCAGCCCCGCCGAGAACCCGTTCATGACGGCGGCCGAGCGGGCGGCCGCGCCGTTTCTCGACCTCCCTCCGCGCCGCCCCGGGCCCGGGCAGTTCGCGTTCGCGGAGGGCGGCCAGGTGCAGCGGATCCTCGAGGCCGGCGGATGGGCCGGCGTGGAGGTCCGCCCGCTCGACGCCGAGTGCGCCTTCCCCGTGTGGGCGCTGGACGCCTACGCCACGACGATGGGCCCCGTGGGCCTCGCCTTGCGCGACGCCGACGCCGGGCGGCGCGCGCGCGTCGAGTTGGCGGTACGGCGGGCGTTCGAGCCGTACGTCCACGGCGCGGAGGTCCGGTTCACGGCGGCCTGCTGGCAGGTGGACGCGCGCAACGCGGCCTGAACGGCCGTCTACTCGAGGTCGCTCGCGACCAGCAGGGCCTTCAGGTGCGACGGTTGCGACCGCAAGTACTGCTTCGGGGCATGGACGCTCGCCCCGAAGTGGGCGGCGGCGTGCCAGGGCCAGCGCGGGTCGTACAGGATGGCGCGCGCGAGCGCCACCAGGTCCGCGTCCCCCGCGCGCAGGATCCCCTCGGCCTGCTCGAACTCCGTGATGAGGCCCACGGCCACGACCGGCATGCGCGTGGCCGCCTTCACCGCGCGCGCCAGCGGCACCTGGTACCCGGGGCCGATCGGCACCTCCTGCGCCGGCGTCAGGCCGCCGCTCGAGACGTGGATGCCGCTGCAGCCGCGCCGCTCGAGCGCGGCGGCGAAGGCCGCCGTCTGTTCGACGTCCCACCCGCCGGGCGCCCAGTCGGTGCCGGACACGCGCATCGAGACCGGCTTCCCGGCGGGAACGGCCGCCCGCACCGCGTCGAAGACCTCGAGCGGGAAGCGCAGGCGGTTCTCGAGCGATCCGCCGTACTCGTCCTCGCGGCGATTCGAGAGCGGCGACAGGAACTCGTGCAGCAGGTAGCCGTGCGCGCCGTGCAGCTGAACCGCGTCGAGGCCGAGCCGCGCGGCCCGGCGCGCCGATGCGGCGAACGCGTCGCGGATCGTGGCGAGGCCGCGGCGATCGAGCGCCAGGGGCGGCCGTTCGCCAGACGCGAACGGCAGCGGCGAGGGCGCCACGGTCTGCCAGCCCCGGGGGTCGTCGGGGCCGAACTGGACCCGCGGACGCCAGGGCACCTCGGTGGACGCCTTGCGGCCGGCGTGGGCCAGCTGGATCGCGAGCGGGATGTCCGACCAGCGGCGGACGGCCTCCAGCACCCCGCCGAGCGCGCGCTCGGTGTCATCGGACCAGAGGCCCAGGTCGCGCGGCGAGATGCGGCCCTCCGGCAGGACCGCCGTGGCCTCGATCGTCAGGAGCCCCGCCCCCGAGAGCGCGAGGTGGCCGAGGTGAATCAGGTGCCAGTCCGTGGCCCGGCCCTCCTCGGCCGAGTACTGGCACATCGGCGCGATGACGATCCGGTTGCGAAGCCTGAGGGCGTCGGCCTGGAACGGCGTGAAGAGCAGCGTGTCACTCATGGCGTCTCCGGCGCCCCCATTGTTCACCGGCCGGGGAGCGTGTTCACCGGCCGGGAGCGCCGCCGGCGTGGCGTGTGGACCTACGACGCCGGCCTACCGACCCGCGCCTTCGTGTCGACCCGCGCGCCCGCGCGTTACACTGCCACGCGATGAAGGTCCGGCCCGCCGCCACCAGGCGCCCCCGCCTGGCCTGGAGCCGCTACAGCGACGAACGGCTCCTCGACGTCCGGATCTGCGACCTCGGGCTGCGTGTCGAGGGGACGTGGCTGGAGGCCTGCGTCGCCGAACTGCACGAGGATCTCGCCCGCCGCGGCATCCGGCTGCGCCCGCACGCCTGGCTCTCCTACGACTGGTTCAGCCCCGACGGCGTGCCCGGCATCGCCATCCCGTTCTACCTCGCCCACCCGCGCCTGACCGGCCTGGAGCGGGCCTACATGCACGAAGTGGAGGGCGGATCGCGCGAGGAGTGCGAGCGGATCCTCCGGCACGAGTGCGGTCACGCCGTGCAGCATGCCTGGCGCCTGCACCGCCGCCAGCGGTGGCGGCAGCTGTTCGGGAGCGCGACCCGGCGGTATCCCGAGGTCTACCGGCCCAACCCGGCGAGCCGCCGCTTCGTGCAGCACCTGCGGCGCTACTACGCCCAGAGCCATCCCGCCGAGGACTTCGCCGAGACCTTCGCCGTGTGGATGCAGCCGCGCGCGGTGTGGCGCAAGCGGTACGAGGGCTGGCCCGCGCTCCAGAAGCTCGAATACGTGGACGGGCTGATGCGCGACCTCGGGGCCGAGACGCCGCCCGTGCGCTCCCGAGCCCGGATCGAACCGGTCCAGTCGATCCGGACGACCCTGCGCGAGTACTACGCGCAGAAGCGGGAGCAGTACGCGGTCGGCCGGACCGACGCCTACGACCGGGAGCTGAAGCGCGTGTTCACGGCGCCCAGGGCGGACGAACACCGGGAGCTGGCGTCGAGCTTCCTCCGCCGCCACCGGACCGAGATCCGCCGCATGGCCTGCCAGTGGACGCCCGATCACTGGTTCACGCTGGACCAGCTGCTCGACGACATGATCGCGCGGTGCCGCGAGTTGAAGCTGCGGGTGGAAGGCAGCGAGGCGCGGGTCCTGGTGGACTTCGCGATGCTGCTGGCGGTGCAGACCGTGCACGCCCTCTACAGCCGCAAGAACTGGATCGCGCTATGAGGAAGCTCCGGGTCCTGGTGCTGATGCACCCGAGTCTCGTGCCCCCGGAGAGCCGCGAGGGCTATTCGGAAAAGGAAGCCTACGCCTGGAAGACCGAGTTCGACGTGGTGACGACGCTCAGGAAGAGCGGCCACGACGTGCGGCCGCTCGGGGTCCAGGAGGAGCTGACGCCCATCCGGCGCGCGATGGTGGACTGGAAGCCCCACATCGTCTTCAACCTGCTGGAGGAGTTCCACTATCAGCAGGAGTTCGACCAGCACGTCGTGAGCTACCTGGAGCTGCTCCAGGCCCGCTACACGGGCTGCAATCCGCGCGGCCTGGTGCTCGCGCGGAACAAGAGCCTGGCCAAGAAGCTCGTGCACTACCACCGCGTCCGCGTGCCACGCTTCGCCGTGGTCCGCATGGGGCGCAAACCGCGGCTGCCGGACTCGCTCACCTACCCGCTCATCGTGAAGTGCGTGGCCAAGGAGGGCTCGCTCGGCATCTCGCAGTCCTCGGTCGTGGACAGCGACGAGAAGCTCGAGGAGCGCGTGCGGTTCGTTCACGAGCGGCTCGAGGACCACGCGCTGGTCGAGGAGTTCATCGAGGGCCGCGAGCTGTACGTGGGCGTCCTCGGGAACCGGCGCATCCAGGTGCTGCCGGTGTGGGAGCTGGTGTTCGAGAACCTGTCGCCGCGCACCCAGGCGATCGCCACCGAGCAGGCCAAGCACAACCCCGAGTACCAGGAACGACGCGGCATCTACCAGCAGCCGGCCGAGGGCCTGCCGCCGGAACTGGTGGCGGACATCGAGCGCACCACCAAGCGCATCTACCGCAACCTGGAGCTCGACGGGTACGCCCGCATCGACTACCGCCTGAAGGCGGACGGGACGCTGTACTTCCTCGAGGCGAACCCCAATCCCGAGATCGCGGAGAGCGCCGAGTTCGCCTCCGCGGCCCTGCACACGGGCCTGAAGTATCCGCAGCTCCTGGCCAAGATCATCTCGCTGGGGATGGCCCGGGGGCAGTGACGGCGGTCGCGGTTCGCCCGAAGGTCTTCAGGTACTTCATCCCCGTGTCGCACATGACGGTGACGATGGTGTCGCCCGGGCGGAGGCGTTCGGCCACCCGCAGGGCGGCCACGACGTTGGCCCCCGTCGAGGTACCCGCGAAGAGGCCTTCCTCGCGCGCGAGTCGGAGCGCCATGGCCGTCGCCGCCTCCGTGGAGACGCGTTCGATCGCGTCCGCCAGGCCGTCCCGCCACAGCGGCACGACGAACCCCGCACCGACGCCATCGATGCGATGGGCGCCCGCCGGGCCGCCGGAGAGGACCGGGGACTCCGCAGGCTCGACCGCCACGATCCGCGTCCCGGCGTCGTAGGCGCGCAGCCGCTCCGCGTGGCCCCGCAGCGACGCCGCGGTGCCGACGCTCTGCACGAACGCGTCGATCCGCCCACCGGCCTGGGCCCACGCCTCCTCCGCCATCCGGTGGTAGGCGGGCAACTGGTCGACGTTCCGCATCTGGTCGGTCCAGTAGGCGCCGGTGTCGGCGGCGATGATGCGCGCCGCCTCGATCATGTCGCGGGTGAGGCGCTCGGTCATGCGGCCGTCGTCGCTCGGCACGATCGTCAGTGCCGCGCCCAGGATCCGCATGTGATCGAGCTTCTCGGCCGAGAAGGCGTCGGAGGTGACCACGTGCAGCGGATGGCCCGTGACCGCGCAGACGAGCGCCAGCGACACGCCGGTGCTCCCGCCCGTGTATTCCACGACCGCCCCCCCGGGCGCGAGGCGGCCGTCGGCCTCGGCGGCCTCGACCATGGCCAGGGCCATGCGGTCCTTCATGCTCCCGGTCGGATTCTCGTTCTCGAGCTTGAGCAGGAGGCGGACGCCATTGGCGGGGACGATGCGCCGCAGGGCGACGGCGGCGGTACGGCCGATACGGCGCCGCACGTCCGCCACCGGCGGCAGCGGGTCGGGAGTGGACATGATGAGGACTCCTTTCAGGGTCACGGGCGGGCTCGAGACGAGCGTAGACGCGGGGGCCGGACTGGCGGGAGTGGCAAGAACGACACTTTTGATAGCGTTATTGCCATGCGTGTCGATGTCCTCGCCCTCGATGGCGTGTTCGATCTCGGGCTGGCCGCCGTGCTGGACGCGTTCCAGACCGCGAACGAGCTCGCCGAGGCCTCCGGCCTGCGCGCGCCACGCTTCGAGGTGCGCGTCGCTGGCCTGCGGCGGCGGGTCACGACGGCGCAGGGGCTGAAGGTGCCGGTCCGGTCGGAGGCGGCACGAGCGCCGGACTGCGTGGTCGTGCCCGCGATCGGCGCCAAGATGCCGGGGGTCCTCGAGGCGGCCCTCGCGCGTCCGGACGTGGCCGACGCCGCGGCGTGGCTGCGCGAGCGCCAGGCGGCCGGCGCCTTGATGAGCGCGGCCTGCATCGGCACGTTCGTGCTCGCCGAGTCTGGCCTGCTCGACGGCCGGGAGGCGACGACCACATGGTGGCTCGCGCCGCTCTTCCGCCGGCGGTATCCCGGCGTGCGGCTGGACGAGGGCCGGATGATCGTCGCCTCGGGCCGCACGGTGACGGCCGGCGCCGCTCTGGGCCACATGGACCTCGCCCTGTGGCTCGTGCGCGAGAGCAGCCCGCGTCTTGCGGCGCTCACGGCGAAGTACCTGATCGTGGACGCACGGCCGTCCCAGTCCGCCTACGCGCTCACCGACCATCTGGCGCATGCCGACGACGTCGTGCTGGGCTTCGAGCGCTGGGCGCGGGCGCACCTGCGGCGCGGGTTCGCGCTCGACGAGGCGGCGCGGGCCGTTGGCGCGAGCAAGCGGACGCTGGCGCGGCGGCTGCAGCGCGTGCTGGGCCTTTCGCCTCTGGCGTATTTCCAGCGGGTGCGCGTCCAGCAGGCCGTCCATCTCCTGAAGACGACGGGCGCGACGGTGGACGACGTGGCCGCGCGCGTCGGCTACTCGAACGCCGCCACGCTGCGCACGCTCCTGCGCCGGCGTCTGGATGCGGGGGTCAAGGACATCCGGCGGCGGGCCTGATGCCGGCGCGAGGGCGCACGCCGTGGACCGCGCGGCGTCCGGTGCTTGCCGGCGCCGCGGGCCATGCACTATAAGGCCAGCACCGAGGAGCCCGCCCATGGCCGCATCCCGCCAACGACCCTTCCCACGCGCGGCGTTGGCGGCCGCGCTCCTGTCGCTCGCCGTGGTCGCGTCCCATGCGCAGGGCACGCGATCGGTCGAATGGCGGCACTACGGCGCCGACCTGGGCAGCACGCGGTACTCGCCGCTCGACCAGATCACGGCCGCGAACTTCCCGACGCTCGAGCTCGCCTGGCGCTTCAAGACGGACAACCTCGGCGAACGCCCCGAGTTCCAGTACGAGGGCACGCCGCTGATGATCGGCGGCGTCCTCTACGCCACCGGCGGCAGCCGCCGGGCGGTCGTGGCGCTCGACGCCGCCACCGGCGAGCTCCTGTGGGTGCACGGCGAACGCGAAGGCCGGCGCGCGGAGACCGCGCCGCGGAAGCTCTCGGGCCGCGGTCTCTCGTACTGGACCGACGGCACGGACACGCGCGTGCTCTACGTCACGCCCGGCTACCAGCTCGTCGCGCTCGACGCGAAAACCGGCCTCAGGGTTCCGTCGTTCGGCAAGGACGGCCGCGTCGATCTGAAGCTGGACGATGACCAGGACATCCCGCCCGACGGCGGCGACATCGGCCTGCACGCGACCCCGCTCGTCGCGGGGAACGTGGTGGTCGTGGGAGCAGCCTTCGGCACCGGCGCGAACCCGAAGAGCAAGATCGCGGTGAAGGGGAACATCCGCGGCTTCGACGCGCGGACCGGCAAGCGCCTGTGGATCTTCCACACGATCCCGAGGCCCGGCGAGTTCGGCAACGACACCTGGCGGCAGGACTCGTGGGCCTTCACGGGCAACACCGGCGTGTGGGCGCAGATGTCGGCCGACGAGGCGCTCGGCCTCGTCTACCTCCCCGTGGAAACGCCGACCGGTGACTACTTCGGCGGCAACCGCCCCGGCGACAACCTGTTCAGCGAGAGCCTGGTCGCGCTGGACCTCGAAACCGGCGAGCGTCGGTGGCACTACCAGTTCGTGCATCACGGCATCTGGGACATGGACCTGCCGTGCGCGCCGATCCTCGTGGACGTGCCGATGGCGGGCCGCACGATCAAGGCCATCGCGCAGCCGTCGAAGCAGTCGTTCCTGTACGTGCTGAACCGTGAGACCGGCGAGCCCGTCTGGCCGATCGAGGAGCGGCCGGTCGAGAAGGGCACCGTGCCCGGCGAGTGGTACGCCCCGACGCAGCCCTTTCCCACCAGGCCGCCGGCCTACGAGCGCCAGTCGGTGTCGGTGGACGACCTCATCGACTTCACCCCGGAGCTGAAAGCCGAGGCGTTGGAGTTCGTGAAGAAGTACACGATGGGCGGGCTCTTCAATCCGCCGGTCGTGAGCCGCCGGGAGGGGCCGATCGCGGCGCTGACCCGGTCCACCTCCGGCACGAACTGGAAGGGCGGATCCTACGACCCCGATTCGCACGTGGTCTACGTGTCGTCCACGGGCGCCATCACGGCCTACGGGTTGGTGCCCCCGCCCGCGGGTTTCTCGGACATGCAGTACATCGCCGGCAACGCGCTGACCGGGCCGCGGCTGTCCGGTGGCGCCGGCTCGGCCGCCGGCGGCGGCAACGCTAACCTCGCGGCCGCGCGCGCGCCGTCGAGCCCGGCGACCCGGCCCGCGGCGGCCGCGGCCGATGCGGGCGGCGGCGGGGGCGGCTCCACGAACATCCAGGGGCTGCCGCTCGGCAAGCCGCCCTACGGCAGCCTGACGGCCATCGACCTCACGAAGGGCGAGATCCTGTGGTCCGTGCCCCACGGCGACACGCCGACCCCCATCAAGAACCACCCGGCCCTGAAGGGACTCGACCTGCCGCGCACGGGACGTCCCGGGACGGTCGGCACGCTCGTGACGAAGACGCTCCTCATCGCGGCCGATCCAGGCGTCGACGTCCAGGCGAACGGCGAGCGGGGCGCGATGCTGTGGGCCTACGACAAGGCCACGGGTGAGCGCGTCGGGTCGATTCAGATGCCGGCGGGTGAAGGCGGCGCCCCGATGACCTACATGGTCAACGGCCGGCAGTACCTCGTGATCGCCATCAGCAGCGGCACCTACTCCGGTGAGCTGCGCGCCTATCGGCTGCCGGACTGAACGGCCGTCGCCGGGCGTCAGGCCCCCGGGTTCGGACCGCCGGCGTGCCCAGGGATCAGAACCGTCGGTCCGCTGGCAGGTGTGGTACATGGGAGGACGGCGCCGCAATCCGCGCCGGAGGGGGACACCGATGAGCAGGAAGATCACGTGGACCGTGGCGGCCCTGGTCCTCGCAGCCGCGACGATGGCCGGGCTCGAGCGCGCGAGCGCGGCCCGCGCGGAGCCGCAGGTGTCGCCGGCGCCCGCGGCGGACTGGTCGGAACGCGCCGTCCACAACATCGGGGCCCCCATCAACACGAAGTGGGACGAGGGCGAGCTGTCGTTCGCCGACGACGGCACGATGGTGTTCACCTCGTCGCGGCAGGACCTCGCCGTGGCGCCCGGCGATCCGAAGGACCTCTACATCGCCACGTTCAACACCGAGACGGGCACCTGGAACACGCCCGTGAACATGGGCCTGCCGATCAACGCGGCCCCCGCCACCGACGTGGACCCGCTGCGCAAGGGCGACGACCGCGAGCCCTGGATCACGCCCGACGGCAACACCATCTTCTTCAAGTCCGATCGCCTGGCCACGTCCACCCCGCGCAACATGAACGACGTGTTCGTCACCCGCAAGGTCAACGGCAAATGGACGACGCCGGAGCTCGTGCCAGCGCCGGTCAGCACCGACGTCGGCAACGAACACTGCCCGATGCTCCTGGCCGACGGCAAGACCCTGTGCTTCGCCTCCGAGCGGCCCGGCGGGTTCGGCGCCGCCGACATCTGGTGCTCGCAAAAGGGCGCCGACGGCTCGTGGCAGGACCCGGTCAACCAGGGGCCCAATATCAACACGGCGGCGAGCGAATTCCACTTCATGCAGGACCGCAAGGGCCAGTGGGTGTACTTCACGTCAAGCCGGCCCGGCGGCAGCGGCGGCGCGGACCTGTGGGCCTCGCGTCAGCTCGGGCCGAACTCGTGGAGCCCGGCCGTGAACCTGGGCCCGCTCGTGAACACCAAGGGCGCCGACATGTGCCCGGCCCTCGGGCCCGGCGGCAAGACGTTCTGCTGGTTCGCCGGTCGCCCCGACAGCCTGGGCGCGGCCGACATCTACTTCACGGGCCAGGCCAACATCGACCGCGTGCTCGAGGCCGCGCGGAAGTAGCGGGACGGCGTGCCCCCGACACGGCGCCCCGCGGCACGCACGGGCTCGCGTGATGAGGATGCCGCCTCGGCTCCACGCGCTACGGCATCCAGGGCGGCGACCGGGGCGGGGCTGCGCATCACGTGGCCGCCGGTGGAGATCACGAGCCTGCGCGTCGAGCAGCCCATCGCCGCCGGCGATCGGCGCTGGGCGGTGTACGAGCTGCACCTGCTCGGCGCCGACGCCGCGGATTGACACGCTGGGCTTCCCCGTCACGCGTCGCATGCGGGTACGTGGCTTGCACCACGGTCGTGTGAGCGACACCGGAGGACGCATGACCAAGCCGCAGCGGGGAACCCCGCACGAGATGCGCGACGACCACAGCCTGCCCGGCACCAATCAGGCGGGCACGGGGCCTGGAGACGCTGACGCCCCTGGGCAGGGCGCGCCGCCGGAAGGCGAGCCGGCTCCCCAGAAAGAGCAACGCGAGGACCACAGCCTGCCCGGCACGAACCAGGCGGGCACCGGACCGGGCGCGGGCGAGCCCGGCGAGCGCGGCTAGCGCGGCCGCGCGGCCGCGGGTCGAACGCGCCGGGCGGCCGACGTGCCCCGGCGCGCACCCCTCTCATTTCCTTGCGGGCCACATGCCGCCCGCACGGACTCGATCCGGGCCGCCGCCGGCGACGGCAGCGCTGGTAGGATTGGGGGCCATGATCAGCCTCCTGCGCTCCACCGTGCTCTCGACCGCCGTTCTCGCGGCCGCCGCGTCCGCCTTCGCGCAGGGCCGCCCGATCCTGCCGCCCGCGCCGACGCCCACGGACGTGAAGCCGGGCAGCATCACGTGCGACGAGTGCCCGTACCCGTATCCCAGCAAGTACCTGGACATCAGCGTCTACAGCCAGGACGTGCGCATCTCCTACATGGACATCGCGGCCCAGGGCACGCCGAACGGCCACACGGTGCTCCTGCTGCACGGCAACAACTTCGGGGGCTTCTACTTCAAGGCCATCATCGACCCGCTGGCCGCCGCCGGCTTCCGCGTGATCGTCCCGGACCAGATCGGGTACGGCAAGTCCTCGAAGCCCATCGCGCCGTACAACTTCAACTCGCAGTCGTGGAACACCTACCAGATCCTGCGGCACGAGAAGGTCGAGCGGGTGATGGTGATCGGCCACTCGATGGGCGGCATGCTGGCCGCCCGCTTCTCCACGCAGTATCCGAAGGCCGTCGAGCGCGTGGTCGTCTACAACCCGATCGGGCTCACCGACGGGCGGTTCGACCGGCCGATGCAGCCGATCGACGAGGCGTACAAGCGGACGCTGGAGACCGACTACCAGAGCACGCGCAACAGCCTCGCGCGCTACGTGGCCCACGATCCGAAGGCCTGGAACGATCAGTTCGAAACCTACACGCGCATCCGCTACTCGTGGACGCTCAGCGCGGACTGGCCGCGGCTGGCGATGGTCCAGGCGCTCATCGGCCAGATGCTCTACTTCGATCCCGTCGTCTACGACTGGGCCCACATCCAGGCCCCGACGCTGGCCTTCGGCGGCGCCGAGGACATGCTGCTCGGCCCGGCCGCGAACTTCCAGGCGAGGATGAAGGTCCTGGCGGACTCGGTGCCCAACGGCAACGGCCACCTGCACCTGATTCCCGGCCTGGGCCACGTGCCGCACCTCGAAGCGCCCGACAAGGTGATTCCGCCGCTCCTGGCGTTCCTCAAGGAAGGCGTCTCGGCGAAGTAGCGGACGGCCGTCCTCGCGATGAGCGCGCCCCCTCCGGGCGGCGCCGGCAGCCTCGATCGGCTGCGGCACCTGCCCCAGTTCCAGCGTTACGCGCTCGGCCGCGCGTACGACGAGATGTTCGACGCCGACGGCGTCACGCGCGGCCACTACGGCGCGCTGTACGAGCGGCTCGCCACGGTGGACCCGCAGGAGCTCAGGCAGCGCCAGTCGGCGGCCGACAAGGCCTTCCTGCACCAGGGCATCACCTTCACGGTGTACGGCCAGCAGGACGGCACGGAGCGGATCTTTCCCTACGACCTGATCCCCCGGATCATCACGGCGTCGGAGTGGGACACCGTGGAGCGCGGCCTCACCCAGCGCATCACGGCCCTGAACCTGTTCCTGAAGGACCTGTACGGCGACGGCAAGGTGCTGGCCGACGGGCTGGTCCCCCGCGAGCTCGTCTACAGCTGCAAGCACTTCCGCCGCGAGATGCAGGGCGTGGCCGTCCGCCACGACATCTATGTCTCGGTGGCGGGCACCGACCTGGTACGCCTGCCCGACGGCTCCTTCGCGGTGCTGGAGGACAACCTGCGCGTGCCCAGCGGCGTGAGCTACATGCTCACCAACCGGCAGGTCATCAAGCGGATCTTCCCCCTCCTGTTCAACAGCTACGACGTCCGCCCCGTGGACCAGTACGGCCAGGCCCTGCTGGCGACGCTCCGGGCGCTGGCGCCGCCCCATCGGCCCGATCCGACGATCGTGCTGCTCACGCCCGGGGTCTTCAACTCGGCCTACTTCGAGCACACGTTCCTGGCGCGCCAGATGGGCATCGCGCTCGTCGAGGGCCGCGACCTGTTCGTCCACGACAACGTCGTCTACATGCGCACGACGGCCGGGCCGCAGCGCGTGGACGTCATCTACCGGCGCGTGGACGACGACTTCATCGACCCGCTGGCCTTCCGCGCGGACTCCACGCTCGGCGTGCCGGGCCTGTTCAACGCCTACCGCGCCGGGAACGTGGCTCTCACCAACGCCGTGGGCACGGGCGTCGCCGACGACAAGGCCCTCTACGCCTACGTCCCCGCGCTCATCAAGTACTACCTGGACCAGGACCCCATCCTGCACAACGTCGAGACGTGGCAGATGTCGAAGGACGACGAGCGCCAGCACGTGCTCGATCGCCTCGACCAGGTGGTGGTGAAGGCGGTGGGCGAGTCCGGCGGCTACGGCATGCTGATCGGACCGCACAGCACGGCCGCGGAGCGCGAGGCCTTCCGGCAGCGCATCCTCGCCGATCCCAGGAACTACATCGCCCAGCCCACGCTGGCCCTCTCCGCGGCGCCGTGCTTCGTGGACGGGCGGATCGAGCCGCGCCACGTGGACCTCAGGCCCTACATCCTCTCCGGCGACGAGGTGGTGATCGTGCCGGGCGGGCTCACGCGCGTGGCCCTCCGGGAGGGCTCGCTCGTCGTCAACTCGTCGCAGGGCGGCGGCAGCAAGGACACGTGGGTGCTGCACGCCGACGCGGCCGGCGCGGGGGCCTGACCATGCTGTCCCGCGTCGCCGACAGCCTCTACTGGATGAGCCGCTACCTGGAGCGGGCCGAGCACTCCGCGCGCGTCGTGAACGTGAACCTCAACCTCACGCTCGACCGCGCCCCGGCCGACGTCGCCCGCCACTGGGGCCGCCTGCTCGCGAGCCTGCCGGACCCGCCGCCGTGGCAGGTCCGCGCGGTGCCCGGCGGCACCGAGCGCGCCACGCTGGATCTGGCCAACCGCGAGTCCATCGCCGCCTGCGTCGGCGCCGCGCGCGAGAACGCCCGCCAGGTCCGCGAGGAGATCAGCACGGAGATGTGGGAGGAGATCAACCGCCTCTTCCTGGCCGTGCAGCAGCGTCAGCCGATCGAGTCGGAGTGGACGGCCGGCACCCACGAGTTCCTCGCCGCCACCATCACGGGCGTCCACCAGATCCAGGGCGTCACCGACGCCACGATGACCCACGGCGAGGGCTGGCACTACATCGAGCTGGGGCGGTACCTCGAGCGCGCCAGCGCCACGGCCGCCCTGCTCGACGTGCAGTACCGCGAGCTGCCGGTCGAGGACGCCGGCTCGAGCGACGTCGGCGAGTTCGTGGAGTGGGTGGGGCTCCTCAAGTCGTGCTGTGCGTTCGAAGCGTACTGCCGTCACTACACGGCCGACGTCCGGCCGCAGCGCATCGCCGAGTTCCTGGTGCTGAGTCCCGACTTCCCGCGCAGCATCCACTTCGCGGTGGGGCGCGTCCAGGCGGCCCTCAGCGCCATCGCCTCGCTCACGGGCCGGCAGAACGGCCGGAGCGAGCGCCTGGCGGGACGGCTGCTCGCGTCGCTCGACTACGGACAGATCGACGAGATCATGGGCGAGCTCCCGGCCTACCTCCAGGGCATCGTCCGCCAGGCGGCCCAGATCAACACCGCCGTCCACCAGCAGTACATCGCCTACCCGGTCGACGTCGGCCTCACCTGAGCTGCCCGTGGCCATCCACTACGCCATCCGCCACCTCACGCGCTTCACCTACGCGGCTCCGGTCAGCGAGTCCGTGATGGAGCTGCGCATGCGCCCGGCCACCGACCACGCCCAGCGCTGCCTGCAGTTCGACGTGGACCTGCAGCCGCGGGCCCGCGTGTTCGCCTACCGGGACTTCCTCGGCAACTGGGTGCACCACTTCGACCTGCCGCGGCGCCACAGCCGGATGGCCGTGACCGCGCGGGCGCAGGTGCAGATCGACGCGCCGCCGCCGCTGCCGGAGGCACTCCCGCCGTCGGCGTGGGACGAGGTGGACGCCTGGACCGCGAGGGACGAGCACTGGGACTTCCGGCGGCCGAGCCGCTTCGTGGAGTGGACCGACGCGCTCGTCGCCTTCGCCGACGCGCTGGGCGCGCGGGCGACGCGCGCCCAGGACCCGCTCACGGTGGTGCGCGGCGTGATGGACGCCATCCACCGCGAGTTCGAGTACGCGCCGAAGAGCACGCGCGTGGACTCGCCCATCGACGAGGCGCTCGCCGCCCGCCGCGGGGTGTGCCAGGACTTCACGCACATCATGCTCGCGGTGCTGCGGCGCCTCGACCTGCCCTGCCGCTACGTCAGCGGCTACATCGCGCCCCGCGCGCTGGGCGAGGACGACGGGCCCGTCACCATCGCGACGCACGCCTGGGTCGAGGTCCACCTGCCGGGCCTGGGCTGGATGGGCGTGGATCCCACCAATGCCCTGCCGGCGGGCCTGCGTCACGTGCGGGTCGCCGTGGGCCGGGACTACGCCGATGTCCCGCCGACGCGGGGCGTCTACAAGGGCGGCGGCGCGAGCCACCTCGAGGTCTCCGTGGACGTCACCCCGGGCGAGACGCTGCCGACGGCCGACACGGCGGTCGTCGGCGGCACCTGGACGGCCGATGCCGCGGCACCCGACGAGTCGGCGGAGCGCGCCGCCCACGAGCAGCAGCAACAGCAGCAGTAGCGGTCGGCACGTCCGAGCCGTCACGCCGCTCGTCCCGGCACGTCCCGGCGCCGCGAAGCCCGACCACGCGCGCACCCGGCCGCGGCTGACGTTACAGTAGGCGGAACCACGAGGAGCCGACGCCGATGGCCAAGACGCTCGCCGCCGCCCTGTTCGTCGTCGTCGCGCTGTCGCCCGTCGCGGGGCAGCAGCGGCGGCTCATCACCGAAGACGACCTGATGGCCTTCGTCTGGACGGCCGACCCGCAGATGTCGCCGGACGGCGCTCAGGTGGCGTTCACGCGCGTCGTCGTCAACCAGGCCACGGACGACTACGAGACCAGCCTGTGGCTGGTGCCGAGTTCAGGCGCCGAGCCGCCGCGGCAGCTCACGCCGGGCCCGCGCGACAGCAGCCCGCGCTGGTCCCCCGACGGCCGGACGCTCGCCTTCGTCCGCGCCGTGGAGAAGGAGGGCAAGCCCCAGCCGCCTCAAATCTACGCGCTGTCCTTCGCGGGCGGCGAGGCCCGGGCCGTGACCGACCTGCCGCGCGGCGCCGGCGGTCCGGCCTGGTCGCCCGACGGCACGCGCATCGCGTTCTCGAGCACGACGAAGGACGAGGACTTCGCGCGGGACGCGGCGGCGTCCCCGAAGAGCGACGTCAAGGTCATCACGTCCGCCGTGTATCGGAGCAACGGCGGCGGCTGGAACGATCCGGACCGGCCGTCGCACCTCTGGGTCGTGGACGTCGGCGACGCCCCCGGTCCCGCCAAGGCGCGGCAGCTCACCGCGGGCAGGTTCTCGGCGGGCGGACCGGCCTGGGCTCCGGACGGCGCCCGCGTCTACTACACGTCGAACCCGGTCGAGGAGCCGTACTACCACCAGTCGGATTCCGATCTCTTCGCGGTCCCGTCCGGCGGCGGCACCCCGGTGAAGGTCGCGAGCATCGACGGGACGATCAGCGGCCCGCGGCCGTCGCCAGACGGCAAGTGGCTGGCCTTCGCCGGCACCCTCTACGGCACGCCCGAGCGCTCCTACGACCAGACGGACCTGTTCGTGGCCCCGGCGGACGGCTCGTCGGCGCCGCGCAACCTGACCGCGGACTACGACTTCGACATCGGCGGCAGCGTGGGCGGCGATCAGCGGGCGCCCCGCGGCGGCGGATCGGGCGGCGCACTCTGGTCGGCCGACGGGCAGTCCATCGTGATCGTGGCCGGCGAGCGGGGCGACGCGAACCTCGTGCGGGTGTCGGTGGCCACCGGCGCGGTGTCGCCCGTCTACAAGGCGGCGCACACGGTGCAGGCCTACACGGCCTCGCGCAACGCCTCGCGCCTGGTCGCGGTGGTGTCCACCCAGACGGCCATCAACGACCTCTTCGTCCTCGACACGGCCGCCGGCACGCCGAGCGCGCGCCGGATCACGCAGGTGAACGACGCGCTCTTCGGCCAGCTCCGGATGAGCGAGCCCGAGGCGATCTCGTGGACGAGCGCCGACGGCACGCGCATCGAGGGCTGGCTGCTGCACCCGCCGGACTTCGACAGGACGAAGAAGTATCCGTTCATCCTCCAGATCCACGGCGGCCCGCACTCGGCCTACGGGAACGTGTTCACGCACGAGTTCCAGTGGATGGCCGCCCGCGGCTACGTGGTCCTCCTGCCGAACCCGCGCGGCAGCAGCAACTACGGGCAGGCGTTCGGCAACGTCATCCAGTTCCACTACCCGGGCGACGACTACACGGACCTGATGGCGGGCGTCGACGCGGTGGTGAAACGCGGCTACGTGGACCCGGCGCGGATGGGCGTCATCGGCGGGAGCGGGGGCGGCCTGCTCACCAACTGGACGATCACGCAGACCACGCGTTTCGCCGCGGCGGTCTCCATGCGATCGATCGCCGACTGGTCCGGCTTCTGGTACACGGCGGACTTCGCGCAGTTCACGCCGTCGTGGTTCAGGAAGGCGCCGTGGGAGGACCCGGCCGACTACACGGCCCGCTCGCCCATCACCTACGTGGCCCGGGTGAAGACGCCGCTGATGCTCATCGACGGCGACGAGGACCTCCGGACGCCGCCCGCCGACGGCGGTGAGATGATGTTCCGCGCGCTGAAGTACCTGAAAGTGCCGACGGTGATGGTGCGCGTGCCCGGCGAGACCCACGAGCTGTCGAGATCGGGCAAGCCCCGACACCGGGTGGAACGCCTGCGGCACATCCTCGGCTGGTTCGACAAGTACCTGCAGGACAAGAGCGTCACCACCTACGACCCCCGCTGAGGCGCCGTCCACCATGACCACTCACCGATACGTCACGGCCGCCGTGTGGCGGCGGATCGGGCTGCTCGCCCTCCTCCTGTCGGCCGCGCCGCCGACCGCGGCGCAGGAACCGCAGACCTTCACGGGCGTCGTCACCGACGAGATCTGCGGGGTGGGCGGGCACGCGGGCATGCAGATGGGCCCGACCGACGGCGACTGCGCGCGCGCCTGCGCCGAGGAACACGGTGCGCCGTTCGTGCTGGTGGACGGCGAGCACGTCTACCAGCTCAGCAACCAGGCCCTGCCACGGCCGCTCGCGGGCCAGCGCGTCCGTGTCGTGGGCACGCTCGATCGCGCGACGGACACGATCCAGGTGCAGTCGATCACGGGCGCGTAGCGCGCGCGCCCACGCGACTGCGTCGATCGCAGTTGCACACGGCCGACGACGGCCATATCATCGCCGCGCTTTCCCTCCACCCGCCTCGCGGGCCGGGTCCAGTCCGTCCCGATCGCCCGAGCGGTCCTTCGCGGGAGCGTCGCGAGTGGCTCCGATCACGCACCAGCCGGCCTCGACGGCCGTAGACGATCCGCCGGCCTTCACCGCACAGGCCTCGGCCGCGTGGGTGTACTACGCGCTCGCGCCCGGGTCCTCGACGCCCGATCGATGCACGGCGTTCGTCCCGCCGGCCGATGGCGGCCTGCCGATCACGCTCTCGCTCGCGGCCAGCTGGGCCCTGCGCGGCGGCGTCTACGTCCTGCTCGGCCGCGCGCCGTCGAACGATCGCGTCTTCCTGGACGCCTGCCGCGCCTGGATGAGCCGTCAGCCCGACGACACCACGGCGCTCGTGTGGCTCGAGAACCCGCAGGACCCGCCCGCCGCCTGGCGGACCCAGGCGATCGCGGTGCCGCGGCGGACGCCCGGCGGCGGCACGACGGCCAGGACCGTGCGCGTCGCGCTCCTCAACTACGCGGTCGTGGCCGACACCCCGCTTCCGATCGCGCTCGACCCCGCGCTCCCGGGCTTCCGCCTGGGCGCCGGCGTCGCCGGCGCGCTCCGCCTCGCGATCGCCGGTGGCGAGCGGGCCTTTCCATTCGCGGACGGCGTCCGCGTGTCGCTGGCCGGCCGCGAGCGGGCACTCCTGACCGGCGCCGTCCCGCTGGGACCGCCCGCCGCGGGGGAACCGGACGCGCTGGACGTACTCGACGTCGGGCTGCGCTACTTCTACCCGGCACCGGGCGCCGCGGCCGGGCCGGCACTGGCGTCGTATCGCTGCGCGGTGTTCGACCGTCGAACCGAGGGCGTCACGCTCGACGCGGCGCTCGACGTCGCGGAACCCTGGAGCGTGCGTTCGGGCTTCGCCTTCGCCGAAGGCACCCCGGCGTTGGCCAGCTCCTTCAGGACCACGCGCGGCGCGCCGGTGTTCCTGACACCCGTGGACTGCCGCCTGCGGTTCGTCGCGCGGCCCGCGGCCGACGGCGAGCCGGCCAGCGAGGCGTCCCTGGCGCCGGCGGGACGCTGCCTGGCGACGCCGCCGGGCGGGGTGAAGGACGGGCAGCTCCTCTGTGGGCTGTCGGCCGCCGAAGCCATCCCGCTGCCCGAGACCGGCGTGCACCTGGCATTCGTGGAGGACTGCCCCGCCTGCGCACCGCTCTTCGCGCCTCCGGGACACGCCGCGCCGCCGGGGCCGGACGACGCGCCGCGTCTCTCGACGGCGGCGACGACGAGCTGGGTGTCGATCGGGCGCGAGGGCGCCACGCTGCCGTACCATGCGCAGCCGCACGCGGCCCCGATGTTCGGGCCGGCGCCCGCGGCCGCGGCCGGCGCCACGCCGATCCTGCCGTTCTTCCCCGTCGTCGCCGCGAACCTGCCGGCATGGCCGCCCGGCGCGCCACGCTCGCCGCTGGCGGCTCCGCTCGCGCCGCTCGCCGGCTGCCGGGCCGCCGACGCGGCGGGGATGACGGCCTTCGAGGAGGAGATCCTGAGCCAGGAGCGCCGCGATCGCATCGTCGGCGCCCCGGCACGACCGGCCGCGCCGCGGGTCCGCGCGCGGGCGGCACGCGCGGCCGCGCCGGCCGCCGACGTGAAGGTCGTGACGCCCGGCGGCTGGATCTCGACCTTCTCCGCCGACGGCGCGACGTGGCGGTCGGTGCAGTTCGCGCGGCTGGGCACCGCGGTCCTGGCGCTCCACGACATCGACGGGCCGCTGCGCGCGGCGCTCCTGGCCAGCCAGCAGTTCCTGGTCGTGTCGGACCCGGCGGCCCTCCAGGCGCACTTCCAGACCGACTCCCGCCTCGATCTGGACGGCTGGGTCTTCGACGTCGCGCCGGACCGGTGGGCGGAGCAGGGCACCATGCTCATCGTCAAGAGCAGCCCCCGCGCGGTGGCGGCGCTCGCCGGGGACATCGCCACGTGGACGCTGCCGGATGCCTTCAACACCGTGGCCGAGGCGGCCCAGGCGGACCTGCTCGCGTTCATCGACGACGCGCGCGAGGCCGCCGCCGACGAGGCCGCCGCTCCGGAGGGGGCGATGACCGGGTACGCCCACTTCGTCGCCGCGGTCCTCGACGACCCGACGTGGAACGGCGTCCTGTTCCTGCGCGCGCGCGTGCCCGGCGACGCCCTGCCCGCCGCGCTCGACGGGCTGCGGCCCGGCCTCCAGCCCCACGGCCTGCGCGCGCACCACGTCGGCATCGCCCAGTCACGCGTGCACGCGGTGTCGGGCAGCCTCGAGGCCGACGACGCCTCGGTGTTCGCGCTGGTCGACTACCACGACGATCCCCGCCCGCCCGGGTTGCCGCCCGCGGACCTCTCGTTCCAGGTGCTGGACCTCACCGCCCAGTTCGCCAACTCGGCGCTCCGGAACTTCGGCTCGCGGGTGATCGTGGTCCCGGCACGGCTGTTCGGCGCGCCCGTCACGGGCAGCGACGAGGAGTTCGGCAACGCCCTCGTCCTCACGGGCGCCTGTCAGCGCCGCCAGGGGCGGCCCGTGTACGTCTTCCACAACGAACGCTGGAACACGTTCCGGACCGACGACGCCGTGCTGGCCCAGGTCGTCGTGGCGCGGGTGGAGATGGCCGGCCTCACCATGCCCGGGGGCAGCGCCGGCACGGAGACGGTCACGACGTTCACCCTCGGCGGCACGCTCGGGTTCCGGGCGCCGGCAGCGGGTGAGGACCCGCCGAGCGATCTCTTCGGCTTCGACGCCATCGGGTTCTCGGGGCTCACGCTGACCATGCGCTTCCCCACGGAGGCGCCAGGGGCCGCCGCCTTCTCGATGGACGCCACTGGCGTGGCGCTCGACGCGGGCGCGGCGCGCGCCAGGGAGGGCAGCCTGCCGCGCCGCTTCCCCCTCACCGCCCGCACGCTCGCGAACGGCACCGCCGCGGCGGACCCGTGGAGCCTCGGCTACCTGCCGGTGCGCCTGCCGCGCAGCGATGTCCAGCCGCTGAGCGGCGACTGGTTCGGTGTCGTCGCGGATCTCGATCTCGGCACGCCGGGGGCGCTGGCCGCCGCCGGGGACCTCACGGCGTCCCTCGGGCTCTTCTGGTCGCCGGATCCGCGCGCGCCGCACGTCGCCGTGGGCCTGCGGCTGCCCGGGACCAGCGGCGACAGCAAGACCCTCTCCCTGATGGATGTCCTCCGCCTCTCGGTATTCGCGGCGGAACTCCTGCCGGCCGACGGCGCGTTCCTGCTGAAGCTGACGGGGCTCACGCTGAAGCTGATGGGCAAGACCTTCCCGCCCGCCGGCGCCTTCGACATGTACATCTTCGGCGACCCCGATCCGGGATCGCGTTCGAATGCGCTCGGCTGGTACGGAGCCTACCGCAAGACCTCCGGGCCCTCCGGCGGGGAGGACGGCCACGCCGCGTCCGCCGCCGCCCACGGCTATGCCCGGCGCCAGCTGAGCGCGCCATCCACGGGCCGTCCGCCCACCGACCCACCAGCCTCCATGGAGCACACACGATGAACGCGAGACGCCGCCGGACCACGACCTCGGCCAGACCGTCCACCGCCGCGGTGATGACCGCGGGATCGGGGGCCAGTGCCTTCACCGCCAGCGGTTTCATCCAGATCAAGATCGGCGATCAGGAGTTCACCCTCCGTGGAACCGTCGACCAGTACATCGTCGTCAGCTACCACAAGCCCTACGAACACGCCGTGTCGCTCGGGAAGCTCCCCGACATGATGGGCCAGGTCGGCACCGCGCTCGGTCTCGACGGCGCGGACTTCACCACGAAGCTGAACGCGTTCCTCACCGGCCTCGAGGCCATCCCGGGCCTGGCGCCGGTGGCCAAGATCCTGAAGACCGGGATCGTCAAGGTGACCGACCTCGGCATCGACACGAAGAAACAGGAATACGCCTTCGGCTTCGGCGTGGACTGCACCCAGACCCTGGCCACGATCCCGATCGCCGCCTTCGGCGTGACGTTCACCTACACGAAACCGAGCGCCTAGCTGTCGATGGCCCGGCCCCCGGCTCCGCGCGCGAACGCCGACGGCGGACTCAGGACGAGTCTGTACGCCGACGTCGTCGTGATGGGACGGACCTTCCGGGTGGAGACCGCCTTCGGGAGCGGCGATACGATCTTCGGCGTCCGGCTGGGGGACGTCTCGCTCGGGGAGATCCTGCAGTACCTCGTGAGCCTCGTGCCGGGCGCGGGCCACTTCTCGCTGGACGCGCCGTGGTCCGCGCTGAACGAAGTGCCGCTCAGGAACCTCGAGCTGCAGCTCAACGCGACGACGAACGCCGTCGGGTTCACGTACGATCAGCTGAACCTGAACCTCGCCTTCGCCCGGATCGATGTCCTCGAACTCTGGTACGGGCCGGGCGACGCGGCGGGCGCCACCGGCGAGGCGGCCGCCAGCAGCCTCCAGGTGAAGCTCTACGGCCGCTTCCTCGACAAGACCTACGCGTATCCGGACCAGCCGCTCGGCTGGGATCTGCTGCGGCAGCCGCCGCCGGCGGTGCCGAGCGGCGGTCCCCCGGCGTTCGACCTGGACTACCTGGGCCTGGGACAGCGGGTCACGCTGCGCGACGCCAGGGCCTTCACCTCGATGCAGGGCATCATCGACGCGCTGGTGGCCTCGTACGCGGACGTCGACGGCGCCGTCAGTCCGCTCCGTCGGCTCCCGGCGCTGAAGTTCGACGGGGCGTCGGGATGGCTCGTGGGCGCGCGCTTCTCGGCGCTCGACACGATCACGCTGAGCGTCATCTTCAACGACCCGACGATGTACGGGCTCCGGGTGGAGCTCAGGGGCGAGCGCGCCAAGGCGTTCGCGGGGCTGCAGTTCGAGATCCTCTACCGGCGGATCGGGGACGGCCTCGGCGTGTACCACGTGGACCTCCGCCTGCCCGACGCCATGCGGCGGTTCGATCTGGGCGCCGTCTCGCTGAGCCTGCCCCTGGTCGTCGTGGACGTCTACACCAACGGCGACTTCCTGCTCGATCTGGGCTTCCCGTACGACCTCGACTTCACGCGCGCCTTCGCCCTCTCGACCTTCGTCGGGCCGGTCCCGGTGGTGGGCGCGGGCGGCATCAAGTTCGGCGCGCTGAGCGGGGCGACGAGCACGCTCGTCCCGCGGGTCACCAACGGCCGGCTCGCCCCCGTGATCGCGTTCGGCCTCGGGCTCCGGATCGGCGTGGGCAAGGAACTGCAATCCGGGGCCATGAGCGGGGGCATGCTCGTCACGCTGGACGGGCTCCTGGAGGGCGTCCTGGCGTTCTTCGAGCCCGAGCACCCCGGCTTGCCGAAGGACACCTACTTCCGGGTGCACGGCGCGATCCGAATCGCCGCACACGTCTACGGCCGCATCGACTTCAAGGTGATCCAGGCGTCGCTCGACGTGTACGCCTACGCCCAGGTCTCGGTCGCCATGGAGGCGTACGCCGCCACGGTGATCGTGCTCGAAGCGGGCGTGCACGCCTCGGTGAGGGTCAAGGTGCTGTTCGCGACGGTGACGCTGTCGTTCAGCACGACGGTCCGCGCGCGCTTCACCATCGGCACGGCGAGTCCGCCCCCCTGGACGATCGAGGCGCCGGCCACGGCGCGCGCCCTCGCCGCCGGCGCGCCGGCCGGCTTCCGGCTGCTGCCCGGCGGCGCCGTGCAGGCCGTCGACGCGTATGCGGCCCTGCGCGATCGGCCGCTCCCGTGGCGCGCGGGACTGGTCCTCGGCGAGCGGCGCACGCTGGACGTCTTCATCGGTCCCATGGTCACGCTCGGCGTCGCGTCCGACTATCCCGCGCCGCCGGGGCCGACCGGCGCCGGCGCGGCCCCGGACGAGGCGCGTGGCGTGCAGCTGCTGCTCCAGATGTTCGTGTCGCTCGGCGAGACGGACCCCGCGCGGGCGGCGGGCTTCGACGCCCTGGCGCAGGCCGAGCTCCTGTGGGCGCTGCAGAACGTGCACGACGGGCTGCACGCGGCCGCTGGCCGCGCGGCGGTGCTCGTCTCGACCGCGACCACCGTGACCCGCAGTGCCCTGGAGTTCGTCCAGCACGACCTGACGGCCGCCAACCCGCGAGCGCCGATCACCTACTGCCGGATCGTGGACTTCCTCCGCGAGAACTTCCGTTTCCGCGTGCGCGCCATGCCCGCCGACGGCGCGGTCGCGGCGGGCGTCACGCTGTTCCCGGTGCCGCCCTATCTCACGCTGTCGACGTCCGACGCCGGCGTCCGCGTGGACTTCGAGACGTTCGACCCGTGCAGCGAGGAGTACGTGGCGCTCCTCGAGGAGTACTTCCGGCAGCTCGCGGTGCCCGTCGACGGGAGCGGCGGCACCGGCGGGCCGCCCGCGCACCTGGCGCCCGAGTCGACGTCCAGCGCGCCCACCTCGCTCGCCGCGGTGGTGTTCGGCGACTACTTCACGCTGATCCTTCGCGAGATGGTCCGCGCGTCGCTCGACGTCTTCGACGGACTGACCGTGACGCCCGCCACCGGGGAGTCGCTGACGGCGCTCGTGCACGCCTACGGCGTCGCCGGCGTGGATCCGCTGCGCGACATCGCGCTCGCGAACCAGGACGCCGGGACGTTCTTCGCTGCCGGCAGCGTCATCCCGGTGCCGGGTCTGCGCGCCCAGGTGCGCGAGGGCGAGACGCTGGCAGGCTTCTCGGCCCGTTTCGGCTTCGAGCCGACGGCGTTCGTCACCAGCCAGCAGCGCGTCCTGGGCCTGCTCGCCGTCGGGGCGACGATCGCCATCCCTGGTCCCGCGCCCGACACCGGCCGCGTCGAGACGATTCGTCCGGGCGACACCTGGGCGGGGCTGGCCGAGGCGCACCAGTGCACGGTGGAGGCGCTCGCCGCGGATCCGGCGAATCTCGCCTCGCCCGATCTCCTCGCGAAGCAGTTCACCATTGCGCTTCCGCCCGTCACCGTCGGCATCACGTCCGATGCGCGGCTGTCGCCCCGCGCCATCGCCCAGCGGCTCGGCATCGACGTGGGCGAGGTCGTCGCCGCCGCGGAGACCGCCGGCGTGGCCTACGAGACGGTGCGGCTGCCGGCGTTCGAGCAGCTGCCGGCCGGCGCGCTCTTCGCCGAGCTGACCGCGCGCGGCGCGTTCGCCGCCGCCGCCGCGATGACCGCGCGCTCGTTCCTGGGAGGGACGCGGCTGCCGGATCCGCGGCGGACGCCAGCCGGCGCCCCACGCGGGACGAGGCGCGTCGGGGACCCGTCGTGGAGCGACGAGCCGCTGTACCCACTGGCCATCCTGACGGGTCAGCAGTGGGCGGCTCCGCCGGTCCTTCCGGCCGACTACCGGATCACGCTCACGCGCAATCTCCTCACCGGCGACGCCGAGTGCCAGCGTCCCGAGATCGTGTTCGAGTCCGCGTTCCCCGACTCGCAAATCGACGTCGCGCTGAGCGCGGCGGACGTGGCCGCGGTCACGGCGTTCCGGGAACTGCTGAAGCGGCCCGCCCCGTTTGCGCCGAACGTGCTGTCGGTGACGCGGCAGGCCCCGTACGCCGTGGCGGAACGACGCTTCCCCGTCGGCGTGGGCCGCCCGTGGGTCACGCCGGCGCCGCTCCCGTTCGCCAGCGCCGGCCAGGCGACGGGCACGCCCCTGGTGTTCGATCTGCCGGACGATCTGCGCACGCAGCTCGCGGCGTCGCCGCCCGCGGCGCCCGACGTGCGGCTCATGACGGGGCCGCCTGGCGTCGCCGGCGCGCCGGCGCCCGAGGCGCGCGAGATCGCGGCGAGGGCCTGGGCCACCCGCGTCCGCTTCCTGCTGGCGCGCGTCGAGTCGCCGGGACGGCCGGACGCGTTCATCGCCGGCCTCTACACGGTCCGCGCCAGCGACGTCACCTCGTCGCGGCTGCTGCTGCAGGCCATGGCCGCGCTGGCTCCGCCATCGACGCCTGGGGCGACCGGGCCACCGACCCCGCGGCTGGATCTCCTCTACCCGTCCAACGCCGCCGACCCGCTCGGCGCCTCGCTGCAATCGGACGCGGTCACGCCGGCCGAGGTGCTGCTGGTGAAAGCGAACCTCTCCACGGACACGCACGCGCCGACGCGTCTCACCGGCGGGACGATGCACGCGGCGCCGCCCGACGCGTCCGGTCACGCGACGCTGGCCGAGCCGCTGCCGTTCCTCCGGCTGCTGTGGGAAGCCTGTGTCACCAACGCCGGCGGGTTCTACCTGCGCTACCACGCCGGCGAGGGCGAGTCGCTGCCGGCGCAGCTGTTCAACCAGTCGGAGACCGCCCCGTTCGAACTCCTGATCACGGCCGTCGACACCACGGGCGCGCCGGTCCGCGCCCAGGCCCACCACAACGCCGTCATCTGCGCCGAGAACCTGGCGAGCGGCGCCCCGAACGTGTTCGTCGCACCGCCCGTGGTCGCCGCGCCGAAGGACGCGACGTTGGCGGCGATCGCCAAGGCGCTCGGGGCACCCGCGACCCAGGCCACCCTGGCGCTGGCCAACGCCACGACCCGCCACCTGCTGCGGCCCGGCCTCGTGGTCGCGCTGCCGGATTCGGGCCGCTACACCGTGCAGGTGGGCGACACGCTCCTCGATCTCGCGCTACGCGAGAAGACGCCCGACCTCGCCCGCGTGGCCGCGGCCGTGGACGCGGTGAAGAACCCGCTCGTCGAGGGCGCGACCCTGCACGTCGACACCGGCTGGGTCAGGCGTCAGGGCGTCATCCCGCCGGGCACCGCCGGCCTGCGCGTCCTGCGAACCGACCCCGACCCGTCGACGGGCGAGGCCGCCCCGCCCGATCGGCAGGCCGCGCCCGAGACCCGCCTGCAGGTGCTGTTCAACCTGCTCACCTGCCGCCTGGCGCCGACCGCCGCGTTCCGCGCCGGCCCCTCCGGCCTGCCCGTTCCCCCGGCGACCGACGCCCTCCCGCCGCCGGCCGCGCCGTGGCGCTACAGCCGCCGGCTCGGCATCGCCCCGTTCGCGGCCTCGCCGAACGCGGCCGACGACCCGTGGGCCGATCCCTACGTCGGCCTCGGCGGAGAGGCCGCGATCGCCTTCGACCTGCTCGACGTCTTCGGCAACCGCGTGCTCCCGGCCGGCAGCGTGCCGACGCTGACGGTGCCGATCCGCTACGGCGACGCCGTCGTGCCGCTCGCCCAGTGGCCGTCCATCGTGAGCAGCTTCGACGCGCGGCAGGAGGCGCAGCTCGACGTGCGGCTCACCTTCGACGCCGGCCACTATGCGCCGTCCACGTCGGGATCGGTGGCGGCCACGGCCTCGCGAGCCGCCGCCGACGGCCGGCTCATGGCACGCATCGCCGCGCAGCTCGGTCAGCCGGACGTGGTGATCGGATTGTGGGCGTCCTTCGGCCTCGGGGAAGTGCGCGGGGACAAGGCGGCGCTGCTCGATCTCGCGGCGGCCGCGATCCGGTACCTCGACACGGTCGGCGGCCTGCGGGCGCTGACGCACGCCGCGGCCGCCGGCGAGGTCCTGCGCGCGATCGCCGCCCGGTACCGCGTCGACGTCGTCACCCTCGCGACCGCCAACGCCCTCGATGCCCGCGTGCTGGCCGCCAGCGCGGTCCTGTCGATTCCCACCCTGTACGTGACCGTCCTCACCGACTCGCTGGGCGCGATCTCGGACCGGTTCGGCGGCGATCCGGATCCAGGCGCGCTGGCGCGCCTCAACGCCGGCGTGCGCCTCCAGCCCGGCGTCCGCCTCACGATCGGCCAGACGGTGGTGGCCGCGCGGGCCGGGGACACGCTGACCACGGTGGCGTCGCGGGCGGACGTGCCCCTCGAGGACATCGGCCGGGCCAACGCCGGCGTGGAACACATTTTTCCGTCAGGAACGCAGGTGCTGGTACGGATGAGCACGGCGCCGGTGCGGCCTGGCGACACGCTGTCGCATGTCGCGGCGGCGCACGGCCTGGCGCTCGGCGATCTCGCGGCCGCCAACGCCGACACCGCCGGCTGGCTGGCCGCCGGCGCCGTCCTCGCCATTCCGCTGCACGCGACGATCGCCCCGGAGCACAGGACGGCCACCGTCACGATCGCCGATGGGGACTGCCTGGGCAGCATCGCCACGGGGCTGGGGATCGGCGTCGATCGGCTCGCGCGGGCCAACGCGGACGTCACGGGACTCCTGCGCGTCGGCGCCGCGCTCCGGTATCGGCCGGCTGGCGCCGGCCCGAGCGCCGCCGACGAGACCCTCCCGGTCGCCGAACACGACACGCTCGCGACGCTGCTCGCGGCCCTGCGCGCCAGACCCGGATGCCACGCCGCGACGCTGTCGGCCCTGGCCGCGCAGAACACGTCGGCCCCGGGGCTCCTGGCGCCCGGGGCGTGGTGCCTGGCGCCGCCCGAGGACGTGGTCCAGACCTTCGCGCCCGGCCGCGACCAGGACCTGCACATCTGTCCGCTCGCGGTCGAGCTCCGCATCCGCCGCGCGTCCTCGCTGATCGATCCCGCCCTGACCGACGATGCCGGGACCGGCGTGGCCGCCTCGCCCGTCGCGCCGCACCTGACGAGCGACCCGTCGCAGCCCGGGGACGACGCCCTGAGCCTCCGCGACTTCGGCCGCCGATTCGCGGACGCCTTCGACGGGCTGCGGCTGGCCACGAGCGGTGACGCGCCGGCCGCCGCCGGCGCGACGGCCGCGGCAACGGGACGGCTGATGGTCGTGGCGTGGGCCGATGTCAGCTACCTGATCGACACGACGCCGTTCTTCTTCGCGCCGCGCCCGCTCCTGAACCGGCTGTGGTCGTCCGATCCCGCGTATCCCGTGCCCGTGCCCCGCTACGCGGCCGGCGCCATCACCGGCGCCACCGACACCCTCGTCACGGGCGTGGACCTCGATCGCGTCGGGCGCGCGTTCCTGGCCGCCATCGACCGTGCCCTGTCCCCGGCCATCGGCGTCACGGCGTGCGAACGCCTCGGCGCCGGCGCCGAGTACGACCAGATCCTGGCCGCGAAGGCCGCGCTCGCCCGCGCGGTCAGGAACCAGGTGACGGCCGTGGTCGACCCACCGCCGCAGACCGCGCCGCCGGATCTCGAAGCCGCGCGTGACGCCCTCCATCAACGCCTGCTGGTGGAACTGGCCTCCGGCTACGACGTGGACGCCGTGGTCCAGTTCCCGGCCCGGGTGCAATCGCCGTTCGCGGATCCGGCGACGGCGCCCCGCCTGGCCGGACGCGTCACGGCGGTGTCGTTCACGGTGCCCGACGACGCCACGCTCGAACGGCTGGCCCAGCACTTCGACGCGCCCGTGTCCACCTTCGCGCGCCTCGCCGCGGACCTGCCGTACCTGCTGTGCCCGGGGGCGACGGTGCTGGGCCACGAGATCGCGGCCACCGACACGCTCCGCACCGTCGCCGACGCGCTCGGGCGCACGCTGGAGGCGTTCGCGGCCGCCGTCGCGCGCACCGGCGGGCTGTTCCAGGCGGGAGCGTCGCTCGGCCTCGTCACGACGCGGCGCGCCGTCCAGGCGGACGACACGATCGGCGTGCTGCTGGATCGGCTCGCCCCGGGCGTCCCACTGGCGCCGGCCCTGCAGACCTTCCTCGAGATGAACGGCGCCACGCCCGGGCTCGTGGCTGGGGGCGCGACCGTGGCCCTGGCGATGTCGGCCGTCCGGACGGACGACACGCTGGACACGGTGGCCGTGCGCGCCGGCGTCACGGCGCTCGCGTGCGCCGAATCGAATCGCGGCCGCGCCGACGTGCTCCTCGCCGGCGCTGCCGTCGACCGGCCGGATCGCCATCCGTACACGATCCGCGAGGGGGAGACCTTCGACTCGCTCGCCGCCGCGATGGGCTCCCCGCTGGCCGACGTCGTGAGCGGCATCGCGTCGATGCCCGGCCTGCTGCGCCCGGGCGCGACGATGGCCTGGCCGCCCGAGGCCGTGAAGCGGCACACCGCGCACGCGGGCGAGAGTCTCGAGGCCGTGGCCGCCGCCCTGCAGGTGCCCGTACGGGATCTGGCCGAGGGCGTCCTGGACGATCCCGGGCTCCTCGAGCCGGCCGTCACCGTGGGCTACCTGGCCCGCGCACCCGAGTGCTCCATCACCACGCGGAAGCTGACGCTCGTCAACGGCGCCTCGCCGCTGACGTTCCTCGTGGCGCTGAGCCGCCACGCCGCCGTCCGCAGCATCGGGGTGGATCTGACCTTCGCCGCCGGCGAGCTCGAATACGACATCCAGGACGCCAAGGCGCAGGGGTACCAGTCGTCGCGCTGGCTGACCTTCGCCGAGCCGCTGCAGCGGCCGCTGGCGCGCATCGACGTCCCCATCGCCCTGCGCAGCTATCCGCGGGCGCCGGTGATGCTCTCGCAGGAGATCCGCTACGCCGAGGCCCCGGCCGACCTCCAGGCGCTGAAGACGTACGACTACGCCTATACGTACGCGTACTCCGGCGCGGCGCAGGACCAGCTGCAGACCGACGTCGAGATCAACCTTCCCGACCCGGCGCTGGCGCGCGCCAACAGCGACCCGCGCGACACGCTGCCCTATTGGCTCGCGAAGTACGACGGCATCGCGGCCGCCCTGTGGACGGACCTCGGCGTGCTCGCCACGCCCGACGCCCTGGACAGCGCCCCGCTGGCCAGCGCGGCGCGGGGGGCGCTGCACGTGCTGGCGGAGATGGCCGCCGGCATCGCCCGGGCCTGGAGCGCCTGGACGGCGGCGCCGGTCGCCGACGCGGCGCTTCCGGCACCCCGCTTCCACGTGCGCTGCCGCGACGTCGGCGGCGGACACGTGCGGGCCACGATCGGCGCGCGCGCAGGCGACGCCGGCCGGCCGCTCCCGCCGTCGGCGCCCGGGCTGCTCGTCCGCGCGCGTCGACTCGAGGGGCCGGCGGCCGGCGGCAGGCTGGCGCGATCGTCGGCGGCGCCCGCCGGTCCCGACGAGGCGGGAGGCCCGCTCCCGGACCTCGTGCTGTCTCACGTGGTGCGCGGCCTGGATCTGATCCAGGCGCAGAACATCCGCGGCTACGTGGACGTCACCCGCAACGTCGGGCTGCTGCCAGACCGGGCCACCCGCCCGGAGTTCGTGTACGCGATCGATCGCGTGACGGCGCTCGAGGTCGCCTGGCCCCTGGTGGTGCACCACGGCCCGGTGGACATGGCGTCGGCCGCCCCACTGCCGCAGCCGCGGCCGCGCACCCTGTGGGGCCGGCTGGCCAGCTTCTTCGCGGCGCTGCTGGAGGTGACGCCGGCATCGCCCGAGCACGCCGGCCGCGACGTCCGGATCGGCGTCTCGTTCCTCCTGCCCCTCAACGGCGGCGCGGGGTCGGACGGGCCGACGGCCGCGGCCACTGCGATCGTCGCCACCGTCCCCGTCGCCCTTCGTCCTGCGGCGGCGTTCGTGCCCGCCCGCGACCTCACGGCCGCGGATGGCGCCTGTGCCCAGCTGGCCGACGCGATGACCGCGTGGATGGGCGCCCACGGCGCGCCGCCGCAGGGCGGCGTCTTCGTCTTCGACGTGACGGTCTTCGCGCGGCTCGGGACCACCGCCCCTGATGCCGGGGGCCGGCCGCTCCTGTCGTTGACGAACGTGCGGCTCGCGCTCGCCGATGTGGATCCCGCCACGACCGCCTGAAGCGGCGGACGGTATAGTGGCCGGCGAGCCATGCGCCGCCTGCCCTTCCACACGCTCGACGTCTTCACCACCCGCCCCTACGCGGGGAACCCACTGGCCGTCGTGCTCGAGGCCGACGGGCTCTCGGACGCTCAGATGCAGCAGGTGGCGCGCGAGTTCAACCTGTCCGAGACGATCTTCGTCCAGGCGCCCGGGGACACGGCGCACACGGCAGGGGTTCGCATCTTCTTTCCGAACGGCGAGATCCCGTTTGCCGGACATCCCACCATCGGCTGCGCGATCCTGCTCGCGACGCTGGGCGCCGCACCGGACGACCCGTTGGACGTCACGATCACCCTCGAGGAGCGCGCAGGACTCGTCCCCGTGCACGTCACACGGCGCGACGGACATCCGCACGCGATCTTCACCGCGCCGGTCGTGCCCGTGGAGGTGCCGGCGTCCGGCGTGGACGCGGCCTCGGCGGCGCGCGCCCTCGGACTCCGCCCCTCCGACATCGGGTTCGGCGGCCACGCCCCGCGGGCGTTCGAAGGCGGGCCGCGCTTCCTGCACCTGCCGCTGGCCACGCGCGACGCCCTGGCCCGCGCGCGTCCGATCGAGCCCCACTGGTCGGCGATCGTGGACGCGGTGGGCACCGACGCCGGCTATTGCTACACGCCGGGCGGCGACCATCCGGACACGGCCTATCGCGCGCGGATGTTCGCGCCGACCGCGCTCACGCCCGAGGATCCGGCCACGGGATCGGCCACGGCGCTCCTGGCCGCGCAGCTCCTGGTGTCGGAGGCGCTCGGCAACGGCACCCACCGGTGGCGGCTGGAACAGGGGTACGAGATGGGGCGGCCGTCGGACCTCGTGCTCGAAGCCGACGTCGTCGCCGGCCGGCTCGCCGCCGTGCGTGTCGCCGGCCACGCGGTGCCCGTGATGAGCGGCCACGTGGCGATCTGAACAGAGCCGCCAGGCGGCCGCCGGCCACGCGTCAGGACGTCTTCACCTCACGCCGCGCTCGACATCCGCCGCCGCGCCACGACCTCGGCCAGGACGGCGCCACACACGGAGCGCGAATACGGCACGCTCACGATCTACCTGCGACAGAAGGGCCTGGTGCCGCCCACCAGCCAGCCGCGCTCGCGGTAGGTCACGAACCGGCTCCCCGCGGCTGCCGTCGGAGCGGCGGCGCCGCGGGCCTACTCGGTGCGCAGGGCGAGCAGCGGCTCGGTCGAGGCGGCCCGGCGCGCCGGCAGGTAGCCGGCCAGCGCGCCAACGACGGCGAGGAGCACCGCCGCGCCGACGAGCGAGGGCGGATCCAGCGGCGTGAGGCCGAAGAGCTGCGCGCGGGCCGCGCGGCCGAGCGCGTACGCGCCCGGCAGGCCGACGGCGATGCCGATCGCCGTCAGGAGGCCGACCTCGCGCAGCACCATCGTGAGCACGTCGCCCGCGCCGGCGCCGAGCGCGATGCGGATGCCGATCTCGCGCGTCCGCCGGACGACCGCATAGCTCATGACGCCGTAGAGGCCCACGGCCGCGAGCACGGTCGCCAGGCCGCCGAAGAGCATGGAGAGCACCGCCAGCATGCGCTCGACGGCGAGCGACCGGGCCACCGTGGTCTCCATCGTCGTCATCTTGAAGACCGGCAATCCCCGGTCGATGCGAGCCACCGCCTCGCGGGCCAGCGCCGGCACCGCCGGCGCGGCGGCGGCCGTCGTCCGGAGGTAGAAGGTCATCTCGGCGACGGCCTCTTCCTGCGCGTACGGCGTGTAGACGATGCGCGGCACGCCGTCGGTGGCGGTCCTGAGCCCGTCGCCCTCGCCCGCCTCGCCCGGACGGATCTGGGAGTAGTTCGTGTCCTTCGCCACCCCGACGATCTCCATGCGCGCCGGGTCGTCGTAGGCCGAGAAGCCGATGCGCCGGCCGATCGGGTTCCCGTCGCCGAAGTAGTAGCGGGCGAACGTCTCGTTCACGATGGCCACGAACGGCGCGCCCTCGGCGTCGCGTTCGGTGAAGTCGCGGCCCGCCACGAGCGGCACGCCAAGCGTGTCGAAGAAGCGCGGGGCCACGGCGAGCGTCCAGGGGTTCATGTCCTCGCCCTGCTGCGCCTCGTAGCCCTGGACGCGGATGGTCCTCTGAGAGGAGGTGCCCGTCAGCACGCCCACGTCCGACATCGACACGGAGGTCACGCCGGGCTGGGCGGCGAGGTCCCCTTGGATCCGGCCGAACAGCTGCTTGATGGCGGTCTGCGATCGGGAGGACTGCGACGGATCCAGCGAGAACGTGACGACGTGATCGGTGTCGAAGCCCGGACCGAGCCGCTGCAGGTTCACGAGGCTCCGCACGAACAGGCCGGCGCCCGCGACGAGCAGCGTGGACAGGGCCACCTGCGCCACCACGAGCGAGCGGCGCAGACGCGCGTGCTGCACGCCGCCGCCCGCGGCCGAGGCTTCCTCTTTCAGCGCCCGGTTCACGTCGAACGCGGAGCCGCGAAGCGCGGGCGCGACGCCGAAGAGCAGGACGGTGAGCACGGTGGCGACGAGCGTGAACGCGGCCACGCGCAGATCGGGCGACGTCGTGAGCGTGACCGATGGATCGAGCGGCAGTACGCGGAGCAGGGCGTCGCCCAGCCACGCCGCGACGAGCGCTCCCGCCGCGCCGCCGAGGGCGGCCACCACCGCGCTTTCGACCAGCGTCTGCTGCACCAGCCGCCGGCGGTCGGCGCCGACCGCCAGGCGCACGCTCATCTCACGCTGCCGGCCCGTGGCCCGCGCCAGCATCAGGTTCGCGACGTTGGCGCACGCGATGAGCAGGACGAGGCCCACCATGCCCATGAGCACGATGACGGGGGTGCCGAGCGAACCGCGCACGTTCGAGAGCCCGCGCGAGGCATCGTGCAGGACGAGCGTCTTCGCCGCGAACCGGCTGCGGAAGCCCTCCGACGCCTGGGCGAACCGCGGCTCCGACACCAGCTCGCCCCGGTTCGCCTGCTGGTAGCGCACGTCGAGGGCGGCCTTGGCCGCGTCGGGCGCGACCCCGGGACGCAGGATGCCGACGATGTTCAGCCACCGGAACCGCCGGTCCGTGACCGGCTGGCCGGTGGGCTCCATCTCGAGCTTCATCGTGAGCGGCACGAAGATCGCGGGCTGCTCGTTGGCGAGGAGCCCCGTGACCCCGGGCGGCGCGACCCCAATCACCGTCATCGGCGTGGCATTCACGATCACGCCCTGGCCGACGACGCCGGGGTCCGCCTCGAAGCGCCGTCGCCAGAAACTGTCGCTCAGCACGACGAGCGGATGGCCGCCGGGCGTGACGTCGTCCTCGGGCGTGAAGAGCCGGCCGAGGGCCGGCGTGATGCCGAGCGCCGGGAACAGGTTGCCGGACACGAGCTCGGCGACGATCCGCTCGCTGTCCTCGCCGGCGCGGAAGGTCACGCTGGCGGGCCCGCGGGCCACGAGCGCCTGCAGCGCCTCGCCGGACCCGGTCTCGAGGTCGCGGTACATCGGGTACGAGAACGCGCGGTCGAGCTCGGTGTAGCCCATGAAGGCGCCCGGCCCGTCCAACTGCACGAGCGCCCGCGCCGGCGCGACGGGCAGCGGCCTGAGCACCACCTGGTCGAGCAGCGTGAAGATCGCCGTGTTGGCCCCGATCCCGAGGGCGAGCGTCATGACGACGACCGCCGTGAAGCCCGGCGCGCGGGCGAGCGTGCGCACCGCGTAGCGAAGGTCCTGCAGCATGCGCCACGCGGGAGCGAACGGCGTGCCAGCCGGGCCGGGGGCCTCGCCCCTCGCTTCTGTCAGCTTTCCGGCGGGAATCGCGCGATCGAGGGAACGCGGGCGGCGGGCGGGCGTCCGCACGCGGAGGAGAGTGTCCGCGCGTGGGACGAGACGCGCCGGCACCGTCCGGACGATCGAGGGTCGCGTCGGCCTGGGGTTCGGCGTCGGCGCCTTCGTCACCGCGCACGCGTACGACCGACGGTCTCGTCCCTCCAGGTCAGCGGCTCGGCCCTCACGTGCCCGGTGCGAGACGGCGGTACGGATGGGCCGGGGCCGGACGCCACGCGACTCGCTTCGGCCCGGCGTCCGCGTCGACTTCCGGCGCTGGTCGCGCGCGCTCGTCCGCTGGTGGTGTCCAGCCGGCGCTCGCCACGCCGCGCGCGCGGATGAGGTGACGAACATTCATTTCATGCGATCGACCGGCGCAGATTCTTGTACATTCCGCCGCCGCTCCCGTTCGTCCCGGCGCTCGACGCATATTGCCCCTCCATGAGTGCCGCCAGGCCTGGCACGAACCTTCCACCACATCCCGCATCCGGTTCGCTCCGTTGGCACACGGTGACGGGGATCGCACCGGCGGGAGGTGACTGATGAGCATTCGTGTGAGCGCAGTGCTGGTGGCGCTCGGGCTGGCCCTGAGCGTGACCGCGTCGGCACAGGAAACCACGGGGACGTTGAGCGGCAAGCTCGTCGACGCGCAGGGGCTCGCGCTGCCCGGCGTGTCCGTGACCGTCACCGGCCCGCAGGGCAGCAAGGCGTACGTGACCGACGCGGAAGGCATGTTCCGCGCCTCGTTCCTCACGCCCGGCACCTACGAGGTGCGCGCGGAACTGCAGGGCTTCAAGGCGGTCGAGCGTCGGGGCATCAGCGTGAGCCTCGGGCAGACCACCACGCTGACGCTCAGCTTGGAGGTGGGCGGGCTCACCGAGACCGTCCAGGTCGTGGGCACGTCGTCCATCGTGGACACGAAATCGACGACGACGGGCGCTGTCATTTCCAGTGAGCTCCTGGCGAAGGTGCCGGTGGGCCGCCGGTTCACCGACACGCTGTACCTGGCACCCGGGGTCAGCAGCAGCGGGTCGGCCGGCACCGCCAATCCCTCCGTGTCCGGCGGATCCGGACTGGACAACCTGTACGTGGTGGACGGCGTGAACATCACCAACACGGGCTACGGCGCCGTCGGCTCCTACTCGATCGTGTTCGGGTCGCTCGGCAGCGCGACGCCCTTCGACTTCATCAAGGAGGTCCAGGTCAAGACGGGCGGCTATCAGGCCGAGTTCGGCCAGTCGCTCGGCGGCGTGGTGAACGTCGTCACCAAGAGCGGAAGCAACGCCATCAACGGATCCGTCTTCGGCTACACCCAGCCGAATACGCTCGAAGCCGACTGGAAGACCTACCAGTCGGCCAACGGCACCGTGAACACGCTGCACACGCAGCGATCGGACGTCGGGATCGAAGCGGGCTTCCCGCTCATCCAGAACAAGCTGTTCGGCTTCGCGGCCATCAACCCCGCCTGGGAGAAGCGGACGTTCATCGCGCCGGACGACTTCCCGCTCCGGAGCCTCGGCGAGGTGGACCGCGACCGCACGTTCCTGGCGTACTCTGGCAAGCTGACCTGGCAGGCCGCGGCGGCGCACCGCCTCGACGCCTCCTTCTTCGGCGATCCGGCCAAGGGCAAGAACGGTCCGCAGCGCACGTCCTCCCTGCTGGTCGACGACACTTCGTCCTTCAGCGAGATCGAGTTCGGCGGCCACAACCAGACGCTGCGCTACGACGGCGTCCTCGGCTCGAACCTGCTCGTCGAGGGCAGCTACGCGCACGCCTTCAACAGGATTGCCGAGACGCCCGGGGTGAACGAGTGGCGGGTGACCGACACCACGGTGGTGCCCAACGTGATCACGGGCGGCATCGGTTTCTTCGAGCAGGGCAACGAGAGCACCAACCACCAGTTCTCGGGCAAGGTCACCTACATTCAGGGCCGCCACGAGATCAAGGCGGGCGCCCTCTTCGAGGACGTGGAGTACTCCCAGGTGAACCAGCGCACCGGACCGACGTTCACGGCCCCCGATGGACGGGAGACGGCGACGGGCGCGCAGGTGAGCATCCTCAGCGACCCGACGTTCGGCCGCATCTGGCGCGTCACGCGGGCGAACTTCAACTCGGGTCGTGTGACGACCCAGAACTACTGGGCGGCGTTCGCCCAGGACAGCTGGCGCGTCGGGGATCGGCTGACCGTGAACGCAGGATTGCGCTACGAGCAGCAGACGCTGGTCGGCACCTTCGACACGCTGACCACGCTCACGGGCGAGCAACTGAGCGACTTCGCCCTCAAGAACAACTGGGCGCCGCGCATCGGCGTCGTGTTCGACGTGCTCGGCGGCGGCCGCAGCAAGCTGTACGGCAACTACGGCCGCTACTACGCGCGCATCCCGAACGACCTGGCGGCGCGGGCCCTGTCGGGCGACGAAGGCGCCAGCCGCATCGACTACTTCGACGCGCAACTGACGCAGCCGATCCCCCAGGGCACCGAGGCCGGCGGCCAGACCAATCACTTCGTCCTCTCGGGCGTGGGCGCCGACCAGATCGATCCCAATGCGAAGCTGTCCTACCAGGACGAGTTCGTGGCGGGCTTCGAGTACGAGGCGATGGCCAACACGAACCTCGGCGTGCGCTACATCCATCGCAACGTCGGACGCGTGCTCGAGGACATCGCCGACGCGCCCGTCGTCGCCTACGATCTGGGACTGCCCGGCCTCTCCTCGGTGGAGTACATCCTGACGAATCCCGACGCGAGCTTCCCGACCCGATTCCCGGAGCTGGGCGCCAGCTTCGAGGATCCGAAGCACGTGTACGACGCGGTGGAATTGACGGTGGACCGCCGCTTCGCGAACAACTGGTCCGCGCTGGCCAGCTACCGGTGGTCGCGGCTCTTCGGCAACTTCGAGGGCTTCTATCGCGAGGACAACGGGCAGTCCGATCCGGGCATCACGTCCCTGTACGACTTCCCGACCAACGACCCCTCGTTCACGGCCATCGGCGGAACCGAGTTCGGGTATCTCGGCGACATCCGCTACCTGGGCAAGCTGGGTGAGGGGCCGCTGCCGCTCGATCGGCCGCACCAGGTCAAGGTGTACGGGAACTACGCGTTCATGGGCGGCCTCGCGATTGGTGCCGGACTGCGCGTCCAGTCCGGGAAGCCGCTGACGGCGTTGGCAGCGCTGGCGCCCTACGACAACGACAGCGAGATCCCGCTGACGCCTCGCGGCGAGGGCTTCGACACCGTGGACGGCTTCAAGACGCGGACGCCGTTCGAGACGCAGCTCGACGTGCAGGCCAGCTACGCGCTGACGTTCGGGACGCGCCGCGTCACGCTCCTCGCCGACGCCTTCAACGTGCTCAACACGCGGAAGGTGACCGACTACAACGCCGCCATCGAGCAGAGCTTCGGCGTGCTCAATCCCGACTACGGAACGCCGACCTCGCAGAACGTCTCGGGGCAGCAGTTCCAGGCGCCGTTCTCGCTGCGCCTGGGCGCCCGCTTCTCCTGGTAGGCGCCCGTCCCACACGCGAGGGAGGCCGCCCGGTCTCCCTCGCCCTTCCCTCCTCCCTCCCCGTGTTCCAGGGCCGGCGACGGTCGCCGGCCCACCCTTCGTCCCACCTGTTGAACGGCGGGGGCTTGACAGCGCGGAGGTCGCTGCTAGAATTCCAGCACAGTGATGCTAGAAAACTAGCAGACTGAACCAGTGGCCGTGGAAACGGAGCGATCGATGAGTCCCGCCCAGGAATTGAGCAAGCGCGAGCGCCAGATCATGAACGTGATCTACCAGGTGGGCGAAGCCACCGTCGGCGAGGTCCTGGATCGCATTCCCGACCCGCCGAGCTACTCGGCCGTCCGCGCCACCCTGCGCGTGCTCGAGGAGAAGGGCCACGTCGGCCACCGCCAGGACGGCCAGCGGTACGTCTACGTGCCGACGGTGCCGCAGGAGACGGCCAAGACCGCGGCCCTCTCGCACCTGCTCGGCACCTTCTTCGGCGGCTCGGTGGAAGCCGCCGTGATGGCGCTCGTGCAACTGGACGAGGCCAAGCTCTCGTCGTCGGAACTCGACAAGCTCGCCGCGCGGATTCGGCAGGCCGAGCGGGAGGGGAGGTAGCGATGGGTACGACGGCCGTCCTGTCCGTGCTGCTCGGATCCGCGGTGAAGGGCTCGGCTCTCCTCGGGCTGGCGGCCCTCGCCGCGCTGTGGCTGAAGCGCGGTTCAGCCGCGTCGCGGCACCTGGCCTGGCAGCTGGGCCTGTTCGGCCTGCTGGCGCTGCCGGTGGTGACGCTGGTGCAGCCGTTCCAGTGGGAAGTCCCGGCGCTGCCGGCGATCGCGGTCGCACCCGCCGCGCAGGTCGCCGCGCTGACGCCCATCGGCGATTCGGCGCCGGCGCCGGCGCCGCGAGCTGCCCGGCGCGTCGACCTGGCGCCCGCGTCGCCCGACGCGGCCAGGGAGGCGCAAGGGCCGGGTGTGGCCGTCGCGGCCATCCCGGCAGACGACGCTCCGGCCATCTCGTGGCAGTCGCGGGTGCCGGCGTGGCTCGGTGCGATGTGGCTGCTGGGCGCGGCGGCGGTGCTCGCGCGCTTCGGCGTGGGCCTGCTGGTCGCGCGCTGGTACGCCCGGCACTCGACGCCGCTCGATGCGGTGGAATGGGCCAGCCTGAACGAGACCATGTCCTTCGCGGTGGGCCTGGGCCATCCCGTGCGCCTGCTGAAGAGCGCGCGGGCGGCCACGCCGATGACGTTCGGCATCCTGCACCCGGTGGTGCTGCTCCCGGCCGACGCCGACGACTGGCCCGAGGACCGCCGCCGCATCGTGATGCTCCACGAGCTGGCGCACGTCCACCGCCTGGACTCGCTCACGCAGTGCCTCACGCAGCTCGCCTGCGCCGTCTACTGGTTCAATCCGCTCGTGTGGATGGCCGCCCGGCGCCTGCGTGCCGAGGCCGAGCGCGCGTGCGACGACTGGGTGCTGCGCGCGGGGATGCGCGCGTCCACCTACGCCGAGCACCTGCTCGACATGGTGAAGACGATCGGACGCCTGCACACGCCCGCGGCGGCGCTGCCCATGGCGCAGCGCTCCACCTTCGAGGGCCGGCTGCTCGCCATCCTCGAGCCCGGCCTCGACAGGAACGGCCTGACCAGGGCCCAGGCCGTGGCGCTCACGGCCGTCATCGCGATCGTCGTCGTGCCGCTCGCCGCCGTCACGCCCGTCCGTACCGCCCCCCGCGCCGCCGAGGCGCTCGTGGGCGCGCCTTCACCGGTCGACACCGCCGCCGCGCCGCTGCCCGCGGCGCAGTCGGCGACGGAGCGCGAGGCCGCGGCGACCGCGGCTCGCTCGAACGCCCCGGCCGACGTGCCCGCGCCCGATCAGGCACCCGAGGCGGCACTCGAGCTGCGCCGGGCGCCGGCCAGCTTCATCGGCCGGATCGCCAGGACCGCCATCGACGCGGTGAGCGGCGCGCTCTCCGACAAGGCCGTGGAGACGACCATCCGCGAGGCCGTGCACCACGCCACGTCGGACACCCAGCGCACGATCAGCCCGGCCATGCTCGAGGCCCTGATCGGGGCGCTCGGGGACAGCGAGGTCGACGTGCGGAAGAACGCCGCGCAGGCCCTGGGCAACCAGGAGGACCCGCGCGCCGTGGACGCGCTCTCGCGGACGTTGCAGCAGGACCAGGACGCCGCGACGCGCCGGATGGCCGGCTGGGCCCTCGGCCAGATCGAGGACAGCCGGGCCGTGCCCGCGCTGAGCGCGGCGCTCGCCAAGGACGCGGACGTGGAGGTGCGGCGGACGGCCGCCTGGGCGCTCGGACAGATCGAGAGCGCCACGGCCATCGACGCGCTCACCACGGCCATGAAGGATGCCGACCAGGAAGTGCGATCGCAGTCGGTCTGGGCGCTGGGACAGATCGAGGACGCGCGCGCCGTGCCGGCCCTGACGACGGCCGTCGGCGACGCCGACGCCCGCATCCGCAAGATGGCCGTGTGGGCCCTGGGGGAGATCGAGGACCGCGCCGCGGTCCCCGCGCTCACCGCGGCGCTCAAGGACGCGGACGAGGCCGTGCGCGAGCAGGCCGTGTGGGCCCTCGGGCAGATCGAGGTACCTGAAGCGGTCGATCCGCTGCTGACGATGGCGAACGACCGCTCGGACGCCACGCGCAAGCAGGTGGCGTGGGCGCTCGGTCAGATCGAGAGCAGCCGCGCCGTCGAACCGCTGACCCGGATGCTGCAGCAGGACGCGTCGAGCGACGTCCGCCGCCAGGCGGCCTGGGCCCTGGGCCAGATCGAGGACGCCGCCGCCATCCCGGCGCTCGGCGCGGCGCTGAAGGACGCCTCGCCCGGCGTCCGCCGCCAGGCCGCGTGGGCGCTCGGCCAGATCGAGCGGCGGCCGGCACCGCCGCAGCTGCTCGAGGCCCTGAAGGACGACGACGTCGAGATGCGGCGCACCGTGGTCTGGGCCCTGGGCCAGATCGAGGACCCGAACGCAGCGGCCGCGCTTCGCGGCGCGCTCGCGGATGCCGACCGCCAGGTGAAGACGGGCGCCCTGCGCGCGCTCGTGGCACTCGGGGACGAGGCGGCCTACGACGCGCTCGCCGAGATGCTGAAGGACCCGGATCCCGAGATGCGCAAGATGGCGGCGCAGGCGATGGGACGCGGCGGCATGCGCTGGCCCAGTCCCCGACCGCAGCCGCAACCCCAGCCGAGACCGCAACCGAGGCCGCGCCCGAACGGCGCCTGACACCCAGCGGAGATCGCCATGACTGAGAGCGAGCACACCCTGCGGGCCACGCCGAGGCCGGCAGGACGGGCGGCGTATGTCCTCGCGCTGGCAGGCGCGGCCATGTTGGCCCTGATCGTCTCGCGCGCGACCGGAGCCGCGCGCGAAGCGTCGGGGGAGGCGCAGACGGCGGCGGGACAGACGCCGCCCGGTGTCGGGGACTTGCTCGACCGGGTCCGCGGCGTGGATCCGGTGGTCTGCGTGCTGGTCGGGCGCAGCCTGGACACGCGCTGGGGGATTCGGCGCAGCCAGATCGCGTTCGGCGAGGGCGCGGGGGCGTTCGACGGCGCCGGGCTCCTCGACTGGGTGGACGCGGCCGTCGTGGACGCGGCCCAGCTGCCGGCCCTGCGCGCGGGCCTGGCGGACGCGGACGCGTGCGTGCGGCAGACCGCGGCGCGCCTCGCCGGACGCCTCGACGCGCCGGACCTCAGCCGGGATCTCGGCGGCGAGCTCGCGAGTCCGAATCCGCGGACGCGGGAAGCGGCGCTGCTCGCGCTCGGCTACTTCGAACGGCCCTCGGGCGGCGACGACGCGCGCCGGGCGCTCGGGGACGACGATCTCGGCGTGCGCAAGGCCGCGGCCTGGGCCCTCGGCAAGATCGAGCGCGACGACGCCGTCCCGGCGCTCGTCAAGGTGGCCGCCGACGCGGACCCGGCCATGCGCCGAGTGGTCGCGTGGGCGCTGGGCAACATCGAATCGGCGTCCGCCGTGCCGACACTCACGCGCCTGCTCGGCGACGGCGACACCGGCGTGCGCGTCCAGGCGGCCAACGCCCTGGGGCGGATCGAGAGCTCGGAGGCCATCCCGGCCCTCATCAAGGTGCTGTCCGACGACCGGGAGCCGCTCGTACGCAAGGCCGCGGCGAACGCGCTGGGGCGCATCTCCGGCTGAGCGACGGCGTGCCCGCGCGGCAGGCGGCTACCGCGGACGCTCGCCCGCCGGCCGCAGCCGAATCGGGCCGTCGGTCAGCGAGAGCGCGAACGGCGCGACCGCCGTGGCGCCGCCGGACGCCGCGACCCGAACCCTCCAGCCGAGCGTGGCCATCGCCCCGATGAACGACAGCGGGCCGGCCGGGCTCACGAACGTCAGGGCCGTGCGGCCGGATCCGCCCCCGGCCGGCACGGATCGCGTGTCGGCCACGGACGTCTCGACGGGATGGCAGTTGCCGGTCGTCCACGCAAGCTGCACCTCGATCGTCTCGCCTGGTGCGAGGTCCGCCCACTCGATGGCGACGGTCATGACCTCGCCGGGCCTGACCAGACCTGGGGTGACGACGGTGAGGCCGTGCGTCACGCCATCCTCGCAGGTGGCGCCACGACCGTCACGGGGACCCGGGCCGTCAGCTCCGGACCGCGCGACATCGCGGCTTCGAGGACGAGCGCCCAGTCGACGCGCGTCCAGTGGCCGCCGAACGTGTGCATCGTGGTGAGCGGCACCTGGACCCGGCCGGCGCCGCTGGCCGCCAGCGCCCGGCCCTCGGGCGCATGCACGCGCGCAACGTCGATCCGCGCGAAGACGGAGCGACCGGGACCCGACGACAGCTCCGCGTCGGGTCGCCACTCGTAGCCTTCGAGCCACACGTGCAGCGTGCGCAGGCGGGCGACGTCGCCGTCGAAGGACCACCGCACATCGGCGGCACCACCGAGGACCAGCGGGTCCGGGTCCACGTGCAGCACGGGCCGGGGATAGCCGAGCCTCGAGAGCTGTCCGGGCAGGAACCAGAGGAGGGCCCCGGCAATCGGCACCAGGAGCACGGCGAACGGCAGGAACCACTCCCAGTGCGCCTGCCCGTCCCGCCACCCGCGGTACGCCAGCCAACTGAACAGGGCGGCAGCGCCGACGGCCCCGGCCGTCACCAGCGCCGAGAAGGCCACGTCGCCGCCGGGGGAGACCCGGGTCCCGGTGCGGTGAGTGGTCCGTTCGCGGGACGGCGTCATCTGCGGCGGGGGGCTCGCGACGCGTCTCAGGGCTTGGGGCGCGGCAGTTCGGCCAGGGTGCGGCCGAGGAACCCCTCGACGGGGTGCTGCGATCCGAACGGCGCATCCTCGCGCAGGTTGATCGCGCGCGCCTGCGCCAGCGCGGCCGGCACGGGCACGTGGCGATCGCGGATGAGGTACGCGGCCCAGAGATGGCTCGCACGCCAGGCGACGGTGCAGTGGAGCAGCACCTTACCCTGCGCCGATGCCATCACGGCGGCGAACCGGTCGAGGGCTTCGGCGCCGTACGGGTTGCCGGCCGATCCGTTCATCGGCAGGTGGACGTACGTGATGCCGAGCGTCTTCAGGAGGGCGGCCTCGTCGAAGCCGATCCGCGCCATCTCCTCGGGCATGCGGAGGTTCACGACGGTGGTGACGCCCTGTGCCTTCAGGTCGCGCAGCGCCTGCTCGGTCGGCTGGCCGCCGATGAACATGTCGTCGCCGACGCTGGCGAACTTCGCCTGGAAGCGTCCGGTGATGTCGTGATTCACGGGATCCGGCACCGGCCCGGTCCCGCCGGGACCGACGACGTGCTGCGCGCGAGCCGGCAGCACGACACACGCGGCGAACACGGCCACCGCGGCCGCACGAAAGAGGACGGTCTGGATCATCGCAGGCACCTCGGCTCTACCATCCCGGCATCTTCGACTCGTCGAGCCCCACCACGTCGAACACGGCGGTCCGGGTGCCGCCTGCCTTCACCGGAAACGCGATCGCGAGCCGCGCCGCATCGCCGGTCAGTCGCCACAGCCTGGCGGAGTCGCGAATGAAGAGCGCGATGGCTTCGTCCGTGTCCGGGCGAGACGCCGCCAGCCGCTCCGGCGCGCCGTCGTCCACCGTCACCTCGACGTTGCAGCGGGGGCGGCAGGCGAAGTCGCCGGCCTGCAGCACGAGATAGGCCGCGCGGCCCCACTCGGCGTGGTCGCGGAAGACGAGCTGGACGGGCCGCGGGCCCTGGCCGTCCGCGTCCACGTCGTCGGTGGCGAAGATGGCGGCCGTGACCTGCGGCCCGCTTCCCACCACGGCTTCCTGGTAGCGCCACATGGCCTCCAGCCGCCGCGCCTCGCGCTCGGCGCGCGTCGCCTCCCGCGCCTTCGCGTCCGCCGCCTCCTGCGCCTGGCGGGCCGCGGCCGCCTTTTCGGCCAGCGACGGCCCGCGATCGCCGCACGCCGTGCACGCGCCCAGCAGGAGGAGCGTCGGGACGAGCGCGGGACGGCGGTGGACGGCGGGCATCGCGCCTATCGTAGGCCAACCGGCGCCGCTTCCGATCGACGGCCCGGTATGATGCCGGCGTGCGTCCACTCATCGCGCTGACGGCGGCGTGGGTCGTCCTGACGGTTCAGGCGGCCGGCGCCCAGACGAAGCCGCCCGCCCCTCCCCCGCCGTCGACGATGCGCGCGCCCACGGCGGCCGACATCCTCCGCGGGGCCTACGGCCGCTACCGGGCCAACAACGACCTCCTGTACTACGTGCTCGACGTGCGGGTGGACCCCGAGGCCAAGTCGATCCGCGGCACGAACGCCGTCCGGTTCCGGATGCTCAGCGACGACACCCGCATCCAGCTCGAGCTCTACGAGAACCTCCAGGTCGAGTCCCTCCGGATGGGGACGACGGCGTTGAAGTACGAGCGCGTGCGCAACACGCTCTACGTGGACTTCCCGGAGACGCTGCGCGCGGGCCGCACCTATACGATCGACGTCGGCTACTCGGGACAACCGCGCGAGCAGGGGCGCTTCGGCGGCCTCGCGTTCCGGACCGATCCGGACGGCCGTCCGTGGATCAACACGGCCAACGAGGGCGAAGGGTCGAGCGTCTGGTGGCCCAGCAAGGACCAGTGGCGCGACGAGCCGGAGGGCATGGACATCCGCGTGGCGGTGCCGAACGGCCTGATGGACGTGTCCAACGGCCGGTTCATGGGCAAGACCGACCTCGGCAACGGCTACACGCGCTGGGACTGGCGCGTCCACTACCCGATCAACTCCTACAACGTGTCGCTGAACATCGGGGCGTACGTGCAGTTCTCGGAGACCCTCGGCGCCCTGTCCCTCGACTACTTCGTGCTGCCCGGGAGCCTGGAGAAGGCGAAGCGGCAGTTCGCGCAGGCGAGGCCCATGATCGAGGCCTTCCAGACCTACGTCGGGCCGTATCCCTTTCCCGAGGACGGCTACAAGCTGATCGAAGCGCCCTACTCTGGCATGGAACACCAGAGCGCCGTCACCTACGGCAACCGCTTCGCCAACGGCTACCTGGAACGCGACTGGACCGGCGTCGGCGTCAGCCTGAAGTTCGACTTCATCATCATCCACGAGAGCGGGCACGAGTGGTTCGGCAACGCCGTGTCGGCGGCCGACGTGTCGGACATGTGGATCCAGGAAGGCTGGACGACCTACCTCGAGGGCGTCTACGTGGAGGCGCTGTTCGGCCACGACGACGCCGTGAAGTACCTCAACGGCTACAAGCCGAAGGTGGGCAACCGTGAACCCGTGATCACGCAGCGCGGCATCCACCGCACGCCGACGCAGGACATGTACTTCAAGGCCGCGCTCTTCCTGCACACGCTGCGGAACGTCGTGAACGACGACGCGCGGTGGTGGCAGCTCGTGCGGGACGTCTTCGCCACCTTCAAGTACAAGAACATCTTCACCGAGGACCTGGTCGCCTTCGTGAACGGGCAGCTGAACCAGGACCTGACGCCCGTCTTCGACCAGTACCTGCGGAGAGCGGACCTCCCGCGCCTGGAGCTGACGTTCGACGCGGCGGCCGGCACGGTGGCCTTCCGGTGGCGCGCGGACGAGCGCGGCTTTGCCATGCCCGTCCGCGTGGGCACGCCCGGGCACTGGCGCGTGGTGACGCCGACCGCGGACTGGCAGGTGATGCCGAATCCGGACGGGCCGTCGTTCACGGCCGCGACCGACCTCTACTACATCGACGTCGCCGTGCTCGACAGCGCCGGCCACCCGGTGAAGTAGTCCCCCCGCGGCGGCCAGGCGGCCCCAGCGCCGCACGCGCGTCGTGTTCGCACCCGCGAGGCGCCCACGGGAAACCACGTCCGCGGTCCGTCTTTCCGAGAGCGAGCGCCGGAACTGGAGCGCCGCCGAGGAGACGAGGCATGGACGTGGCGACGATGGGCGGACGGTTCACGGCCGCCGTGCTGGTGGTGTACCTGCTCGTGGTGGGCCTCGGGGCCAGCTACAGCCTGGTGCTGGGGTTCGACGTGCTCCCCCCGCCGAGCGGCGAGGCCGCCGCGTGCCGGGCCACGGTGCTCACGTGCCATGCGTCGTCGGTGGCGGGCCGCATCCTGGCGCAGGCGTTCTTCGCGGGCATCGTCGGCAGCTTCCTGCACGCGGCCCAGTCGCTGGCGTCCTACATCGGCAATGGCACCTTCAAGGCCTCGTGGGCGGCGTGGTACCTGCTGCGGCCCTGGATCGGCGGCATCCTGGCACTGGCGATGGCGTTCGCCGCGCAGGCCGGCCTGATCGGGGGGGCGCCCGGGAACGCGAACGTCAGCGGCCTCGTGGCGCTGGGCCTGCTCGGCGGCTGGTTCTCCAAGACGACGACCGACAAGCTCCAGGAGGTGTTCGCCACGCTGTTCAAGACCGACGCCGACGCGGAGCGGACGGACAAGCTGACCGGCGACCAGCCCACGGTGACCGCCGTCGCGCCCTCGCCGGTGCCCGTCGCGGCGACGGACGTCACGGTGACGGGCACGGGCTTCCTCAGTGGGGCGCGCGTCACCATGAACGACATCGAGTTGGGCGTGACGGTGGTGTCGGACACCGAGCTGACGGTGGACCTCGCGAACCTGAGCCCCCGCCCGTCAGGCGACGTCGTCCTGGTGGTCGTCAACCCCGGCGGCGCCACACCGGCCTCCGACCCGTTCACGGTGCCGTTCGCGTGACGGCACGCGGGGGATGCGACCGCGCCGACCTGAACAGCGGCGCCACCGCCGCATTGTGTGGTGCAGGACACCTTCCGGGCGTCTCAGCGCCATACAGTCGGCGTGCATTTGCCTTCCGTCGACTCGCCGGCCCCCAGCGCTGGAAGCGCCAGCCCGGCGTGCCGACGTGGCACCCCAGTTGCACCTCGTACCGGCAGGGACCGCGCGTTTCCCCACGCCCGCCTCGTCCGTCATGCCCGCACGTCCACCGCGTCGCGTCGACATCCAGGAACAGGACCCGTGGGGGTTCGGTGCCTCCGACGGCGTCCTGATGGACGTGGACTCCAGCCCGGCGTCCGTACTCGCGAGCGCGTCCCGTCCGGACACCGGGGACCACGGCCCTCGGACGGCGGACGCCCCTGACACTCACCCGGCCTTTCGCCCCCGTTCGCCGGGTCGGCCGGACGACGGGCAGCGGCACAGCTTCGCCCGCCGCCGGCGGCCACGGCGGCTCGTCCGCGCGGCGATGGTGCTCGCGCTGATGGCGGCCTCCGGCGCCATGGCCGCGGCCTGGATCGCCACCGGGGGCATCAACGGCGTGCCAGGGACGCTGTCGCGCGGCACGTTCGTGCTGTCGTCGCAGCCGCCGGGCGCCGCGGTGCTCGTCGATGGCCGCCCCGCCGGCGCGACGCCCCTCGCGGTGGACCTCACGCCGGGCGAGCACGTGGTCGTCGCGACAGGCGGGAACGGGGTGGCGAGGCAGCTCACGCCGACGATCGCGGCCGGTGAGACCGCGGCCCACCACGTCGTGCTCGACACCGCCACGCCACCCGAGGACCCGCCTGGCGCCGGGTCGCAGCCCCGGCCCCCAGAGCGGACCGAGGCGGTCCCCCCTGCCCCGGCGGCCGTGCCCGGGTACGTCCGCTTCGACGTGCCGTTCCCCGTCGAGATCGCGGAAGGCACGCGCCGTCTGGGCACGAGCGCCGATGGCCCGCTTCGGATGACGCCCGGGGTGCACACGCTCACCCTCGTGAACGAGGACCTCGGCTACCGCGCATCCGACACCGTGAGCGTCACCGCTGGCCGCGAGACGGCGCACGTCGTGGGCCAGCAGAGCGCGCCGCTCAGCATCCACGTGGCGCCGTGGGCCGAGGTGGCGATCTCGGGACGCGGGTTCGGCACGACGCCCGTGGACGGGCTGATGCTGCCCATCGGCTCGTACCAGATCACGCTCCGCCATCCGACCCTCGGCGAACGGGAGGTGCCGGTCACGGTCAGGCTGGGCGTCGACAACCGGCTGGACGTGGACCTTCGCCGGTGACGACGTGCACCGGCCGCTGGCCCGTCTCGCGGGTCGAGGCGGCAGTCAACCCCAGCGACGACGGCCACGATATCGAGGTGCCTGTCACGTCCCGGGGCCCGGCGCCACGGGTCCGCTCTCGGCGCGTGTGCCCATCAGCCGCGCAATCGCGGCCAGCAGGTCGGCCGTCTCGAAGGGCTTGGCCAGGAACTCGTACTGCAGATCGCGCGGAAGGTCGCCCTCCGGACATCCCGAGATGAACAGCACTCTCAGGCCGGGCTGGCGGTCGGCGAGGCGCCTCGCCAGTTCCACGCCACCGAGGCCGGGCATGGCCAGGTCCGTGACCAGGACGTCCAGCGGCGAGCCGTGGCGCGGGTGCAGCGCGGCCAGCCCGCACGCAGCAGTCTCCACACGGTGACCGGCCGCTGAAAGCGTGCGCCGGACGAGATCGCGTACGAGATCGTCGTCGTCCACCAGCAGCACCGATGCGGAGGCGCGCACGCCCGTGCCCGGCGACGCCGTGGACGGGGCCGCGGCTTGCGCCTCGGCCAGTGGCAGCGATACGGTCACGCGCGTCCCCTGGCCCAGCTCGCTCGCCACCGCAACCTCGCCGCCGCTCTGCGTCACCACGCCGTGCACCATCGCCAGCCCAAGACCGGTGCCGACGCCCGACGGCTTGGTGGTGAAGAACGGCTCGAAGATCCGCGGAAGGACCTCCGGCGCGATGCCCGCGCCGGTGTCGCTCACCGTCAGGGTCGCGCGGCCGTTGGCGTCCCTGCCAACAGCGACGGTGATGGCGCCGCCGCGCGGCGTGGCGTCCCGCGCGTTGATCGCCAGGTTCAGGATCACCTGCTCCATCTGGGCGTCGTCGATGCACACCGGCTGCGGCGTCGCCGCAACCACGACGTCCACCGACACCCGGGCGCTGAGCACCGAGCGCAGCAGCGGCTCCACGTCGCGCACCACGTGGTTGAGGTCGCGCACCGTGGGCTTCAGCACCTGACGGCGCGAGAGCGCGAGCAGCCGGGCCACCACGGCGGCGCCGCGGGTCGCGGCGCGGCGGATCGCCTGCGCCGAGGCGAAGTGCGGCTCGTCCGCGCCCACCGACGCCAACACCTCTTCGCTGCAGCCCAGGATCACGGCCAGCAGGTTGTTGAAGTCGTGGGCGACGCCGCCCGCCACCTGCCCCATGGCTTCGAGGCGCTGCGCGCGGTCGGCCTGCTCCTGGAGCGCGCGCTGCTCGGTGACGTCCACCAGCGCTCCGACGATCGCCGCCGTGCCGCCGTCGAGCCCGGGCGCGAGGCGCAGGTCGTCCTGCACCCACCGGTACGTCCCATCCACGTGGCGCCAGCGATACCAGAGACGTTCGGGCCGGCCGGTGCGCGAGAGGCGCTCGAGCGCCACGGCGAGCGCGGCGGCGTCATCTGGGTGGACGTCGCGCCACTCGCTCCCGGGCCGCCCCAGGAGACCGCCCACCTCGCGCCCGCCCAGGGCCCCGACGTTCTCGCTGATGAACCTCAGCGTCTGGGCCGGCGTGGCCTCCGTCTCGTAGACCACGACGGGGCTCGACGCCACCAGCCAGCGCAGGTGTGCCTGCGCCAGCCGCAGCGCCTCGGCGCTCTCGCGTTCGGTCCGCCGCAGGTGCCGATCGGCCATCGCGCGCTGCACGGCTGGCACGAGCCGGCTCAGGCGATCCTTCATCACGTAGTCGTCGGCGCCCGCCTTCAGCGCCTCGACGGCCAGGTCCTCGCCGATCTGGCCGGAGACGATCACGAACGGCATGTCCGGGTGGCGCGCGCGGACGAGCCGCAGCGCATCGAGCGAGGAGAAACCCGGCAGCCGGTGATCGGACACCACCACATCCCACGGCCCGCCGTCCAAGGCGCGCACGAGCGCATCGGCGTCGTCCACCCGCGCCACCGACGCGGGGCGTTCCTGCACGGCGAAGTGCCTTTCCAGGAGCGCCGCGTCGTCGGGGTCGTCCTCGACCAGCAGCACGCGGATGGCCGCCGTCATCGGCACGCCCCCTGTGCGCGCCGGCCAGGCATCTCGTTTCTGTAGACCCAGAACTGCAGGATGGCGCCCACGGCGGTCACGAGTTCCTCGAACGTGTCGGGCTTGCGGACGTAGCCGTTCGCCCCGGCGGCGTACGCCTCTTCGACGTCCCGTGGCTCAACAGAGGAGGTCATCACCACCACCGGAAGGGCTGTCGTCGCCGGGCTGCGGCGAATCCGCCCGAGGACCTCCAACCCGCCGGTCGCCCCCAGCTTCAGGTCCAGCAGCACGACGGCCGGCAACGGCCCGGGGCGTCCGGCGCCGGGGCCCATCTGCTGGAGCAAGGCGAGGGCATGGTCCACGTCGACCGTGATCGCGAGGTCGGCATCGGCGCCGTGGCGCCGGAACGCCAGGCGAAGGAGATCGCCGTCGTCGGGATCGTCGTCCACGAGCAGCACGGCCGGCATCATGCGCGCCCGGCCCCGACCGCACCCAGGGCCAGGAAGAAGGTCGCGCCCTGGCCAGGACGACTCTCGGCCCACGCCGAGCCGCCGTGCCGTTGCGCCACGCGCTGCGCGGTGGCGAGGCCGATGCCCGTGCCCGCATACTCGCCGCGCGGCCTGAGGCGTTCGAACGGCTGGAACAGCTTGCCGGCGTCGGCCATGTCGAAGCCGATGCCGTTGTCGCGGACGAAGAACACGTCGCGGCCGTCGACGGATCGCTGGCCGACCTCGACGACGGCGGAGGCCGTGCGCGCCGAGAACTTGAAGGCGTTATCCAGCAGGTTCGTGAACGCCACGCGGAGCTGGCGCGGATCGCCCACCGCCGTCAGGCCGTCGGCGATGACGACGGCCGGAGGCCGTGACGCGACGGCCTGCACCAGATCGTCGGCGATGCTGCGGGTCAAGGCGGTGACATCCACCGGCACGGCCACCAGGGGCTCTCGGGACATCTGCGACAGCCGCAGCAGGGCATCGATGAGCGTGCCCATGCGCTGGGCCGCGGCCTGCACCCGCCGGAGCAGCGCAAGACCGTCCGGCGAGAGGCGCGGCGCCTCGGATTCGAGCACCGCGTGCGTGAAGCCCTCGATGGCGCGCAGGGGCGCGCGCAGGTCGTGGGACACCGAGTAGCTGAACGACTCGAGCTCGCGGTTGCTCGACTCCAGGTCCCGCGTGCGCTGGGCCACGCGGCGCTCGAGGGTCTCGTTCAACTCGGCCAGCCGGCGTTCGGCTTCGGTGATCTCCGAGACGTCGATCATGGCGGCGAAGAAGCGGGACCGGCCCGCCACCGGATCGGCGCGGAACTCGCCGCGCGCGCGAAGCGTGCGCACGGGCGCGCCGGGGGCGACGACGCGGCAGGTGCAGTCGAACGGCTGGGAGGCATCGTGCTCCCGCTCGAACGCCCATTGCCACTGCTCCCGGTCGTCGGGATGGATTCGCTCGTCGAGCTGGCTCCGGGTGCGGACGTCGGTGTGATCCAGGCCGAAGAGGCGCTTCAGCCCATCGGAGCATTGCAGATGGTCCCCATGCTCGTCGCACTGATAGTGCCCGAACCCGGCGAGCAGTTCGGCCTGTCGCAGGCTGGCCTCGCTGGCCCGCAGCGCCTCGGCGACGAGCATGCGCTCCGTGACGTCCTGCACCGTGCCCCGGCTGGACTCCGGCGTGCCATCGGGCGCGTAGGTGGTCTCGCCCTGCTCCTCGACGATCTTCACGCGGCCCGAGGGCATCTGGAGGCGGTGCAGGATTCGATAGGGCTCGCGCGCGGCCAGGGACTGCCGGAACGCCTGGTCCACTCGTTCGCGATCCCGTGGATGCACGGCCATCAGGAACGCCTCGTAGGTCGGCGTGAACGACTCCGGCGCGACCTCGAAGATGCGGTACACCTCCTGCGACCATGTCAGGTGCCCGGACGCGACGTGCAGGCTCCAGTCGCCGATCTGCGCGATCCGCTGGGCCTGCAGCAGGCGTTGCTCGCTCTGGCGGAGGGCCTCGGCCACCTGCACACGCTCGGTGATGTCCTGGGTGGTGCCGCGAGCCAGCAGGGGCGTCCCGGCGTCGTCGTACACGAACTCGGCCTGCTGTTCGACGACCTTCACGCGGCCGTCGGGGAACAGCAGGCGGTGCGTGACGGCGTACGGGCGGCGTTCTCGGATGGCGTCGTCATACGCGCCGATGACGGCCGCCCGGTCGTCGGGGTGGACGAGGCCGAGGAAGAGCGCGCGCGTGGGCGGCTGGTCGCCGGGCACGAGCTCGAGGATGCGGAACACCTCGTCGGACCAGTGCCGCTCGTCCGTCACCACGTCCACTTCCCAGCTCCCGATGTGCGCCAGGCGCTGCGCTTCGAGCAGCCGCTCCTCGCTGATGCGCAGGGCGCGCTCCGCCTGCCACCGGGCGGTGACGTTGCGGGCCGTCCACAAGACGTGGGTGCACTCCTGGCCGTCGTTGCAGTGCGGCGACAGGGTCACCTCGGTGCTGAACCGCTGGGCCACGCCCTGCGCATCCGGGACGGCGATCTCCACCGAGTAGCTCTGGCGCCGCTTCGTCGCCACCGCCTCCTGGAGCCGCTCGCGGCCACGGGCGATGACGTCGGGGTGCAGGCCGAGCGTGGCCAGATAGTCGTCCCGCCGCATCCCGACCGGATCGATCGCCGCCCTGGGGCGCCGGCGGCCCATGTCGAGCGTGGCCGTGTTGACGGCCTCGATGGTGAAGTGCTCGTCGGCGCGGTGCAGCATCAGGAGATCGGACGACGTATTGAACACCAGGGTCATCCTGGCCGCGTTCTCGCGCGCGGCCTCCTCGAGCGACCTGGCGTCGGTGACGTCTTCTCCGAACACGGCGACATGGGTCACGGCGCCGGCGGCGTTTCGGATGGGCGACAGCCGGATGTCGAGGATGCGCCGACCCGACTCGCGGAACCGGCCGACGAACTCCTCGTGCACTACGTCCCCCGCCAGCGCGCGGCGCACGAGGCGCAGGGCGTGCTCGCCGGTCTGCGGGCGATCCCATCGGAGGTCGGCGATGTGGCGTCCGACGACATCCTCCCGCGCGAGGCCCATCCGGACCAGCGGCGTGGCGTTGAACTCCTCGACGACGAGCTCGCTCGACACGAGGACGGCGATGCCAGGATAGGCGTCCAGGATGGCGCGGAGGCGCGCCTCTGCCGCGAGCTGCTCGTCCTCCTTGACCTGCAGACGCTCGCCGAGCGTCGCGAGCGTGCGACCGAGCTGGCCGAACTCGCTGGCGTCCTGCAGCAGCGCAGCCGGCGGACGGGCGCCCAGATCGCCCTGGGCGATGCGCCGCTGCACCGCGTTGAGCGCCTGCACGGGCGCCGTGATCAGACGGTCGGCCCCGAGCACGCCGGTCACGGACACGGCGACCACCAGGAGGATCGAGGCGACCGCCACCACGGTCGTCCGCTGCACCACGGGGGCAAGCACGACCTGCCGGGGCTTGCTGGCGATGACGGCCACGGGCGGGCCGGCGGTAGACACCGGCAGGAGTTCGAAGGCGACGACGCTGGCCACACCGTCCAGGGCGGCGGTCTCGAGCACGCCCGTGGGCGGTCCCTGTCGCACCGCACGCACGAAGGCCGCGTCGGCGGCGGCGCCGACAGTCGCGCCCAAACGACCCTCCGGCACACGGGACAGCACGTTGCCGTGCTGGTCGATCACGGTCACGACGAACCCCTCCGCGACCGCGTGGGCGGAGAGCTCCGCGAGCTCGGAGATCTCCATGGTGACCGACACCACTCCGGCCGGCGCCTCACCGCGCCGCCCGATGGGATACCCCAGGACCGTCACGAGCCGGCCGGTCGTGACGCCCACGAACGGCGTGCTGATCGCGTAGTCGCGCGTCTCCAGGACGGCCACGAACCAGTCCCGCCCGGCATTCGACGAGGCGGGCGCACCGGGCATGGCGCTCGCCAGCATGCGGCCGTCGAGTCCGCTGACGCGCAGGTTCGGGAACTCCGTGAACTGGCGGCGCAGGCTGCCCAGAATCTCGTTCACCTCGGGCCAGTCTTCCCGTCGGACGGCGGGCAGCGAAGCGATGGCGGCCGCCAGGTGCTGGCCCCGCTCGAAGATCTGCCGGTACGCCAGGGCTACGTGGTGGGCCTGGGCGAGCGCGTCCGCCCGCGCCCGTTCGTACGCCTGGTTTCGCTGCTGGTTGAGGTCCAGGGCGAGAAAGGCGCCGAGCGGCACGACCATGATCGCGACGAGTCCGAATACGCGCGTTCGGAGGGAAAAGGACCGCGGGGCGGCCGCTGGCGAACGATGGCTACCAGTCCAGGTCATCCGGCGCTAGCGGTCGGAGAGCAGCAGGCTGAGCAACTCGGCGGTGGAGTGCACCTCGAGCTTCCGGAACACCGACTTCAGGTGGTTCTGCACGGTGTGCGCGCTCAAGTGCCGCCGCTCGGCGATCGCGTCGACGTTCGGCATGTCGACGAGGTCCCGCACGATCTGCCATTCACGGGCCGTCAGCTCCTCGATGCCCGAGGGCAGGCGCTCAGGGCGGCGCTGGCGCGCCCTGCGCGCCACCTGCGCCTCGTCCACCAGGTCCCGGATCTGATCGAGTTTTCGCCGCAGGTAGACCAGGTCCTGTCCCGCGGGGACGGCCTCCTCAGGGTCGCCGGCGCCTTGCGAGCCCGCGCAGACCAGCATGACCGCCGAGTACAGTTGTTCGGGCTCGACGGGCTTGACCAGGTAGCCGGACGGACGGAGGCGGCTTGCCCTGCGCAGGACGTCGTCGTCGATCGTCGAGGTGACGAACACAGTCGGAAGATCGTAGAGGCGGAGCAGCCACTCGGCTACGTCAACGCCGTCGAGCTCGCCTCCGAGTCCGACGTCCACCAGCGCCATGTCGATGCGCTCCCGCCGGGAGAGCCGCAGCGCCTCGACGGCGGACGATGCGCACACGCTGAGCCATCCCTTGCTCGCCAGCAGGCGCGCCATGGCCTCGGACGCGGCGAGGTCGTCTTCGACGATAAGGATCTTCGCCCGTCCCGCCGACCGGCCCAACGCGGCAGCGGCACCGGACGGCCCTGAGGGGGAGCGAGTCTCGGGCATCGGAGTGGGGGGAGCCGGAGCGTAGCGTAGCACCACCTTGCGGCGGTGTGCAGGCCGCCGCGGCGGATTGCGCGTCCGACCGGTGTCTCGGACCGCCAGCGCACCGGCACATGACCCGTAGAGACCACATGGCTGACCACCCGTGGTCAGCTCGTGGCATTTCGGCGCGCGGCCGTCACGAGGATAGCCGCGGGTCGTCATGCCGCGGCGACCGGGCGCGCCGATACCCCCGGGCAATGGTCCGCACGTCGCAGTCGCCCCGACATCCCCTGGCCACCGCGTCCGCGGACTTCGGCCATCTCCTCGAGAGCGTGCCGGACGCCGTCGTGGCGGTCGACGACGACGGGAGGATTCGCCACGTGAACACGCAGGCGGAGCGCCTGTTCGGGTACGCCCCCGGCGAACTGGTGGGCCAGTCGCTGGAGTCCCTGATTCCAGAGGACGTCCGGTCGCGTCACGCCGACCAGCGACGGCGCTTCCAGGCGGCACCGCACCTGCGCCGCATGGGAGACACCGATCGGCTGACCGCCCGCCGGCGCGACGGCACGCTCGTTCCGGTCGACATCGGCCTGGGCAGCCTGGTGGCCTCGGGAGAGCGATGGACCCTGGCCTTCGTGCGCGACCACACGCGGATTCAGGCGCTGCTCGACGGCCTTGGCCAGGCGCGGCGGGAACTCGAGCAGGAACTGGAACAGCGCCGACAGCTCCGCGCACTGTCCGAACTGCTCCAGCTGCCGGCGGCCAGGGAAGACATCCGCCCCGCGCTGAGCCTGTACCTCGAGCACCTCTTCCCGGGCACGCGCGGCGCGGTCTTCGTGCTGGACCGGCCCGGCGGGGAGCCGGACCGCCTGGGCGCCTGGGGCGAGGCGCCGGACTCGTGGGCCGTTGCCGCCACGACGGGATGCGAGGTCGCCCGGGCCGTCCCGCCGTCCACCGGCGCGCACCTGGCGGCGGAGGGGCGCGGCGGGCAACCGGGCGAGGCGGCAATCAGGGCCGACTGCTGCGCGCCGCTCGTCGCCAATGGAACGGCCCTGGGACTGCTGATCGTCGACCCGACGTCCGGCGATCCCCCCTCTCCTGATCAGCGTCGCACCATCGCCGCCGTGGCCGACTGGCTCGGTCTGCCCCTGGCCAATCTCCGCCTCCGTGAACGGCTCGAAGACCTGACCTACCGAGATCCCCTGACCGGTCTGCACAACCGCCGACACCTGCAGGATGTCCTGGCGCAACGCATCGCCGGCGCGCAGCGCGCTTCGACGTCGTTGGCGCTGGCCGTCATCGACCTCGACCACTTCAAGCGCCTGAACGACACGTGGGGGCACGTCGCCGGCGACGACGTACTGCGAGCCTTCGCCGCGATGCTCGCGGGCCGGTTCCGGGCATCGGACACGATCTGCCGGTACGGCGGCGAGGAGTTCGTCGTGGTGTGCGGCGATTGCTCGGGCGCCGACCTGACGGCGGCCCTCGACGGCGCCCGCGCCCTCTGGGCGGGCTCCGCGGTCGGGACGCTGGCGGCGACGGCGATCCGATCGACGTTCTCGGCCGGGGTCGCGGCGTTTCCCGAGGACGGCCCCGACGGGCAGCACCTGCTCCACGAGGCCGACGCGGCGCTGTACGCGGCCAAGGCGCAGGGGCGAAACCGCGTCGTCGGGCGCCGTCGCTCGCCAGGCGGGCCCCGGCCAGATCCGACGGACGCCGCATTCCGCCACGAGTCTGCCCTCCCAGGGTCATTCCCGCCGCGGGGGTGAGGCCGATTATCCTGTCGCAGCCGACGCCCTCCGAGTCATGCTTCCGACCGTCCTCATCGCCGACGAGAGCCGGGGTACCAGGCAACTCCTGACCCGCCACCTGCGGGCCATGGGATGGCAGACCATCGAAGCTTCCGACGGCCTGGAGACGCTGGACCGACTCACGGAGCGGGATGCCGACTTCGCCATCGTCGACATGTCGCTCCGCCTGCTGAGCACCCCCGAGGTCGTGACCGTGTTGCGCCGCTCGCCCAAATATCGCGACCTGCCCGTGGTCGCGATGGGCGCGGCAACGCCCCGTGCCCTGGAGGCGCTGATCGCGCTGGGCATCGACGACTTCTTCGTCAAGCCGTTCTCCGCGGACTTCCTGATGGAACGCCTTCGGCGGTTCGCGCCGAAGACGAACGTGCGCGTGCGCGAGACGAAGGCCCTCGGAGCCGGGCCACCTCCCGCGGACGGCGTAGCGCTGGTGGTCGACGCCGACGCGCAGTTCCGCGACTTCGCGGCAAAGGTGCTGGCGGCACGCTACCGCGTGGTGGAGGCGGCATCGGGAGTCGCGGCACTCCGTGCGTGCGGCGGGCAGCGACCGGCCGTCGTGCTCGCCGGATTCGACACGGGCCTGCTGGGGCCGCCGATGCTCGCCGAGCACTTCGCGAAGCGTCCCGACACCGCGAAGACCGCGGTCGTGCTCGTGCGGTCGCCGTCCGAAGACCTGCCGCCCCCCGGGATGTTCACCGCGGTGGTGAACAAGACGTTCGTCATCGAGGACTTCGAACGGCAGTTCGCGCGCGCAATGGGGCGATCGCTGGTCGACGGTTCACCGGCCCTGATGGAGGTCCGGCAGGCGGTCGAGGCGGCCACCCAGCAGGCCCTGGGCATGATGGCAGGCTGTGACGTGCACGTGGCAGGACGGGAATCGGCCGCCGACCTCAGCCTCTGGGCGTGGACGGACATCTCGATCGCCGAGGAGTCGGTCACGGTGCGCATGGCGCTGCGGTCGGACGAGCGGGGCGCCATGTCCATTGCGGCAGGGCTCCTCGGCATGTCGGCCGACGACCTGGCGCCGGAGGATGGACTGGCGGCGCTCGGCGAGCTGGTGAACGTCATTGCCGGCCGCGTCAAGTCCACCGCCTGCCGGCCCGGGCGGACCCTGACCTTCGACATCCCCCAGCTTGCGGGCACCGATGCCCCAGCTCCCATCGGCAACGCCGAGGTGTGCCTGCTCTTCGAACCCACCGACAGCCGATTCCGCCTCGGCGTCGAAGTGGGGATCGCGGGCGACCTTCGCGCCGTCGACCCAGGCAAAGCCGCGTGACGCCACCCGGCGCCGTGACGTTCTTCCTCGCGGTGGCGGCAGTGGCCGGGTGGGGCGCCTTCGCCGTGGTCCGACGGCGCGCCAGCGGCGCGGGCGACGCGCCGATGGAAGACGCGGCGCGGTTGGCAGCGCTGCTCGAGGCCACGGGGGACGGCGCGGCGATTCTCGACAGGGACGGGGCCGTGCTCCAGGCGAACGCTGCCTGGGCGACGCTCCGGCTCCCGACGGTGACGGCCTCGGCGCCCCCGGACGGCTGGGACGTCCGCGACCGGAACGGCCGGCTCCTGGACCGCTCGGCGTGGCCCATCGCGCGGATCCTGCGCGGCGAGACCATCACGCGATACGAGCTCCAGCTGACCGCTCCGCACGCGCCCGCTCGCCGGGTCGTCTCCATCAGCGGCGCCGCTCTCCCGACGCCATCCGGCGGGCACGCGGGCGCCGTCGTGGTGGTCCGCGATCTCACGAGCGCGCGCGCCGCACTCGGCCAGTCGCGGAGGGCCCGCGAGATCCAGGCCGTAGGGCTCGCGGCCGCGGGCATCGCGCACGATTTCAACAACACGCTCACCGTGGCCCTGGCCAGCGCGTCGCTGCTGCGACAAGCCGCGGCGGAGCGCCCGGAACTGCTGCGCGACGCTGACAACCTGACGGCCGCGGCACGACGGTCGTCCGCGCTCACCCGCGTGCTGCTGGTGTTGACGCGCAGGGAGCCTCCGCGCACCGAGCGGGTCCACCCCGGCGGGAGCGTGCGTGAGCTCGAGCCGATCCTCCGGCGGCTGCTGCCGCCGGCAGCCATCCTCGAGGTCGTGGACCATACGGGCGAGGCCGATGTCGTGCTGGGAGATCCGCGCGCACTCCAGCTGTTCCTCATCGGCATCATCGGCGGAGCGCGTCCGTCGGTGCTGCAGGGCGGGTGTCTGCGTCTCACGTGCGACGCCGGCGAGTTCGTGGAGCCGAAGACGCTGGTCACGGGGAGGTTCGTACGCGTCTCACTCGAGGGACCGACCCCGATGCTGGATCACGACGACGCCGGTCCGTGGGGCATCGGCGCGATGCTGCCGGACGTGGCCACGGCGCCGGGCCGAACGGTCTGCCGCACGGAGAGGCAGCCGGACGGACGGGCGAGGTTCGATCTGCTCCTGCCCGCCGCACCGGCGGTCGAACCGGCGACAGACCCGCAGGGAGACACGCGAACGCCTGATCCGCGCGGCGCGGTCCGGTAACCCGCATCGCGACGCGCGCCGCGCGGCGACGCACGACGGCGCAGGAGCCGCTCGGCCTCGGGTGCGCGCGGCTCTTACAGAAGGATTACACCGCCTGCCGGAGACCGACTCGTACTATTTCCCCCATGCGCATCATCCAGGGCGGCATGGGCGTCGGGATCTCCAGCTGGCGGCTCGCGCGCGCGGTGTCGCGCCTCGGACACCTCGGCGTCGTCAGCGGCACGGCGCTCGACCAGGTGCTGGCCAGGCGGCTCCAGCAGGGCGATCCGGGCGGCCACGTCCGACGCGCGCTGGACCACTTCCCCGTGCCGGCGCTGGCCGAGCACGTCTGGCGCGCCCACTACATCGCCGGCGGCACGACGGGCGCCGAGGCGTACCACGCGCTGGAGATGCCCTCGGCTACGCCATCGGATGAATGGCTCGCGCGGGTCATCGTGGCGAACTTCGTCGAGGTCTTCCTGGCCCGCGAGGAACACGACCAGCCGGTGGGCATCAACTACCTCGAGAAGATCCAGGCGCCCCACCTGCCGTCGATGTTCGGCGCGATGCTGGCGGGCGTGGACTACGTGCTGATGGGCGCCGGCATTCCGCTGCGCGTGCCGGGCGTGCTGGACCGCCTCGCACGACTCGAGCCCGTCACCTACCCGCTGGCGGTGACGGGCGCCGGCCCCGACGGCGTCAGCCTCGAGTTCGACCCTCGCGCCTTCGTCGGACACGACGGGCCGCCGCTCACGCGGCCACGCTTCCTGGCCATCGTCGCGTCGGACGTCCTGGCCCAGACGCTCGTGCGCCGGGCGAGCGGGCACGTGGACGGGTTCATTCTCGAAGGTCCCACCGCGGGCGGCCACAACGCGCCGCCGCGCGGCCCGCTTCGGGTGGACGCGCGAGGGGAGCCGGTGTACGGGCCACGCGACGAGATCGACCTGGACAAGATCCGGGCACTTGGCCGTCCCTTCTGGCTGGCCGGCGGCGTGGGCAGCGCCGAAGGGCTGCGCCGCGCCCTCGCGCTCGGCGCCGAGGGCATCCAGGTGGGTACGGCGTTCGCGATGTGCTCCGACTCGGGGCTCCGTGGCGACCTGCGGCACGCACTGCTCGCCAAGGTCCTCGACGGCTCCACGGACGTGCGAACCAGCCCGGTCGCTTCGCCCACGGGCTTCCCCTTCAAAGTGGCCGCGCTCGACGGGACGCTCTCAGCCGACGACGTCGTCGACAGCCGTCCGCGCATCTGCGATCTGGGCTACCTCCGCGAGGCGTACAGGACGCCGGACGGCAGCGTCGCGTACCGCTGCCCGGCCGAGCCCGTGAACCTGTATCTGGCGAAGGGCGGGCGCGAGGAGAGCACCGACGGACGGGTGTGCATCTGCAACGCGCTCATGGCCTCGGCCGGCTTCGCGCAGGTGCGCGCACGGCGCCACGTCGAACCGCCGATCGTCACGATGGGCGACGACCTGGCAGGCATCCGGCGGTTCCTCCGCCCCGGCGCCCGAGACTACACGGCGGCGGACGTCGTGCGCGCGCTGACGGATCCCGGTCTGCCGCCTGTCGCGCTCGCGGCCGGCCCCTGACCCGGGCCGCGCCGGCCGCATTGGGTGTAGGGTATGTCGAGAACGGAGGCTCCATGAACCGAAGGACGATGATGACCACCCTCGCCGGCAGCGCGATCGCTGCCGAGTTCGCGGCCCGTGCGGACGCCGCGCCGGCTCCGGCCGACGCGAAGCCGGTCGCCAGTGCCAACGCCGCCAAGGACTTCCCCGGCGCCAAGGAACTCCCGGACCCGAAGACCGACTACAAGGTCGTCTTCTCGGTGGGCGCGAAGGTCAAGGACGACGAAGTGCACCCCACGCTGGGCATGATCGGGCTCTACCTGAACACGCTGGCGCAGAACGGCGTGCCAGCGAAGAACCGCCATATCGCGGCCGTGTTCCATCAGGGCGGCGGCGACGCGGTGTTCACCAACGAGGTCTACAAGGCGCGGCACAACGGCGTCGACAACCCGAACATCGCCGCGCTGAAGGAACTGCACGAGGCAGGCGTCGAGCTTCGCGTGTGCGGGCAAGGCCTGATGAGCAAGAAGGTCACTCCGTCGCAGCTGCTGCCGGGCGTCCAGGCCGATCTCTGGGCGATGGTGACGATGGTCAACTTGCAGGGGCGAGGGTACGTCCGGGTCGGCTGACGAGCAGGCGGAGGCAACCCGTGAGCGAGGCGAACGGCGTCACGGTCGACCCGTGCGCCGACGCCCTCGGGCGCCTCACCACCCCGACGTGCCGGACTCGCCCTTGAACGGCCCGACGATGTCGTCCGTAATCCAGCCGCCGTAGAAGTCGCCTGCCTGCGACCGGACACGCTCGCCGTTCACGAAGCACTCGATCCGGCCGGCGTAGAAGGCGACGAAGTCCCGGATCGCCGCGAAGGCCGGCAGCGGCGCCGGATAACTCCACGCAACGCGTTCGTGGCGGCCACCTGGCGTGACCACGGTCCAGTAGCCCGCCTGCCCCTTCCATTCGCAATAGGACGAGCCGGCGGCGGGCACGAGCACGCCAGGCGTCACGTCGGCGGCGGGCAGGTAGAAGGTGGGTGGACTCGCCGTCTCGAGCACGCGGACGGCCCGCGTGCTGCGGGCCACCACGAACTCCCCAGCCGTCACGACGACTTCACGCCCGTCGGGCGCGATCCGTGGCGGACGCGGATAGTCCCAGACCGACTCCTGGCCCGGTCCGGGCTCCACCGCGAACGGCGGGCGCGCCCGGCCCACGTGCAGCCACCCGAACGTCTCGTCGTGCCGGCGCATCGTGACGGATATGACGCGGCAGCGTGGCCCTCCGTTGCCGGAGGCCCAGGCGCCCGGTCGGGAACGGCATCGGTCCGAACGGATCGTGCGCGGCGGATGGCGCCGGCAAGGGTGTGGCGAGAGTGCTCGCAACGCGCGGACTACGTCGTCCGGCAGCCGCAGTCGAGGCAGCCGTGCTCGGCGCACGCCCCGCACGTCTCGGTGAGCCGCTTCCTCAGCGCTCGCCGGGCGCGAAAGACCCGGACGGCCGCGTTGCCCGGGGTCAGGCCCGACTGCCGCGCGTACGCGCCGACGGGCACGCCATCCAACTCGACCGTCCGAAGGGCATCCGCGTACTCCGGCTTCAACGTCATGGCCAGCCGGGACACACACGCGCAGATCTCCTGCTGCACCTCGGCGGACGGGGCGTCATGCCCGTCGAGCTCGCGGGCGAACGCCTCGTAGGCTCGACTGGCCGCGCCGCGGCGGCGATACTGGTCGATGGCGGCGTTGCTCAGGGCCCGATAGAACCACGGCACCACCGCCTCTCCCTCGGGCGCGAGGTCGGGCCGGGCCACGAGCTTCGTGAAGGTGTCCTGCAGCAGGTCCTCGGCCAGGGCCGGATCGCCGACCTTCCGCTCGAGGTAGCCGAGGAAGGCGGCGCGCGCCGCCAGCAGGGCCTGCAGCGCCACGGTGTCGTCGCGGGCGTCCATGTCGGGATTCTACCGGCCCCGGTCCCACGCGCCCGCCCCGGCAGACGGGCGGGGTGTAATGTCGCCGTCGCACGTGCGTTATCGGGGTGGAGGCCTTGAGATGTCACGACACGCGCACCCGCCCGTCCCCTCGCCCGCCGGCACGACGGTTCCGCCTCGGGGGACCGGGTATGTCTGCCCCATGCATCAGGACGTGCGGCAGGAGTCGCCCGGCGCCTGCCCGACATGCGGCATGGCACTCGAACCCGACACCGTCGCGCCGGTCGAGACCACGGTCGAGTGGACGTGCCCGATGCATCCCGACGTCGTCCGCGACGAGCCGGGCGCCTGCCCCATCTGCGGCATGGCGCTCGAGCCCAGGACGGTGACACTCGACGCCAGGAATCCGGAACTGGAGGACATGGAACGCCGGTTCTGGTGGTCGGCGGCGCTCACGGTGCCCATCCTCGCCCTGATGATCTCGGAGTTCCTGCCGGGGCGGCCGCTCCAGGCGCTCGTGCCCGACGGCTGGCTCAACGCCCTGCAGTTGCTGCTGGCCACGCCGGTGGTCCTCTGGGGCGGATGGCCCTTCTTCGTGCGGGGCTGGCAGTCCGTGGCCAGGCGTCACCTGAACATGTTCACGCTCATCGCCCTCGGCGTAGGCGCGGCCTTCGGCTTCAGCCTGATCGCCACTCTTGCCCCGGGCCTGTTTCCCGAGTCCTTCCGCACCATGGGCGAAGTGGCCGTCTACTTCGAGCCGGCCGCCGTGATCGTGGTGCTGGTGCTCCTGGGGCAGGTCCTGGAACTGCGCGCCCGCTCGCGCACCAGTGCGGCCATCCGGAACCTGCTGGGGCTGGCGCCGAAGACGGCCCGCCGGCTCGACACCGACGGCCAGGAGCGCGACGTCCCCCTGCAGCAGGTCCAGGTCGGCGACCGCCTGCGCGTGCGGCCCGGAGAGCGCCTGCCGGTCGATGGCGTCGTCGTGGAGGGCACGACGACCGTCGATGAATCCATGGTGACGGGCGAGCCGATTCCCGTGGAGAAAGCGGCGGGCGCCGACGTCACCGGCGGGACCGTGAACGGCACCGGCAGCGTCGTGATGGAAGCACGCCGGGTGGGCGCCGACACCCTGCTGGCGCAGATCGTGCGGATGGTGAGCGAGGCCCAGCGCTCGCGCGCGCCGATTCAGGGGCTGGCCGACACCGTCTCCGCGTGGTTCGTGCCCATCGTGATCGGGATCGCCGGGCTAACGTACCTGCTGTGGGCGCAGTTCGGCCCGGAGCCGCGGTTGGCGCATGCGCTCGTGAACGCCGTGGCGGTCCTCATCATCGCGTGCCCGTGCGCCCTCGGCCTGGCCACGCCCATGTCCATCATGGTGGGCACCGGCCACGGCGCCGAAGCCGGCGTGCTGGTCCGCAATGCAGAAGCCCTCGAGATCCTCGAGAAGGTGACGACGCTGGTCGTCGACAAGACTGGCACGCTGACGGAAGGCAAGCCCACGCTGGTGGCGGTCGAGCCTACCGACGACATCGACGAGGCCGCGCTGCTCACGCTCGCGGCGAGCCTGGAGCACGTCAGCGAGCACCCGCTGGCCGCCGCCATCGTGGGCGGTGCGAAGGACCGCGGCCTGGCGCTCACCGAAGTACAGGACTTCCGCTCCCACACCGGCCAGGGCGTGACTGGAACCATCGAGGGGCGCAGCGTCGCCATCGGAAATCTGCGTCTATTGGACGCGCAGGGTATTGCCCCCGGGACGCTCCGTGACCGGGCCGACACGCTTCGCCACGAAGGCCACACGGTGATGTTCGTGGCCGTCGACGGCCGGGCCGCCGGCCTCGTCAGCGTCGCCGACCCCGTGAAGGCCTCGGCGAAGGAGGCGATTGCCGCCCTCCACGCCGACGGCATCTCGGTCGTGATGCTCACGGGCGATACCCGCGTCACGGCGGAGGCGGTGGCACGAGCGGTCGGCATCGATCAGGTGGAGGCGGACGTACTGCCGGAGCAGAAGGCGGCGGTCGTCGCGCGGCTGCAACGTGAGGGCGCTCGGGTGGCCATGGCCGGCGACGGCATCAACGACGCCCCGGCCCTGTCGACGGCCGACGTCGGCATCGCGATGGGCACCGGCACCGACGTGGCGATGGAGAGCGCGGGTGTGACGCTCGTGAAGGGCGACCTGCGGGGCCTGGTCCGTGCGCGCCGGCTCAGCCGCGCCACGATGGGCAACATCCGCCAGAACCTGTTCTTCGCCTTCGTCTACAACGCGCTCGGCGTCCCGCTGGCGGCCGGCGCGCTCTATCCGTTCTTCGGACTCCTGCTGAGCCCGATGATCGCGAGCGCCGCGATGACGTTCAGCTCGGTGTCCGTCATCGGCAACGCACTGCGCCTGCGCCGCGCTCCGCTGTGAGCGTGACCGGCATCGGCGCGCGCCGCCGTTCGACGACGACCGTCCGTTCGGTGAGGCCACGCGCTACACGGTCATCCCCGACACCGTCAGCCGCCCGCGTCGAAGCGCACGCACCTTCATGATGTAGAAGATCACGGGCGTGACGATCAGCACGTGGATGGTCGAGGTGACCATCCCGCCGATGATGGGCGCCGCGATCGGCTTCATCACGTCGGATCCCACGCCGGTACTCCACATGATCGGCACCAGGCTGGCCATCACGACCGTGACGGTCATGAGCTTGGGACGCAGCCTGAGCACGGACCCCTCGATGGTGGCCCTGAGCACGTCGCCCTCGGTGAGCGGGCCGCCATCGCGCAGCCTCCGGTCCAGGGCCTCGTGCAGGTACACGACCATCACGACACCCGTCTGGACGGCGACGCCGTAGAGGGCGATGTAGCCCACCCACACGGCGACGGAGAAGTTGTAGCCGAGCCACCACTGCAGCAGCACCCCGCCCGTCATGGCGTAGACCACCGAGAGCATGACGATCGTGGCCTCCGAGGCCGAGCGGAACGTGAGGTACAGCAGCATGAAGATGATGAAGAGCACGAGCGGCACGAGCACCTTCAGGCGCTCCCGCGCCCGCACCTGGAACTCGTACTGCCCCGTCCACTGGAGCCGGTAGCCCGGCGGCAGGGTGAGCTCGCGCGCGACGGCGGCCCTGGCCGTCTCGACGTAGCCGCCGATGTCGCGGGAGCCCGTGTCGATGTAGACGTAGCCGGCCAGCTGCGCGTCCTCGTCGCGCACCATCGCCGGGCCCGTGGTGAGCGCGATCGTGGCGAGCTGCCCCAGCGGCACGTTGGCGCCACCCGGGCTGCGTACCAGCATCCGCTCGATCGCCGGCAGGCTCTCGCGGAACGCCCGGGCGTAGCGGACGTTGACCGGGTAGCGCTCGCGCCCTTCCACGGTCTGGGTCACGTTCTCGCCGCCGAGCGCCGACTGGATGACGTCCTGCACGTCCTCGACCGTGAGGCCGTACCTGGCGATGGCCTCGCGGTCGATCTGGATGTCGGTGAAGTAGCCCTGCGACACGCGTTCGGCGTACACGCTCCGCGTGCCGGGCAGGCGCTGCAGGATGCGCTCGAGCTGCAGGCCCAGGCCCTGGATCACGCCGAGATCGGCGCCGAAGATCTTGATGCCGACCGGCGTCTTGATGCCCGTCAGCAGCATGTCGAGGCGGTTGCGGATCGGCTGCGTCCAGACGTTCGGGAACCCCGGGAACTGCAGAGAGGCGTCCATCTCCGACTGGAGGCGCTCGAAGGTCATCCCGGCGCGCCACGCCTCGCGCGGTTTGAGGAGCACCGTGGTGTTCACCATGCCCATGGGCGAGTTGTCGGTCGGCGTGGTCCCGCGCCCCACGGTCCCGAACACCTGCTCCACCTCCGGCACCTGCCGGAGCAGCTTGTCCTGCACCTGGAGCAGGCGCGTCGCCTCCGTGATCGACATGCCTGGCGGAGCCGTCGGCATGTACAGCATCGCGCCCTCGTAGAGCGGCGGCATGAACTCGCTGCCGATCGCCAGGAGGAGCGGGATCGTCAACGGCACGACGGCTGCATTCAGGCCGAGGGCCGTCCACCGGAACCGCAGGGCCATCCTGAGTACCGGCTCGTACACGCGGGCGCACGCGCGGGAGATCGGGTTCACGGACTCTGGCCGCAGGCGACGCCCCCGGATGAAGGTCGTCATCAGCACGGGCACGAGCGTGATCGAGAGCAGCGACGCCAGCACCATGGCCGACGTCTTCGTGAACGCCAGCGGCCGGAACATCCGCCCTTCCTGCGCTTCCAGCAGGAACACCGGCACGAACGACACGATGATGATGATCAGCGAGAAGAAGATGGCGCGCGCCACCTGCCTCGCCGCGCCGATGATGACGCGCGGCTGGTCTTCGTACGCCAGCGGCGCCGGGGGCTCGGACACCTGCCGGTAGGCGTTCTCGACCATCACGATCGCGGCGTCCACCATGACGCCGATGGCCAGCGCCAGCCCTCCGAGCGACATGACGTTCGAGGTGACGTCGAGGTAGTACATCGGGATGAACGACGCCGCCAGGGCGACTGGCAGCGCCAGGATCGGGACGAGCGCGGACCGCACGTGGAACAGGAAGACGAGGATCACGAGCGAGACCACGACGGCTTCCTCGATCAACGTGCGCCGCAGGGTGCCGATCGACGCGTTGATGAGGCCCGACCGGTCGTAGGTCGGGACGAGCCGCACTCCCGCCGGCAGCGCCGGTGCGATCTCGGCCAGCCGGGCCTTGACGCGGTCGATCACGCGCAGCGCGTTCTCGCCGAACCGCATGACCACGATGCCGCCGACGACCTCGCCCTTGCCGTCGAGCTCGGCGACGCCGCGCCGCAGATCCGGCCCGAGCTGCACGTCGGCCACGTCGCCGACGCGCACGGGCGTGCCGCGGGGAGTCGCTCCCAGCGACACGGCGGCGATGTCGTCCAGGGATGACAGGTATCCGCGACCGCGCACCATGTATTCGCGGCCCGCGAGTTCCAGGAGGCGACCTTCGACGTCGTTGTTGCTGGCGCGAATCGCCCGCACGACGTCGCGGACCGACTTTCCGTAGGCGGCCAGCTTGTTGGGATCCAGGTTGACCTGGTACTGCTTCACGAACCCGCCGATGCTCGCCACCTCGGCCACGCCGTCCACCGACGCGATCGCGTAGCGGAGATACCAGTCCTGCAGCCCCCGCAGCTGCGCGAGATTCCGCGTCCCGGTCTCGTCGACGAGCGCGTACTGGAAGACCCACCCGACCCCCGTCGCGTCAGGACCGATGGTCGGCGTGATGCCGGCCGGCAGGCGTCCCCGGATGCCCTGCAGGTACTCGACGACGCGGCTTCGCGCCCAGTAGATGTCGGTGCCGTCGTCGAAGATCACGTAGACGTACGAGATCCCGAAGTCGGTGAAGCCGCGGACCGTGCGGACGCGCGGCGCCGAGAGCAGCGCCGTGACGATCGGATAGGTGACCTGGTCCTCGATGAGATCGGGGCTGCGGCCCATCCACTCGGTCGCGACGATCACCTGCACGTCCGAGATGTCGGGCACGGCGTCGAGCGGCGTGGCCGTCATCGCCCAGACGCCCCACACGGTGAGCGCCACCGTCCCGCTGAACACCAGGAACCGGTTGCCCGCGCACCAGTCGATGATTCGGGTGATCATGGCCGCTACCTCGCCGCGAGGGCCAGCTGCCGCCGCCCGAGCGCCTGGCCGGCCCGCGATACGACCACCGTCACGTCCCAGTGCCCGGCCATCAGCACCTGGCCCCGCCCCCGGTACACGCCGCCGCCAACCGGCGCCAGCGTCGTCTCGTCCCGCATGGCGGGCATGTTCATCGTCGGCATCGCCGGCATGAACATCTGGACCTGGACCGCGGCGTCGCTCACCGGCTGGCCGCCGGCGTCCTTCACGACGACCTCGAATTCGGCCTCGCCGGTCCGGGGCGGGTCCGGCGTGGTGTGGAACGTGATGTCCAGGTCCGCCGCCGGCGCCGGCGGCGGCCCGCCGGACTCCGTGGCCCGCGGCGTGTCGTAGTTGTCCAGTCCCGCGCGGAGCTGGCTCTCGGAATCGAGGAAGAAGGTCGCGCTCGTGGCGACCGCGTCGCCCTCCCGGACCCCGCCCAGGATCTCGATCCGATCGCCGAGGCGCCGTCCGGCGATGACCGGACGGGGTGTGTAGTAGCCGTCGCCCTCTGCGACGAACACGATCGTCTCGGCGCCGGAGTCGATGACGGCGTTGGCCGGCACCGTCAGGCCCGTGCCCGCCGTGTCGCGAATCTCGACGTTCGCGTACATGCCCGGCTTCAGCCGTCCCCGCGGGTTGGCGAAATGAAGGCGCACCCTGACGGTGCGGGTGTTCTCGTCGACGAACGGGTAGATGTAGATGGCGCGGCCGTCGAACGCCTCGCCCGGGTAGGCCTCGAGGGTCACGGTGGCCCGCTGACCGACGCGGATGGTCGCGAGTTCCCGTTCGTAGATGTCGGCCTCCACCCACACCGTGGAGAGGTCGGCGACCTTGTACAACGTCTGGCCGGCGGCCACGTGCATTCCCTGCAGGACCGCCTTCTCGATCACGAACCCGGCGACGGGCGACCGGAACGTGACGGCGTCCGGGGCCCGGCGGGTCTCATCGAGCGCGCGAATCTCCTCATCCGGGAGCTCCCACAACACGAGGCGCTGTCGCGCGGAGGCGACCAGCTGATCGGCCCGCTCTCGCGCATCGGGGATGACCGAGGACTGCATCTGGTCGCGGGTGTGAAGGGCCAGGAGGTACTCCTGCTGCGTCGTCAGCAGCTCGGGGCTGTAGAGCGTGAACAGCGGCTGGCCGCGCCGGATCGGCTGACCCGTGTAGTCCACGAACAGCTCGCGGATCCAGCCCTCGAGGCGCAGGTTGACATCGGCCAACCGGGTCTCGTCGTAGCGGACGACGCCGACGGCCCGAAGCGCCTGCCGGAGTGGTCCGCGCGTCACGAGCGCGGTGCTGACTCCCGTGAGCTGCTGCCGCCGGGCATCGATCACGACCTCGCCCCGAGCCGTGGACGAGTCGGCCGACGGCGCCGCCGCCGCGGATGAGGCCATCTCACGGCTGGCGGCCACGTCGCTCCCGCCAGCGGACGGCCCGCTGTCACCGCGGCCGCGGAGGGCCCAGAGCAGGGCCGCCGACACGAGGACCGCCGCCACGATGGTTGTCGAGACGAGGGCGAGGCGTTTCATGTCACTGTCCCTCCGTGACGTGCGCCTGGGCCGCCGGATCGGCCGGCAGATCGGTGCCCACCGCGCGCTCCAGGTCGGCGAGGGCCTGCGCCAGGTCGCTGAGGGCGCGGACGTAGTCCAGGTTGACGGTCAGCACCACCCGTTCGTTGTCGATGAGGGTCTGGAAGTCCACGCGGTCGGCCTGGTAGGCGACGCGCGAGACGTCGAGCGTCTGCTGCGACTGCGGCAGAATCGACGTGCGCAACAGGGCAGCCCGATCCTGCGCCGACCGCGCGCGGACGTAGGCTTCCTGGACGCCGAGGCGAATCGCGTTCTCGAGCGCCTCGACCCTGGCCCTGGCCGCCTGAACCGCCGTCGTCTCCTCCGCCACGTGCGCGTCGATCCGCCCGCGGGACCACGGCGCCATCGGCCAAGTGATGCCGACCCTGGCGCTCCAGCCGTCGGTCATCCTGGGCATCAGCATGTAGCCGCCCTGGACGAGGAAGTCGGGCTTCTGGTCGCTGCGCGCGACCGCCAGCGCCGCTTCCGCGCGGGCGACCTCGGTGCGCGCCCGGAGCAGCTCGGGATGGCGGTCGAGGGCGATGCGCTGGAGGTCCGCCGTGGCCGGCAACACGGACCCGAGCGGCGGGTCGGCCAGCGGCCCGATGGGCGCGTCGGGCGCCCGGCGCAGGAGGGCGTTGAGCCGCGCCGAGGCGAGCCGGGCCTGTTCGTCGTAGGTGATGACGTCGGCGTGGTGCCGCGAGAGCTCGACGACGGGCTTCAAGACGTCCTGCTGCGAGATCCGGCCGGTCGCGTACTTCACCTGCGCGACGTCCGCGATCTGCCGGAGCAGCTCGATGTCGTCGAGGTGGAGCTGAATGGCCTTGCGCGCGATGAAGAGGGCGGAATAGGCCTGCTTGGCGGCATCCGCGATTTCCCGGGCCCGGACGAGGATGTCGCTCTCGGCGAGGGCCACGTCCTGGTCCGCCACGGCCGCCCGGAGCTGGCGCTTGCCGCGCCCGGGCAATGTCTGCGTGACCATGAACATGTACATGGTCGTGTCGGCCGGGTTGATCGAGTTGATCGGCCATTGCCAGACCTGGGCCTCGGCCATCGGCGCGGCGAGCGCCCTCGCCTGGGCCGGCCGCTGCCGGACGACGTCCGCCTCGTGGCGCAACACGGCGAGCTCGGGGTTGCGCGCAAGCGCCTCGGCCACCATGTCCGCGAGCGTGACCGGGGGCCCTGTCGGAGTCGCCTCGATGTGGTGGAGGTCCGGCACTTGCGCGGGAGGCTCCGGCGTCTGCGCGGCGACCCTGAGCGGATCGGCGAGGCCGACTCCGATCAGCATGAGCGCAGTCACTCCGTGCCGGAGATGCCCTAGAGAAGACGACGTCGAAGGAATGGTCATGGCCACAGACACTCGTCGGGCACGCGCACGGGCGCGCGCCATCAACGCCCGCGGCGACCGCGGGCAGATACACGACGGCTGTGGTGGCTAGATCAGGTAGACGGAGAGGCGCACGTGCCTGGGAGGCCCCCCCGCTGCGCGCGGCGCGGTCAGGACGGCGGTTCGTGCGCGCGGGAGCACCGGGGCGATGACGCTGGCCGGCACGAGCGTGGCCGCAACGGCGGGCGCGGCCGATGCGAGCGGTGCGGGCGCGGGTGCCGGCTGAGGCGGCGCGGACAGCCCGCAGCAGCGGTCCGCGTTTGCCTGCCCAGTCGAATGACCGTGGCTTTCGACTGCGCGATCGTCATGCCCCCCAGCACAGACGCCACCGTCGCAGCACTGCATCCGGGCGTCCGGCGTCGGCATCCACGCGGCGCACCGCGCCACGCTCCCGGCTGCCAGCGCCAGGCTGGCCACCACCGATGCCACGGCACGGAGCACGGCCATGGGTCGAGCATGCGCCCGGGCACACGTGATGTCAAATCGCGCCGGGTAGTCGAGCGCGCCCCAGGGTCGGACGAGGCCTTGGCCACCGCTGGCACAACAGCGCAGAACGCCCGTCGGGGCCCCAGCCAGCGGCTGCGAAGTGGAGAGCCCGGGCTCTCGTGGACGATCGGCAGCTCGGGCCATGCGAGGGCCCGCGCCGATGTCCAAGCCCACACCCGCCAGTCGCGTCCGCGCCACGCATGAGTCTCAGCGACGCGTTCCCCATCCTAGGGGCCTGGGCGCACCGGCCGAAAGAACGTGCGCTCATAGCTGAGGAAGCACCGGGTCTCGCGGGCAAACGCGTGGGCCGCCACCACGTCGGGGTCGTTGCCAATCGCGTCGCGATACTGTTCGTAGGCCGCCAAGCTCTTGAACGAGAACAGGGCCAGGGCAATATTGTTCGCCCCTTCGTGAGGGAGGAAGTATCCGAGGTGCTCGCCTCCGTATCGCGTGACCAACGGCAGCCAGCGCCGTGCGTAGTCCTCGAACTCCGCGACCTTGAGGGGATCGATGACGTAGCGCAGACAGCAGGTGATCATCGACGCGCCAGCTCCGTGATGGCCGCGGCGAGCCGGTCGACGTCGGCGACGCTGTTGTAGAGGGCCGGCGTGACCCGGACGCAATCACCGCGGGCGATCCCGGTGCGGCGTGCCGTGAACAGGCGATAGCGATCGCGAAGCGTCTCGATCAGCGCCTGGTTGTGCGCGGTGCTGGTGCCGTTGAGACGGAACGAGGTCATGCCTCCCGCGCGGCCGGGCTCGTCGGGCGTGAGGATCTCGACCCCGGGAAGGTGGCGCACGGCGTCCACCCACCGGTCACGAAGGAAGCGCAGGCGGGCCGCCTTGTTCGCTCCCCCGATCTGGTCGTGGAAGGCCAGCGCCGCCGGCGCCGTCAGCATGGCCGCAAAATTGACGGTGCCGGAATGCACGCGGCTCAGGATGCTGTCAGCCGGGTTGTCTTCGTCGTGCATCATGCGGTCGATGTCGCCCAGTCGGGACTTCCGGATGTAGACAGCACCGAGGCCGACCGGGCCGGCAATCCATTTCTGGAGCGTGAAGCCGACGAAGTCGGCGCCCAGTGTCGTCACATCGACCGGGATCTGCCCCCAGGACTGCGCCGCGTCCACCAGCACGTCGACGCCGCGCGCCCGCGCCAGCGCCACGATCTCGGGCACCGGGAAGACGAGCCCGGTCTTGTGACTGCAGTGCATGAGCAGCATCAGGCGCACGTCCGGGTTGGCGTCGAGTGCGACGCCGTAGGTCTCGAGGATCCGTGCAGACGTGGCGGGCTCCGGCATCGCCACCTTCACCACCCGCACGCCACGCCGCTCCTGGAGCCAGTTCATCGCGTACTGCATGCCTTGGTAGTCGAGATCGCCGTAGAGCACGGCGTCGCCTGGCTTCAGCTTGTTGTAGCCGCCGATGAGCACCTGCATCGCCTCCGTCGCACCTCGCGTGAAGGCGATTTCGTCTACCCCAGCGCCGACGGCGTCGGCCACCCGTGTTCGCGCCGCTTCGAGCTCCTGCGCGTAGGTGGTGCGAATGTAGTACACGCCGTCGGTGTTGACGCGTTCCAAGTGCCCCTTGTAGGCGGCGAACACCGGCGTGGCCATCACACCCCAGTAGCCGTTCTCCAGATTCGTCACGGCAGTCGAGACGCGATACTGCGTCGCCACTCGCCCCCAGAACGCCTCGTCGCGCGCAACTTGTTCGGGCGGCCCGGCTGGCGACGCGAGTACGTCGTCCTGGGACGCCTCTGCGTGTGTGGTCGCAGTCAGCGCGGCGGATACACCGGCAACGGTGACGAATTGGCGGCGCGACATCGAGGACGGGAATGACAGATCAGGCAGCACGCGGGCAGGCTACCGTTGACAGCGCATCGGTGCAAGTGGATCATTGCACTCGGTGCAACTGTCACGTTACACGGCGCTGGCCGACCTGGTACAGGCGGAGATCTCGGCGGGACGACTCCGGCCGGGCGACCGACTGCCCACGCAACGCGAATTCGCCCAGGCGCACGGCATCGCCACCTCCACGGCCATCCGCGCGTATGCCGAGCTGGTGCGGCGCGGACTCGTGGCGGGCGAGGTCGGGCGCGGCACGTTCGTGCGGACGAGTCCACCGTCTGGCGTCACGCTGGCTGCGGGGATCGGCGATCGCGTCAACCTGGCCGTCAACATCCCGCTGTTGCCCACGCAAGCCGCGCTGCTCAGCGCGTCGGCCGCACACACGACACGGCGCGCGAGGGTCGTCGGTGCCGCGATGGAGACCGTGGTGCCACAGGGCACGGCCATGGCTCGACGCACCGTGGCGTCCCTCGTCGCGCGCAAGCGCTGGCACGCCAGCCCCGACAATCTCCTGTTCACCGGGAATGGCCGGCAGGCCCTGGCCGCGGTGCTGGCCGCGGTCGTGCCTCCCGGACAGCGCCTGGGCGTGGAAGCCCTGTCATACCAGTCGGTGGTGGGGATCGCGGCGCGACTGGGCATCGAGGTGGTGCCCCTGCCGATGGACGCCTACGGACTGCGACCAGACGGCCTCGCCCGGGCACACGAACGGCATGCCCTGCGCGCCGTCTACCTGCAGCCAACGCTGCACAATCCGCTGGGGATCACGATGCCCCTTCGGCGCCGCGTCGAGATTGTCCGCACCCTAGGTGCACTCGACCTCACGGGCATCGAGGACCACGTGTGCGCGTTCCTCGCCGACGACGGGTCGCCGCTGGCGGCGCTCGCACCCGATCGGGTCGTGCTCCTGGACAGCCTTTCGAAACGCGTGGCGCCCGGGCTCACGCTGGGCTGGGTCTGGGCCCCTACGCGCGTCCTCGCGGCGATTGCCGAGGCGATCCGCGCAGCGGCTCTGGTACCCTCGGGACTCGCGCTCGAGCTCTCGGTGCGCTGGATTGCCGACGGCACAGTGGCCCGTCTCGTGCGCGACAAGCGTCGCGATGCCACCCGCCGGCAGGCGGTCTTGCAGCGCACCTGCCACGGCCTGACGATTCAGGCCGATCCACGGGCCTACCACGCGTGGCTAGTACTTCCGGAACCCTGGCGCGCCGAGTCGTTCACCGCCGCCTCCGCAGAGCGCGGCATCGCGGTGGCGCCAGCTACGGCCTTTGCCGTGGGCACCGGGCACGCGCCAAACGCCGTGCGCCTGGCCTTGGCCAGCCCATCGACCAAGGTGCTCGCCGAGAGCCTGCGGAGCTTGCGGGCACTCGCGCTCTCGGCCCCCCAGTCTGTCAGCCTCGAGTGACTCCGGGCCGCGGGGCTTGACGTTGCCGCGACTGCAGGTTTCGGGCACCATCGGCGACACTTTCCTGAGGGGACAGCACCTCGGGCTTGCGCTGTTGCGAGCGGCTACACCGGTGGACATCTCACCCGCGTGGCCGACTTCAGGCACAAAAAGGAGGTGGCGGAGAGGGTGGGATTCTAGACACCTGAGTCTCAGGCACGAATCAGGTACAGCGATCTTACGACGCCTTCCGCCCTTCCCGGGCCATCGCCTGGTGCAGGTCCCAGTCGGCCTGCAGACGCATCCACAACTGCGGCGAGGTCTTCAGGAACCGCGCCAGCCTGAGCGCGGTGTCGGCCGTGACGCCACGCTTGCCAAGAACCAGCTCGTTGAGCCGATTGAGCGACACGCCGAGCGCCTTCGCCGCCTCGACCTGGCCGATGTCCATCGGCTTCAGGTACTCCTCGAGCAGCAGCTCTCCTGGGTGGATGGCCGGGCCGAGCCAGTTCGCGTCTCTAGTGATAGTCCTCGACGTCGACTTCGAAGGCATGGCCACTCTCCCACCGAAAGGTGATGCGGTACTGATCGTTGACGCGAATGCTGTGTCGGCCGGAGCGGTCGCCCTTCAGGGCTTCGAGACGGTTGCCTGCAGGCACGAGCAGGTCGTCCAGCCGGGCGGCCGCGTCGAGCAGCTTGAGCTTTCGCTGGACTCCCCGCCACAGCGCTTGCGGGATCCGCCTGGCGGCGCGAGTGTTGCGCTGCCGGAACAGGTCAGCCGTCGTCTCGTTGCGAAACGACTGAATCACACAGCCATCACATTACACGCATCTCATGTAATGCGTCAACGGGCGTGTGGTACGTGCCATTCGCTGGGTCGTGGAACGTATGCCGCCTGACGGGCCCCCGTGTTCCCTCCGTGTCTGCGCGCCGGCGCGAACCGCTGCACGGGGCTCCCGCGCTGCGAGGACTCCCCCGGACGCACCGGAACGGCTGCGCCGTAGACTGAGGTGAGGTCAGGACGCTCTGCCCGATCGCCTCGAGACGGAGCGGGCCGTGCACCTTCCGGTGCCCGTGCCGCCGACCACGGTGGCCCGCGTCGGTCGCGACCGCCGGGTGCTCATCGCAAGCATCGGCGGGATCGCCGCCGTCGCGAAGAAGGAGACGCCCAGCCTGTGGCGCTCGATTGACGATGGCGCCACGTGGACCCGCGCCCACACGCTCGGAGTGTGGATGTTCTCGAGCTGTTGCACGCTCCTGGTCGACCCTGGCGACCCGGACACCGTCTACGCCATTGCGACCGGGATGGTGGTGGGAGGGGGCGGCGCACAGGAATTCCGATCGCGCGATGCCAGCGCCTCCTGGACGGAACTACGGACCCCTGGATTCACGAGGCCCTTTGCCGCGCTGCCGACGACGCCGACATCGCTCATCGGCCAGACCTACCAAGGGTTCGCCATGAGCCGCGACCACGGTGACACCTGGACGACGACCGAAGCCGGGCCGTCAGAGGCGCAGTGCTGGTTGGCGACGTCAGCCGCCCGCACGTGGCATTCGCTGGCACGAGTTACCGCGGCGTCTATCGCAGCATCGACGGCGGTCTCACCTGGCAGCCCACCGGCCGCGTGACCGAGCGCCCCTCCCGCTGAGGACAAAGAGTCTGCGCCGTCGGCAGGAGCAGCAACGAGCCGCGGCGAACGAGTGTCGGGCCCTGTCACGCGGATGGAACACCCACCCACGTGCCGCTTCAGGAACGCGTATAGGTACAGCCCGGCAGCTCGTAAGCCGTAAGCCGTTGTTGGGGAATGCCTTATTGATGGCGGAGAGGGTGGGATTCGTATCTACTCGTCTAGTTGACACTCCAGAAATCACGCAAACACTGAGCTATCGAATCATCAGAAACCACAGAATCCCTAGTTGGCCGTACATAACTCGTACGCCCTTTCAGCGCTCGTAGTACCCTCGCCGCATGCCTCAAGGCGCCCTCGCGCTGTACCGCCGCCACCTCACGGAATGCCCTCACGCGAGCAAGGGGAACCGGTGGACGCGCTGTCAGTGCCCCATCTGGGTCCAGGGCTCGATCGGTGGCGAGGCCGTCCGCCGCAGCATGAACACGACCAACTGGACGGCGGCGTCGACCAGCGTCCACCAGTGGCAGTCCTCGGGCCGCATCGGGGTTCTCAAGCCTGAGCTCCCGTCGATTGTCGATGCCGTCGCCGCGTTCCTCAAGGAGGCTGAGACCCGGAACCTGGCGGCGACCACGATTCAGAAACGCCGTGAACTGCTCGAAGGGAAGCTGCTGCCGTACTGCAGGTCCAAGGGCTACCGGCAACTGCGCGATCTGACCGTCGACCGGCTCCGAGCATTTCGCCACGGATGGACGTACTCGCCCTTGTCCGCCGCCAAGCGACTGGAGTACCTGCGCGCGTTTTGTCGGTTCTGCGTCGACTCCGGCTGGATGGAACGCAACCCGGCATCCGCGCTCAAGACGACGAAGGTGTCGCACCGCCCCACGCTCCCGTACTCCGACGAGGAGGTCGACCGTCTCTTGGAGGCCGCTCGGAAAATGCAGGGGTTCGGGCGCTACGGCCCGCGCATCGAGCCGATGATCCTCCTGCTTCGCTACTCCGGGCTGCGGATGCAGGATGCCGCCTGCCTGGAGCGGAAGCGCCTCGCGGACGACAAGCTCTTCCTCTACCAGCAGAAGACCGGGACGCCGGTCTACTGCCCGCTGCCACCGGGGGTGGTCAAGACGCTGGCCGCCGTCGACAACGACAACGAGCAGTACTTCTTCTACGACGGCAGCAGCCAGCCGGAGAGCATGGTCAAGAGCTGGGATCGTGTGTTCAAGAAGGTCGGCACCACTGCCGATCCGCCGGTGGCCAACTGCCATCCACACCGCTTCCGCGACACGTTTGCTGTATCCCTCCTGCTGAAGGGCGTGTCGCTCGACAGCGTGTCGAAGCTGCTCGGTCACAGCTCGATCAAGATTACGGAGCGACATTACGCCCCATGGATCAAAGCGAGGCAGGACCACCTCGAGAGTGAGGTCCGGAAGATCTGGGCGTGAAGTCCGGGTCGCTTTAGGAGACCGCTCGGATCCTGGTTTGACACGGAGTCGGCCGTGGAGCATCCTACAGACGTTGTGGGCCGTTTCCGACAAGCTCTCGCCTTCGCACTGACCCTCGCGCTCGTCGGCGCCAATGGGGCCCTGTGCGCGGGCTGGGCAGCCACACCGGAAGCTCGGATGGAATGTTGCGCCGACGCCGATTGCCCGATGCACAAGGGCGGCACCCTTGACGGGTCGCGGTCTGCACACGTGCTGACACAAGCGGAGGCGGACGCCTGCTGTGCGATGTCCGAGCGCAAGCAGTCGGAGACGTCCAGCCCAACTGCCCTCGTTGTCTTGGCAGCACCGGTGTTGGATGCCGGCGTGGTCCTTTCGCCGAGCCTCCCCGCGCGAGTCCTGGGCGAGAGTTGGCGACGAGACGCCCCAAGCGTAGTCCCGCCCGTTCCTCGCCACATTCTCCTGTCCGTCTTCCTCCTTTAGCCACAGACACAGTCGTCGTGTCTCTGCTCGGACCTCACGTCCGGGCACCGTAGATGCGCGCGCGCAGGCGCGCGCGATGACGAGTGTCGTGGCCCATGATCAACCGCCTCATCGACGTTGCACTGAAGCACCGCTTTATCGTGATCGCGCTGTACCTCGGCCTCGCTGGCTGGGGCTGGTGGGCCTTGCAGGCTACGCCAGTCGATGCGATCCCGGACCTCTCCGACAACCAGGTGATCGTCTTCACCGACTGGCCGGGCCACAGCCCACAGGAGGTCGAAGACCAGGTCACGTATCCGCTCACCAGCAATCTGCAGGGGCTCGCAGGCGTTCGCGTGGTCCGGTCCCAGTCGGCCTTTGGCTTCTCGATGGTCTACGTCGTCTTCGAAGACGACGTAGACCTGTACTTCGCACGCACCCGCGTGCTGGAGCGGATGAGTCTCGTGGCGAAGGCGCTGCCGGCCGGCGTCGTGCCAACCCTCGGGCCGGACGCCACCGGAGTCGGCCACGTCTTCTGGTACACCGTCGAGAGTCCGAGCCATTCGCTGCGTGACCTGCGCACTCTGCAGGACTGGTTCATCCGGTATCAACTGAACGCCGTGCCCGGTGTGGCGGAAGTGGCTTCCGTCGGTGGGCACGTGCAGCAGTACCAGGTCGACGTCGACCCCAATCGCCTGCGGACCTACGGTCTGCCGCTCAGCGCTGTGGTGTCGGCAGTCCGAGACAGCAATCTGAACGTCGGTGGCAACGTCCTCGAATCCAACGGCGCCTGGCTGATCGTTCGGGGCGTCGGCTTGATCGAATCCGTCGACGACGTGAAACGGATCGTGGTCGGTGCGACCAAGGGCGTTCCGGTGTACGTCGATCAGATCGCCAACGTCCAGATCGGTAATGCGTTCCGCGTGGCGTCACTCGTCAAGGGCACCCAAGAGGCCGTCGGCGGTGTCGTGGTAGCCCGCACTGGGGTCAATACCAAGCAAGTGATCGACGCTGTCAAGGCACGCATCGCGCAGATACAGCCTGGCCTACCGCCGGGTGTCTCCATCGTCCCGTTCTACGACCGGTCGGAACTCATCGAGCAGTCCGTCGACACGCTGCGCGTGGCGCTGCTCGAGGAGATCGCGCTGGTCACGCTGGCGCACGTGGTGTTCCTGATGCACTTCCGGTCCATCTTGATCGTGACAATCCCGCTGCCGCTGGCGGTGCTCATGTCGTTCCTGGGCATGTACTACGCGGGCATCTCGTCGAACATCATGAGCTTGGCCGGGATCGCCATCGCCATCGGAGTACTGGTCGATGCCGGCATCGTGGTCACCGAGAACGCCTTCCGCTACGTCGAGCAACGCGCCATCGACACGCGCGATCGACGTGCCGTGTGGGACACCGTTCGCGACTCCACGCGGCTCGTTGGGCGGCCGGTCTTCTTTTCCATGGCGATCATCCTGCTCGCCTTCATCCCCGTTTTTGCGCTGACCGGGCAGGAGGGCAAGCTCTTTCACCCGCTCGCATTCACCAAGACATTCGCCGTGCTGGCGGCCACCGTAGTCGCGGTCACGCTGGTGCCGGTGCTCTGCTCGCTCCTTCTCGGAGGCCGGCTCCACTCCGAAGATGCCAATCCGGTGATGCGAAGCCTCCGTCGCCTCTACGAGCCCGCTCTCCGCATGGCGCTGGCGCACCGCATCTCGACCATCGCCGTCGCCGCATTGCTGTTCGTCGGCGCGCTGTTCGTGGCTCGAGGCATCGGGAGTGAGTTCATGCCCGCCCTGAACGAGGGCGACCTCATGTTCATGCCGATCGCCGATCCGAGCGTCTCGCTGGACGAGAACACCCGCATCGCCGCGCAACAGAACGCGGCGCTGATGACATTTCCAGAAGTGGAGTACGTCGTCGCCAAGGTGGCACGGGCAGACACGTCTACGGACCCCGCACCGTTGAACATGACGGAAACCATCGTGCACCTGAAGCCGACACAAGAGTGGCGGGAAGGGATGACGCTCGACCGCCTGCGTGCCGACATGGGGCGCGCGGTGCAGTTGCCTGGCGTCTCGAACATCTGGACGATGCCCATCATCAACCGCATCGACATGTTGACCACCGGGATTCGATCGGAGGTGGGCGTCAAGATCTTCGGCACCGATCTGACGGTGCTCGAGGACCTCGCGCGCCGGGTGGCGGACGCGGTCCGCGGGGTGCCTGGCGCCAGCAACGTGTATCCCGAACAGGTTACGAGCGGCCAATACCTCAACATCGGGGTGAATCGAGCGGCGGCCGCCCGGTACGGCGTTGGCGTCGGTGACATTCAGCAGGTCGTGGAGACGGCAATCGGCGAGACCGCGCTCACGACGACTATTGAAGGACGCCGCAGGTTTCCGGTGCGCGTCCGGTATGCGCCGCAGTACCGCGCCGATCCGCAGGCACTCGGGCAAGTGCTTGTCGCGACGCCAAGCGGCGCGCAGATTCCCCTGTCCGAGGTCGCGAGCATCGAGCATGCGCGAGGCCCCGCGATGATCTCGTCCGAAAATGGCTTGCTGCTCGCGACGGTTCTACTGAACGTGCAAGGCCGGGATGTCGGCGGGTTCGTCGAGGAGGCGCGCGCGACCGTCGCCCGCGATGTCGTGCTGCCAGCAGGCTACTACGTCGGCTGGAGCGGCCGATGGGAGAACCAGGAGCGGGCACGGGCTCGTCTGCAGGTAGTGCTGCCGATCGTGCTGCTCGTCATATTCGTCCTCCTCTACTTCACCTACCACTCACTGCTCGAAGCGGCGCACGTGCTGCTGGCCGTGCCGTTTGCCTTGACCGGCGGCGTCTACCTGCTGTGGCTGCTTGGCTACAACTTCTCGGTCGCGGTGTGGGTGGGGTTCATCGCGCTGTTCGGCACTGCCGTGCAAACCGGCGTCGTGATGGTGATCTACCTGGAGGAGGCAGTGGAACGAAAGCGACAGGAACTGGGCGGCACGCTCACGAGGGCGGCTTTGAAAGACGCGGTCATCGAAGGCGCGCTGCTCCGGCTTCGGCCGAAGGTGATGACGGTATCCACGGTCATCGCGGGCCTGCTCCCCATCATGTGGAGCACCCGCGCCGGCGCCGAGGTGATGAAGCCGCTCGCCACGCCAGTGCTCGGCGGGATGGCGTCATCGCTTCTGCACGTGCTCATCGTGACGCCGGTCATCTTCTTCTGGATTCGGGAACGGCGGCTGGGCCTCCAGCACGAGGCCGTGGGGCAGCGCGAGGGAGGGCCGATGAGCAGGCGCAATCTTCTCGTCGCGGCGGCCGTGATCGCGATCACCGGAGCCGCGGCCACGCTCGTGTGGAGAGCGTCCCCGCCAACTGGCGATTCGGATAGCGCCGTCGGAAGCACTGTGATCCAAACGGTACAAGCGGGCGAGCTCGATGTGGTGTTGCTTGCACCGGCGGGAGCGCTGCATCAGGGGCGCAACAGCTTCACCATCGAGTTTCGACGCGCCGGGACAACGACACTGGTCGACGCTGGCACCGTCCGAGCGAGCGCCAACATGCCGATGCCGGGCATGGTGATGTCGGGCGGAATGCAGGTGACACCGACCGCCGTTCCAGGCCGGTACTCGGCGACGGCGGAGTTCGGCATGGCGGGGGCATGGCAGATGGCCATCGAGTGGAGCGGCCCCGCCGGTGCCGGGTCTGTGAGATTTGAAGGAGGCGTGCAATGAACCCGCGAATGGTGCCATGCGTCCTCATTGTCGCGCTGTGCCTGGCCGCGCCGGCATTCGCGCAGGCGCCAACGGCGACGTCGTCGGCAGCGGAGCGCATGGTCGATCCCGTGAACGGGCTTTCGCTCGACCAGGCCATTGCACTGTCTTTCGAACGGGAGCCCTCTCTGCGAGCTGTGCGGAGCCAGGTTGAGGTCGCAGAGGCGATGAAACTGCAGGCGGCGCTCAGACCCAACCCGTCAGTGTCCGTCGAGCGGCGCGAGGAGCCCGCCGGGACGGATAACCTGACGACGATTGGCGTGCAGTGGCCGCTCGACCTATTCCGAAAGGGCAGCCGTGTTGATGTGGCCGACGGCGAGATCTCGACTGCGCGACTCGCTGCCTCCGACCGCGAGCGACTCCTTCGGGCGGAGGTTCGCGCGGCATATGGAGCCCTGGCCGTCGCGATTCGCGACCTCGCGGTGCTCGACGAGACTATCGGCGCTACGCGGAGCCAGTATGAGCTCATTCGGTCACGGGCCGACGAGGGAGCCGCGCCTCGGCTAGAGCGCGACCTGTTGGATGTCGAGGTGCGGCGCCTCGAATCCGAACAGGTGCTCCAACTGGCACGAGTCGACGCCACCTCCTTCGAGCTGAAGCGAGTCTTGGGCTTGAGAGCCGCGGAGACGGTGGCGATTCGCAACACACTGGAAGACCTGGTTCAGCGCGATCGGTCGTCGGTCCCCATCGGCCAGGACACCCCGAACGTTGCCGAGCAGAGGACTGACGTGCGTGAGGCAGCCGCCCGCGTCAACGTTGCCGAGGCAAAGATCGACCGGGCCGCGGATGCTGGCCGCTTCGATCTCAGTCTCTTCGGCAGCGTCATGCGCATGGACATGGGCTTCCCTCAAAGAGGCTTCGCCGCCGACGGGACGCTGACGCGCATCCGTGGTGTGTTCCGCTACGTCTCGGTGGGGGCCATGGTCACGCTGCCCCTCCTCGACCGCAATCAGGGCGCTGTCGCCGCCGCCCGCGCCGAGCGGGCAGGCGCGGCTGCCGCCCATGAGGCCGCCGTGCTATCTGCTCAGGCAGAGCTGGCCTCGGCTCGTTCACGTTACGAGCACGCGCAGCGCGCCGTGCAGCTCTACCCCGATCGGGCTCGGGTGCTGGCGCGCCAAAACCTGGCGGTCGTCAGCCAGAGTTATGAGCTCGGACGGCTCACGGTGTTCGACGTGTTGAACGAACAGCGCCGGTATCTGGACGTCGAGCGTGCGTACACGCATACGTTGCGAGAGGTGTACGAAGCTCGAACGGCGCTCGATCGGGCGCTCGGAGAACGCCAATGACCAATGAGTCACGCATTTCATTGAATCGACGGGTAGCGGCAGGCGCCGCGCTCGGTCTTGTCCTAGTGGGTGCAGGGGCGACCTATGTCGGACTGCGGCTCGGCCGCGCAGACGGCGAGCGAGATGCCACGATGCAGGCTGGCGCCGCCCAACGCCAGGAATCGGCGGCCATTTCCGGCAGCGGCCACGCTGCGGAGACGACGGGCACGGATGCCGGTCTGCCGGATGTGCAAGTGACGCTCACCGAGGAGGGCACTGCACGGGCGGGAATCGTGGTCGAGCCGGTCGCGCGCGGCACATCTGCTCTGGACCTTCGTCTGCCGGCAGTCGTTGAGCCGAACGCGTATCGGCAGGTAGTCGTGACGCCTCTGGTGGGTGGGCGGGTGATTCGCGTGTCAGCCGAACTCGGCGATGGCGTACGGCGGGGCGAGACGATGGCCCAAATCTACAGCCCGCCTCTGGCTGAGGCCCAGACACGATACGTGTCGGCCCGCGCGATGCTCGATGCGTACGACCGCGAGCTCCAGCGCACGGAGAAGCTGGTCGAGATCGGCTCGGCCAGCCGCCAGGAACTGGAGCGCATCCACGCCGAACACGCATCCCAAACCGCGGCCGTTCAGACGGCTCGAGCGGAACTCGAGCTTCTGGGGCTGCCGCCGGCCGCCATTGCCGCACTGGACTCCGGGAAGTCTGTCGATGCCACCAGCGATGTGCCGGCTCCACTCGATGGCGTCGTCACTGAGAGAGCGGCGAACATCGGCCTGAACGTCGACCCGTCGACCAAGCTGTTCACCGTGATCGACCTCGCGTCGGTCTGGGTTGTGGGGGAGGTCTACGAGCGGGACTTTTCCCGTGTGCGCGTGGGCAGTGCAGCCGTCGTCACGACGCCCGCCTATCCGAATCTGACGCTTCGGGGCCGGGTCAGCTACATCGACCCGCAAGTGAGCCCGGCGACGCGCACCGCCAAGTTGCGGGTCGAGGTGCCGAACCCTCGGGGCGATCTGCGGCTGGGCATGTATGCCGAGGTGGCGATCACCGGTGACTCAGCATCATCGGTGGTGCTGATTCCGCGAACCGCTGTCCAGAATGTCGGTAGTCGGGCAGTGGTGTACCTGGCGAGTGTCAAGGAGCCTGGCAGGTTCACTGAACGCGAGGTCGTCCTGGGCGGGGGGTCAGGCGATCGTGTCGAGGTCACGGGCGGTGTTCAGCCTGGCGACCGCGTCGTCACCCATGGGAGCTTTGCCCTCCGTGCCGAGCGCGAGCGCCTCGGGTTACGGCCACGTTCAGGGACGTCCCCGAACTCTCCGGCACCGGCGGCAGGAGCAGATCAATCTGAGGGGGCTGTTCAGTCGGTCCGGGTAGCCGTCACGGAGCAGGGCTTCGATCCGGTGAGGCTCACCCTTCAAGCCGGCGTCCCCGCAAGGCTAATCGTCACCAGGACTACGGACAACACATGCGGCACCGAGATCGCTGTCCCGTCCCTCGGTGTGAAGCGTGCACTGCCGCTCGACACTCCAGTCACGATTGACTTCACGCCCGCCAAGGCGGGAGAGATTGCCTTCGCGTGTGGGATGAACATGCTAAAGGGGGTGATTGTTGTGCAGTGAACGCGCGGACTGAGCCCGCGCCACCGCTCGCTGAGCTGAACGACACCTCGACGGTCGCTACGGCAAGGCAGAGTTTCGTCGCATCTGTTTCGTCGGTCGGCCCAACAAGGCAACGCCAGCGATGATTGCGCCGAAAGCCAGGACGTGAGCTACGGCGAATGGCCCAACTAACGGTTGGTGAACACGAAGAAACTCGATCCCGAATCTGATCGCACCTGCCGTCGTGAGGTAGGCGCCAAGAACGAAGGAATCCGCGCGGCCTTGGCGGCGCCATCGCAGCAGCATCCACGCCAGAGGCAGCAGGGCCAACGCCTCGTACAGCTGCGTCGGGTGCACTGGTACCGACGTCGGCGGCAGGCCTTCTGGGAACGCCACGGACCAGGGCAGGTCACTCGGCACACCGTAGTCGTCGCCGACGAGAAAGCACCCAACGCGCCCTATCGCGTGGGCAACGGCGAGCGCGGGTGCTGCTGACGCGAGGACCTGCAGGATCGGAACTCGGTGGCGGCGCAGCAGTACCACACCTGCTGCTACGCCTCCTGCGAACCCGCCGTACCAGCTGAGACCGCCCCGCGACAACAGTAGCTCCAGGAACGGTCCGCGCCAGGCATGCTCAACGGCCCAGACGAGCTTGGCGCCGGCCAAGCCTCCGACGACTCCAGCCATGGCTGCGTCGAGAGCCTGATCCGGTAGCCGCGACCATCGCCGCTCGCGGTCGAACAGCCAGAGGCCGGCGAGCGCGGCTACGGCCACCAGCACGCCAAAGCTCGTGATCTCGAACTCGCCGATGCGAAAGAGGACCGGGTAAATGGGCGCCTCCGATTGGTGCGCGCTAATCGCGCCAGCAACTGTTCCATCTTCGCGATCTCAGCCTTCTGAGACACCACGATATCGCGGCACAATGCCACGATCTCGGGATCGCGGAGAGACGCCTCCTCGCACATCAAGATCGCTCCGGAGTGATGCGGGATCATCGAGCGCAGGAACTGCCGGTCGCCCACACTGGCTTGGGTCCGCATCGCAAAGAAGCTCGCGGCGAATACGGCCGCAGCCGTCACGCCGATCGCGAGGTTCAGGTTCTTCTTCCGGAACATCGACCGCATCGACACCAGCATGACCACCGCCATTGGAGCGACCATCATCAGGGTCATGTAGACGTTGTTCACGTTCAGGTAAAGATGCCCGACAGACTCGATCATCGTGTACATGACGAAATACATGATGACGAAGTCAATCGTCAGTTCGACCGCCAATCTGCGGTAGGCACCGCCGTCGTGCTGTGCGCTATGGTCCTTCATCTCGCCTCCAGTGATCGGCCGTCGCCGATCGTCCCGAGTGAACCGTGACTAGCGCCGAGCGGGGGCGAGACTCGACGACCAGAGACCGCGACGACGTCTGCGTGGGTGCCGGTCTTTCGGGCCGGCCGCACGCACGCCACCGCGCAATGGCACTCGTCAGTCGGCCGCGGGCCTTCGCGCGCGGCTCGATGTGTGCGAGTGCCGAATCTGCCAGGTTCCGTTTGGGCCCTTGAGCAGCAAGTACGTGGCAAGCCCTTCAGAGTCGATGTCGCGCTCGCCCATCTTCGCCTTCAGCGTGTAGCGCGAGGTGGCGTACGCAGACTGTCCTCCAGGCAGCACCGTGACCTTGGTCTCAGAATGCGTGAACTGCAGGTTCTGAAACGCTTTCAGCTCGGGCCCCAGATGGCGATCCCGGTAGTCGGCCCAACCGTTGTTGATGCCTGCGCCTTCGTAGATGGTGACATCGGGATGGTAGAACGTGGCGAGCTTCTCGAGGTCCTTGGCGTTGAAGGCGGCGTCGTAGCTGCCGAGCCAAGTCGCGATCGATCCCGCCTCGTCCTGACCCCCAGCGGCCAGGGTGGTCACCGGAGCCGGACTCCTCGTACCGGCTTCTCCCACCCAGTGGCTCGCCGTGCCGTCGGCGTAACGCTGGTGTGCCTTCCACACGATGGTGTCAGCAGTCTTCGGGTTACGGCCGATGAACCCGAACTCGGCGAATTCGCCTGGCTTGATGTCCGTGGTCCAGACGATTGACGTCACGCGATCGCCCGTGCGCTTCAGCGTGTGCGCCCACCCCGCCGACGCCTGCGGGCTGATGGTGACGCCCTCGGGAACCTCGAGCTCGACCTCGACGGTCGCGACCTTGCCCTCGGTCGGCACCCGCACCGTGTACCGCTCCGAGATCCCGGGTCGGGATTCCCGTGGCACCACGGTTACGTGCGCCCATGCGGGGTGTGCAGCCAGCACCAGTCCAACGAGTGTCGACAGGGCTAGTCGTGTCATCGCGCCTCCTCCTGAGCCGGACGCTCCGGCAGCTGAATCGTCAACGCCACGAAGGTCTCGTCTTCCTCCTCCTCGGCTTCGACCACGATGCGCAGGCCGGTGCGCACGTCCTTGATGGTGCCGGCCCCCTTGCCCACACGAATCTCCGTGTCCTTGGTGATGGCGAACGTCGTCTTCTCGTTGCCCCGATCGAGCACCTCGACGCTCGTCGCAGTGACTGTTGTCACCGTTCCGAGGATCTTGTGGGTGTGACCGGGATGCGCCAGCACGGTTCCCGTGGCGAGGGCGGCGCCGACGGCCACGGCGAATGCGAGTGTTCGCACCATGGCGTCACCGAGTCGGCTGGGCGGCACCCAGCTCGACCTGCTTGGCGACCATCTTGTCGACGCCGTTCTCCTTCACGGTCGTCGCCGTGATCACCACGCGGAGGCCGGTAGTGATGTCCTCGACCCTCATCGGTTTGTTGTCTCTGAGCACCTTCGTCTCGCGCGTGAGGTAGACCGTGACGTCCTTGTTGTCCTTGTCCTTCAGCATCACGTGATCGGCGGCGGCCATGGTCACGGTACCGAGCACCTTGTGGTCGTGACCCTCGTGGGCCAGGACCTGCAGCGGGTACACGGCCACCGTCGCGAATACGGCAAGCATCAGTCGTCGAGTCATGGTTGCACTCCTCCTGTGTGACGGAAGCTGATACAGACGCCTGCGCCGCTCCCGGAAGCGCAGGTCCTGGCGAACTAGAACCACGTGCGAAGACCCACCGCCAATCGCGTGCCGGCGACCTCCTCGCCGGCAGCTCGGGCCAGGTCGGCGGTCCCGAAAAACCTGCGCGACCACACGACGCCGAGATACGGCGCGAACTCGCGCCGGAACTCGTACCGCAGGCGAACGCCGAGTTCGCCAGTCGACAGTCCAGTGCCAATCAAGCGTTCGCGGTCAGCGCGGCCGTAGACCTCGAACTCCACCAGCGGCTGGAGCACCAGTCGGTTGGTGATCAGCAGGTCGTACTCCGTCTCGACGCGCACGTGCGTGCGTCCCGAGGGTTCGACATACGCAGAGGCTTCGACCTCGAACCAGTAGGGGGCGAGCCCCTGCACGCCGAGCGCGAGGGCGGTGCGGGGGGTATTGGGCAGCGTGTCCACGCGGACTCCGGCGGTGACGTCCCACCACCTGGCGACAGCGCGCCCGTAGAGGAGGTGCGTCTGGGCCTGCTCGGTGCGGCCGCCCGCGCGGTCACCCTCGGTACGAAACCAGAGGCGGTTCCGGTCCTGGCCTACCCAGCCCTTCGTATCCCAGCTGAACGCATTGGAGCCGCCACCCGTCTGCCACTCGAGCTGATCGAACAGCACGAAGTAGTTGATCGACATGTCGTGCACCGTGTGCCCCTGCACGTCAGGGAACGCAGCCTGACGGTCGTCGTCGGTGAGCGGCGGAATGAACGACGGCAGTGGCGCAGCCGGGGCCTGATGCCGCGAGTGGTCCTCGGCCGGAGTTGTGGGCGTAGGCGCCTGGGGCGTGCCGTGCTGGTGTGCAGCAGGCGGTACTTGAGCGAAGACACGTAGTGACACCGCCAGCACAAGGACGAGGGCGAGCGTGACGTGGGTATTGCTCACGACTGCTGCCCCTCCTCAACGCGGACCTCTCGAAACATGCCGGCTTCCATGTGAAAGAGCAGATGGCAGTGGTACGCCCAGCGCCCGAGGGCGTCGGCCGTCACGCGGTAGCTGCGCCGTGTGCCGGGCGGCATGTCGATCGTGTGCTTCCGCACCTTGAACTTGCCCTCGGCATCCTCGAGGTCGCTCCACATGCCGTGCAGGTGGATGGGATGCGTCATCATCGTGTCGTTGACGAGCACGATCCGCACGCGCTCGCCGTACGTGAGCCGGATGGGCTCCGCACCCGAGAACTTGATGCCGTCGAACGACCAGGCGAAGCGTTCCATGTGCCCGGTCAGGTGGAGTTCGATCGTGCGCGTCGGCTCCCGGCCGTCGGGATCGTGGAAGACGCTCGTGAGGTCCGCATAGGTCAGGACGCGTCGACCGTTCTCCCTCAGGCCAATCCCCGGATCATCGAGCTTGGCCGACGGCGTCATCGTCTGCATGTCGACGAGGGGGTTGCCCTGCTCGGAGGGCGGATGCGTCTGCATCGTGCCGCCCATCGCGGACATGTCGTGCCCGGCGTGCGGATCCGACGGCGGCGGCGCAGGCGCTTGCGGCATCGTATGACCAGCGTGCGGGTCGGGAGTCGCGGTCGCCGGGGGTGGCGTCACCGGCATCGCATGGCCCGCATGCGGGTCCGCGGCGGCGGGCACGGGAGCCGGCATGGCGTGGCCTGCGTGAGGGTCCGCGGCTGGGGCCGTCCGGGCAGCGTCCATCGCGCCCATGTCGTGTCCCATCCCGCCGTGACCCATATCGGCCATCGTCAACACGGACCGCGGGTCCAAGTCGGGCACCACTGCCCGGAGACCGGCACGTGTAGCCAAGGTGCCAGCGGCGAACCCCGTACGATCCATGGCTTGCGCGAAGATCGTGAAGGCGTCCAGGCCAGACGGCTCTACGATCACGTCGAAGGTCTCGGCTACGGCGATGCGGAACTCGTCCACGGAGACGGGCCGCACCGGCAATCCGTCGGCTGCTACCACCGTCATCTTCAGCCCGGGGATACGCACGTCGAAGTAGGACATCGCGGAGCCGTTGATGAAGCGGAGCCGAACCCGCTCGCCCGGCGCGAACAGGCCCGTCCAATTGTCTGCGGGCGCGCGGCCGTTCATCAGGTAGGTGTAGGTGTAGCCGGTCACGTCAGCAAGATCGGCCGCGCTCATGCGCATCTGGCCCCACATCCGACGTTCCGCCAGCGTGGCACCGAGCCCCTGTTGCCGCACGTCCTTGATGAACGTCGTCAAGGTCCGCTGCCGGAAGTTGTAGTAGTCCGACTGCTTCTTCAGCTTCTTGAACACCCGCTCCGGGCGCTCGTCGGTCCAGTCCGTGAGCATGACGACGTGCTCGCGATCGAAGACCACCCGGTCGGGCTCGCGCGGCTCGATGACCAATGGGCCATAGACGCCCGCCTGCTCCTGAAATCCGGAATGGCTGTGGTACCAGTAGGTGCCCGACTGCTTCACCGTGAACTGGTAGCGGTATGCCTGGCCGGGATGGATACCCGAAAAGCTGAGGCCGGGCACGCCGTCCATATTGGCCGGCAGCAAGATGCCGTGCCAGTGAATGGACGTGTCCTCATCGAGGCTGTTGGAGACGTTCAGGGTGATCGTGTCCCCCTCCCGCCACCGCAACAACGGCCCTGGCAGCGAGTCGTTGATCGTGAGCGCCGTCCGTGCGGATCCCGTGAGGTTGACCTCGGTCTCGCCGATGCGGAGGTCGAAGTCGGTGCCCGAGAGCACCTCCGACTCTCGACGCTGACGGGTCTGCGCCCACACCGGTTGACGTAGCAACCCGACGCTGACGGCGGCGCCACCGATAGCGAGCCCTTTGACGAAGGTGCGTCTCGAGGGCCCCGGGCTTGGATGCGACGACGAACTGCGCGCGAACATCGATAGATCTCCTGAACTGAACGGGTACGTCACTCGTGCTTGTGCGGCGGTAGGGGCGCCGGTTGCGCTGGGGCGTCGTCGCCTGCGAGGAAACGGCGCGCCTCTTCTTCTTCGCGGAAGGCCTGGGGGCTTTTCGGATTCATCGTCTCCATCCGTGCGATGTCGTCTGGCGTCAGCGACGGCAGCTTGCGAATGAAGTGCACCAGACCCCAGCTCCCTCGTTCGCCCTCGGGCGTTCCCGTGCCCCACGCGGGCATGCCGGTGAGCCGAATCCCATGCTCGATGATCGAGAACAGCTCGCCATCTGAGAGCTGCTGCGTCCGGCCGGCCCGCATGTCTGGCGCCGGTGGGTAGAAGCTGCGTCCCATCTCGGTGGTGCCGCTACCGTCGTTGGCGTGGCAACTGGCGCAGTGATCGGCGAAATGCGCGAGCGCCTCGTCGAGCACCTCCGGCGTCGCCGCGACAGGGTTGACCGCGCCGCGCGCGGCGCTGGGCGTCGCGAACCTGCGCATCATGAGCGCGATCGACGTTTCGATGGCACTGGGCGCAACCCGAGTGCTCAGCCCCCTGCTGGCAATGGCATAGGCGGCTACGCCGCCGCCGACCATCGCAATGCCGACGAGCAGCAGGAAGGCGCGGAATACTGCCTTCATGGGATGAATCCCTTTCTGCAACGCGGTCGAGCACAGACGTGCCGCCGCGGTGACCCTACGACTGACCTGGAATCAAACGGAGCGCGCGGACGGCGCTCAGGGAAGGACGATCAGATGCGGAGCGCGAGCGGAGCCCTGGTGGGCGATGGCGGTGGGACGGGAGGGCTCGATGGCACTGCGGCGTAGGCGGCGACACTCGCCTGGAACAGCATCACCGCAGCGGTTGGCGTCAATCCCAACGACTTCCCATTGGTCCGCTCAACGCCGGCGACGGCCGCGAACGCGACGGGGCCGGCGATGCAGCAGTTGTCGCAGGTGCTGACCAGACGTGCGTGCGAAGGGGCCCGGGGCGACCGGTCCGCGACGCTTGCTGGGGGCTGCGGCGATGCTTCGGGGCCGTGATGGGCGTGCGGGGATGCCGCAGCTGGCGCCGTCACGGCAGCATGGCCATCATGTCCTTCATGAGCCAATTCCGTGGCATTTGCCGGCGTCTGGCCACCAAAGCACAGTGCCATGCAGGCAGACAGCACGGCCGGCGAGCCGGACAGCACGACGGCTATCACGACGCTGGTCAGCCGATGCGCGACGGAACCCACGCCCTGAGTATACGCGCAACTCGGACCGGATGTCTTCACGCCCTCGCACGCCACTGGTGAGTGGCCAGACATCAGAGGGCCTGACGCCTCAGCCGGAGGGCGTTAGCGATGACCGATACTGAGCTCAAGGTCATGGCGGCGCTCGCGATAATCGGGCTCAGCAACAACCCGAACGCGGGATACAGCACGCCGGCGGCCACCGGCACGCCGAGCACGTTGTAGATGAACGCGAAAAAGAGATTCTGCCGGATGTTCCGCATCGTGGCTCGGCTGAGCCGACGGGCCCGGACCAGCCCACGGAGGTCGCCCTGCACGAGCGTCACTCCCGCGCTCTCCATGGCCACGTCGGTGCCCGTGCCCATGGCAATCCCGACCTGCGCCTGTGCCAGCGCCGGCGCGTCGTTGATGCCATCGCCAGCCATTGCCACTCGACGGCCCTCGGCCTGGAGTCGCGTGATCACGGCAGCCTTCTGCTCGGGGAGGACCTCAGCCTCGACCGTGTCGATCCCGACTGAGCGGGCAACCGCCTCCGCGGTGACACGGCTATCGCCGGTGAGCATGACGATCCGCAGCCCCTCGTCGTGCAGGGCCTTGATGGCTTCGACGGTCGTGGCCTTGATGCGGTCCGCCACGCCAACTAGGCCGGCGTAGACGCCATCGACCGCGACGAACATCACGGTTTCGCCGTTCTTCCGAAGCGCGTCCGCGCGATTCGTCGAGGGCACCGTTGCGCCCACCTCAGCCAGCATCGCCGTGTTGCCAATCGCGACGGTGCGGCCGTCGACGGTGCCGACCACACCCTTGCCTGTCACGGACCGGAACTCAGTGACCGGGCCGGTCTGGACGGCCTGCTCTTCGGCGCCGCGCACGATGGCCTCGGCCAGCGGATGCTCGCTCACCTTCTCGAGACTGGCGGCCAGCCGCAACAGGGTCGGCTCGTCGAACGGCGCCGCGGGGGCGACGGTCGTGAGCGCCGGCTTGCCTTCGGTCAGGGTGCCGGTCTTGTCCACGACCACCGTATCGATCTGCTCCATCACTTCAAGTGCCTCGGCGTTGCGGAGCAGCACGCCGATCTCCGCACCGCGGCCGGTGCCCACCATGATCGACATCGGCGTGGCCAGGCCGAGAGCGCACGGGCAGGCGATGATCAGGACGGCCACCGCGTTGACCAGGGCGTGCGCCAGTCGCGGTTCGGGGCCCCAGACGGCCCAGACGCCGAACGTGACCAGTGCGACCACGATCACGATCGGCACGAACCAACCAGACACGGTGTCCGCCAGCCGCTGAATCGGCGCCCTCGATCGCTGCGCCTCGCCGACGAGTCGCACGATTTGCGCAAGCAGCGTATCGCTGCCGACCCGCTGCGCCTCCATCACGAACGTCCCTGTGCCATTGACCGTGCCGCCGGTGACCTTGCTGGTAGAACTCTTCTCCACCGGAATGGGCTCGCCGGTCACCATGGACTCGTCGATCGTGGTCGTGCCGTCGACGACGATGCCGTCCACGGGGACGCGTTCGCCGGGGCGGACGCGCAGGCGATCGTCGACGCGCACGTGCTCGAGCGGCACGTCTTGCTCGGCGCCAGACGCGTCGATGCGTCTCGCCGTGGTCGGCGTCAAGCCCAGGAGCTTCTTAATCGCCGAACTGGTGCGGCTGCGAGCCCGCAGTTCCAGGACCTGACCGAGTAGAACGAGCACGACGATGACCGCCGCCGGCTCGAAGTAGACGCCGATCTGATCGCCGTGTGTCCGGAACGACGCAGGGAAGAGCCCCGGCGCCAGCGTCGCCACCACGCTGAAGGCGTACGCCGCCCCCACACCCAGGGCGATCAGCGTGAACATGTTCAGGTGGCGGGTCACCACCGACGCCCAGCCCCGAACGAAAAATGGCCAGCCGCCCCACAGCACGACCGGGGTCGCGAGCAGGAACTGTGACCAGGTCATCGCCCACGGCGGCAGGGCGTGCTGCAGCGGTTGACCAGGCAGGAACTCCGAGACCATGAACGCGAGAATCGGAGCGCTGAGCACCAGCGACCAGCGAAAGCGACGCGTCATGTCGTCGAGTTCGGGGTTCTGCTCCTCGAGCGTGACGACACGTGGCTCCAGCGCCATGCCGCAGATCGGGCACGACCCGGGCTCGTCGCGCACGATCTCCGGGTGCATCGGGCACGTCCACTCGGTCTTCGTGAGGGACGCAGCCGACACGGGCTCGAGCGCCATGCCGCACTTGGGGCACGCGCCCGGACCAATCTGGCGGACCTCTGGATCCATCGGACACGTGTACTCGCGCGTGTCTCCGTGTGCGTGCTGCTGCGGCTCCGCGACCTTGGAACTCAGGTAGGTCTCGGGCGAGGCCCGGAACTTGGCCAGGCAGCTCTGGCTACAGAAGTGGTAGGTCTGGCCGTTGTAGTCGATGTGCCCCACAGCGACGGCCGGGGCAATTGTCATCCCGCAAACCGGGTCGATGACCTCGACTGGTGCGACCGCGGCGCGGTTTGGTGCGTGTGGTGACATTCCCTAGCTCCTGCCCCGTGAAACGCAGTCGCTGAGAATACATTACAGGGAGCAGCCAGGCCCGTGCGACGTTTCCGGCGCGAGTGGTCGGAAACGCCGCACGGCGTACGTGCTCACTTTGCGTACTGCGCGGGATTCGCGTCGAATTTCGCCTTGCACCCCTTCGAGCAGAAGTAATACGTCTTACCGTTGTGCTGGGTCGTGCCCGCCGCCTTGGCTGGGTCGACCTGCATCCCACACACCACGTCCGTTTCCATCTTCAACCTCCTGGAATGCGGCCTCCCGGGTGCTAACGCACGATGGCTGCCGTCGTTACACCTGTCCCCCGCCGCCCGCCTCGGCCCGGCTGGGGTGACGCTTTGCCATAGTCACCGACACTGCCCGTACCACTGGCAGAGCCAAGTCTCCATCAGCGCGATCTCCGCCGACTGCGTTGTAATGATGGTCTGGCAGAGCTCGCGCAGTTCCGCGTGATAGGCCTTGTCAAGGCAGTGCTGCCCTTCTTTGATTGCCTTTTCGTGATGCTTGATCATCATTTCCATGAAGGCGATCTCGAACTCGGCGCCGCTCAACGCGGCGAGTCGCTCCATCATCTGCTGGTCACCGGGCTTCATCACCGGTTGGTAGGTGATCCCGTACCAGTCCTGGAGCCAGGCCTGCATCTCTTCGATCTCCGCCATCTGCGCCGTCCGGATGCTCTCGCACAGTGAGCGCAGCTCGGCATGAATCGCCTTAGCGATGCACATCTCCGCCATCATGACCGCCATCTGATGGTGGTCGATCATGTTGGTCATGAACTTGATCTCGAAGTTCGAGGCTGAGGAGTCTGGCGCCGGGGCGCTGGCGATGGTGACGCCACCGGTAGCCGCGCCCGTTGCGGAACTCCCAGGCACTGACGCTGGCGGCGCCGAGCTCAGCGTTGAGGGCGCGGTAGGTGACTCCGGCTGGCCGGAACACGCTGCGAGCATCGCCGCGAAACCGACGACGTACACCAGGCGAAGGTGTCGATGGATGGTCATTTTTGTCCTCCGTCCTGCAGCGACATCACGCGCGCGACCGGGTTGCGGCCATCTCGCGACATGCCTCCGCGCAACGCCGACAGACGTCCGCGCAGTGCTTCATCATGTCGTCATCGAACCGGTCACAGTCCTCGGCGCATGCCTGGCACACGTCCGCACAGACTTCGCAGGTGCGGGTGTGATACGGGGATCCCAGCAGCATGAATCGTGCACTAGTGCCGCAGATCTCGGCGCACACCATGAGCATGCGAATGTGTTCCGCGTCGGCGTGTTCTCCGCCCTTTTCCAGACAGTGGGTGATCACGTCGAGACAGGTTTCCTGGCAGGTCTGACATCGATCGATACACTCCCGCATCTCGTCGCTCGTGTGATGTGGCATGGCTGTTTTCTCCTCGTGGGAACTACCAAGACAGCGAAAGCGTGCGCCCACGCACGGACGCGCTCGCCCGATGCAGGACGGGCGGCGGCTGTGCGCCCACGTCCTCGAGGTACTCATCCGAGATGGCAATGCGACGGGCGGGCCGGGCCTGGTGGACTGGAAAGATCCGCGAGGGGCTAGCTCGCTTGATCGGCTCGCGCCCTGCGCTCGGGGCTTACGGCTCGGTTGGCTGGTCGAGGACACCCGCTGTGCGACATGCACGAACAACACACTGTCCGTCATTGCTACTGTCGGCATCGGAATTTTCTAGAGCAAAAGGCAGGCAGTCACACTCCTTCAGAAAGCACGTCAGCACGGCTCTTTCAACGTGAGAACGCTTCGTCGACTCGTTGCGACCAGAGTCCACTCCGTGGCCGCAGGTTCCCCTTCCGGCGACTATGCAACTTGAGATCCACGTCCGCGTCCTCTCCTTACCGTCTGTAGAGGAAGATAGGCAGGGCCTTCGTCGAATTGCTGCATAGATTGGTAAGGCGGCGTTACCTAATGAGTCGCGCGGTGCGACCCGCACGAACAGTCGAGGCAGCCGTGTTCCGCGCAGGTGCCACACGACGCCGTCACCTCTTTCCGCAGCGCTTCTCGCGCCCGGAAGAGCCGGACGCCGGCATTCGAAGCCGTCAGCCCGGCCGCCTCGGCGAAGGCCTTGACGGGGGTCTCCTCGACGTCGACGGCCCGGAGGACCTCGGCGTACTCCGGTTTCAAGGTGTTCGCCAGCCGGCCCACGCACGCGCAGATCTCCCGGTGGAACTCCTCGTCGGGCTGAGCCGCATCGGCCAGTTCCTGCGTAAACGCGGCCAACGCCCGCTCCTCGGCGCCGTTGCGACGGTGGCGGTCAATCGCGGCATTCCGGAGGACCTTGTAGAACCACGGCACCAGCGCCTCGTCAGGCAGATCCGACAGCCGGTCCAGGTTTCGCGTGAAGGCGTCCTGCAGGAGGTCTTCGGCCAGGGCACGGTCACCGACGCGGCGCTCAAGGAATCCCAGGAAGGCCCGGTGGTTCTCGACGAGCACATTCGCCACTCGGGCACGGTCGTCGGTCGAATCCGGCTCAGCGGTGCGCAGATCGGTCATACGGGCAGTATAGGCACCGGCCGCCCACCTGGCTGACAACTCGGCCGTCCGGCTCGCCTATCATGGACAGCTTATGAAGCCTCTGATGCTGGCGGTCGCCCTTTCCGCGGGGTTCGGGGCGGTATCGGCGACGCAGATGCCCACCGCCACCTGGGCCGACTGGCGGCCCACGATCACCCCGGTGACAGCGCCGTCAGGCGCAAACAGCGCCCAGCCGCAGATGACCGTCTCGCCTCGCGGCATCCTCCTCAGCTGGATCGAACGAGCCGGCACACGGGCCACGCTCAAGTTCGCCGAGCGCACCCCCAGCGGGTGGTCGCCCGCGACCACCGCCGCGGCCGGAGACGACTGGTTCGTCAACTGGGCGGACGTGCCATCGGTCCTGCGCCTCGACGACGGATCGCTGGCGGCGCATTGGCTGCAGAAGAGCGGCACCGAGACCTATGCCTACGACGTCCGCCTGGCACACTCCGGGGACGACGGGCGCACGTGGTCGGCGTCGTTCACGCCGCATCACGACGGCACCAAGCGTGAGCACGGCTTCGCCTCCCTCTTCCAGATGCCCGGCGCCGGACTCGGCCTCATCTGGCTGGACGGCCGCGCGATGGGATCGGCCGAGGGTCACGATGCGCACGGGGCCACCGAAGGCGCAATGAGCGTCCGCTACGGCACCTTCGACCGCGCGTGGAAACAGACGAGCGAGATGCCAGTCGACCTGCGCGTGTGCGAGTGCTGCCCGACCACCGCGGCGATGACGAGCGAAGGTCCGGTTGTCGCCTATCGCAACCGGACCCGAAGACGAGATTCGCGACATCTACGTCTCGCGCCTCGAGAACGGGAAGTGGACCGACGGCAAGCCCGTCCACAACGACAACTGGAAGATCGCCGCCTGCCCCGTGAACGGGCCAACGCTGAGTGCGCGTGAACGCGACGTGGTCCTCGCCTGGTTCACGGTCAAGGACGACGTCGGCCACGCCTACGCCGCGTTCTCCTCGGACGCGGGCCGCACCTTCGGCACGCCGATTCGCCTGGACGAGACGAGCGCGCTCGGACGAGTCGATGTCGCGCTGCTGCCGGACGGGTCGGCGCTGGCCACGTGGATCGAGTTCGCCGAGCAGCAGTCGTCGTTCTCGATGCGCCGTGTGGAACCGTCCGGCCGCACCTCGGCGAGGACCGCGGTCACCGCCATCGCTGGAGCCAGAGCGAGCGGCTATCCCCGCATCGCGTTCGATCGAAACGAAGTCGTGTTCGCCTGGACGGAGAATCAGGCGGGTCAGTCCGTCGTGAAAACGGCGGCAGCACAGCTGCCGGCCGCGGCGGGTTCAGCCCAATAGGTCACACCAGGCGACCAGTAGGGTCACTCGGCAGCAGGCGCCTCGGCCGTGCGCGAGCCAGCCACGCCGTGATGACGGGCAGAATCGTCATCTGCGCCACCGGCCAGAGCCCGACATCTACGATCGGCACGATGGGCATGAGCGCGTTGTAGGTCCATCTCCCATCGGCTAACGCCACGCGTTCCACTGCGACGGCACTGACAGCGCCAATCGCGGCGACCGTCGGAAGGCGCCACGCGGAATCTGGGCGTTGGATCGCACCCGCCACGCTGGTCCACAGGGCCAGCGTCCAGAGCGCGTCGGTCCCGGCCATCGGCAGGCAGTGTCGCAGGCGGTACAGAAACGGCCCCGTGGATTCTACGTACGCCGCAGCGTGGGTCGCCTCCCAGATCCAGTTGAGAAAGAACGCGACGACGAGGATCCGTAAGGCCTGCACGACCACGTCGCGCCGGCGTCGGCCGCTGTCTGGAATCGCCACGACGCGGTCACCCCTCAATCTGCATGGTCGACATCATGCCCAGGTCTTCGTGGTCGAGGATGTGACAGTGCTGAACCGTTGCGCCGACGAAGTCGGTGAATCGGATCCGAATCCGCTCCCGCCGGCGCGCGGGTACCACGATGCCGTCGAGCCAAGCCGGTTCTGGCTGACCATCCGCCCCAATCCGCTGGAAGGGGTTGGTATGCACATGCATCGGGTGATCCATGTCGGTGTTGTTGATGTACTCCCACTCCTCGATGTCGCCCAGGCGAACGCGGTCATCGATTCGCAGGTGGTCGAACTCACGTCCGTTGATTCGGAAGCGCATCCCCATGCCGCGGCCACGCACCATCCCCATGGTCTCGGACAGCACGAACGTGCGGCGCGCGCGTGCCGCCGGCAGATGTTCCACCTCGCCCAGCGCCTGCGGCACCTGCCGTTGTGACTCGGCACGCCCCTCGTAGACCACAGACGCAATCTCGAACGCGGTGCGCGCTCCCAACGTACCGCCCATCATGCCGGCCGAGCCCCGGTTGTAGGGAAGATTCATCAGCCGATAGACGCCAGTCTCCCTGCTGCCCAGAATCAGAACGTCTCGCCGCTCCCCCGGCGCCACCAGGAGATCGTCAACCCGCTGCGGTGTGGCCAGGCTGCCCCCATCGGTCGCGATGAGGTGCATCGCGTGGCCTTCGAGGGACAGCCGGTAGAAGCGCGACGCCGAGGCGTTGAGGAACCGAAGCCGAAGCGCGCCCTCCTGCTCGATGGCGTATCGCGGCCGGGACTGGCCGCTGACGGTCACAAGTGCTCCCTCGCGCCCGCCCATCAGTGCTGCCATGCCGGGGTCGATCGGTCGACCTGTCCAGTCGAGTTCGAAGTCCTGCAGCACGAGCACGTGCTCGCGCGCCGCCGACACGTCGGGCACCGCGTCGAGCCCGCCTCGAATGATCAGTGGGGCGGCGAGGCCCAGCGCGACCTGGCGCGCCACCGACCCGTGCAGGTGAGGGTGCAACCAGAACAGGCCAGCGGGATGCTGCTCGGGAACACGAAACGCATACGACGCGACCTCGCCCGGCGCGATCTCTCGGAAGATGTTGTCGGCCACGCCGTCGGGCGCCACGTGCAGGCCATGGAAGTGGAGGTTGGTCGGCTCCTCCAGCTGATTCACCAAGCGAATCCGGAGTTCGTCGCCGGGCGCCATCTCCAGAAGGGGCCCTGGCACCTGGCCGTTGTAGGACCACAGCCGAGCGCGTTCGCCGGCAAGGTCTACCCAGTCGTCACTCGCGACCAACTCGACGTCGAGGCGTCCACCAGCGCTTACCAGACGTGCGTCCCTCCCCGCGGATTCGGTACGGCTGCGCAACGGCGCCCCAGCCAGCCGCGGGAGACCGCGACCGGCCAGATAGCTGGCACCGACGGCTGCTCCAACCCCCACAAAGGCTCTGCGTGTGACGAACATACGACTACCACTCCTCACGATCCCGGGGTTGCTTGCTTGACAGATGCTGATGTGCGCGGTCACGAACGGACGGGACTTCGTGACCGCGGCAACACTCCGGCAGCTCACCGCGCAGGACATCCAGTGCGCGCGCCGCCTTGTCCAGGAAATCCGCCGACGACTCGATGAGCCACCGCCTGGGATGGCCGTCCCAGGCTTGCAGGATGAGCGCATCCACTTCGCCTGCCCGTGCAGCCGACTCAGTCCGGAGCGGATTCTGGTGGTTGTAGCCGAGCTCGGCCGTCGGGGTTCGCAAGTGGATGACGGCGTCGTATCGAGCGCGTTCCACGTCGCGGCTGGTGCCGAGCGCCCCCCAGTAGTCTTCGGCGGGACCGGGCCAGTACGCCAACCCGTCGAGGATGCCGCGATCGCACAGCACTATCGCCGGATTGTGGCTGTCGCCCGTGATCTCCAACTGCCGTTGGACGTGGTAAATCGCTCGCTGCGCCGCGCGCTGACATTCACGGTCGTCATGCCGCGGAAACCCGCCGCCGAACACGATGCTCGCCGCCTCCGGCAGCACCCTGACGTGAGCGCAGAACGACTGGCGGATCAACTCGAGGAGCGCCGTCTTGCCGGCGCCTGGTCCGCCAGTCAGCACAATGCGCCGCCGTTCATGGGCGTTGCTACATTCACAGGTGGTCATGGCTTCTCCGCGGTCGCAGGCGAACCTCTCAACCCTTGGGCACTCCGCTGGGCCTTCCTCATGGGTCAGGGGTGGGCCACGACGAGCTTGAGCACGTCCGACATCAGGTTCTCTTCGCGCTCGACGACGAAGCCCGCCGCGCGGATGGTCTCCATCGTTCGCCGGTTGATGTGTGGGCCACGCCGGGACACGAACGGATCGAGCCAGTCGAACAGCGCCGCCAGCCACGGTGCCCCGGGTCGCACATGCTCCAGGAATAGAGCCCGGCCTCCCGCACGCAGCACACGACGTATCTCCTGCAGGCCCTTCAGCGCGTCGGGCACTGAACAGAAGACGCACGTCGATACGACCGTGTCGAAGGTCTCGGACGGCCACGCGAGTTCTTGGACATCCATGAGCGCCAGGCGGACGTTGGCGCGCGGCGGTCGACGCTGAGCGCGCTCCAGCATCCGCGGGCTGAAGTCGATGGCGTCCACCTGCACGGCATCGGGATAGAGGGACAGGTTGCGACCGGTGCCCACTCCCACCTCGAGCACCCGTGCTCCGTCGACTTCGGCGATGAGCCGACTGCGATAGCGATCCATCGCCATCACCTCCATCGGCCAGGTCATGATGTCGTAGTGTCGAGCGGTGCGGTCGTATCGCGCGCGAACGAGCGCACTCTCGGTTTGCGGCGCCTGTTGCTCGATGTTCGATTCGTTTGTCGCCATGGCGTCATCCTTTGCCGGCCCCCGGGGCGGTGCCGACTCGCCACTTCTCGATGAGCGCAAGCACTCCCAGTGCAGGCTCACGGATCTGCGCGTGTCGAAGCACGTCCCAGTGCCGCCGGAGATACAACTGCAAGAACTCCACGACGTGCCCCATCGGCACGCAGGTCCACCGGTCCGGTGTCGTCCCTCCCGCCCCGTCGCCGAACGCCACCATGCGTACGGTGTGGCCCGACGGTGTGTCGGCGCACCCCTTCGCGAGCAACTGGCGCGTCAACGAGGCGACATGTGCCGGGGGACAGCACCCGAAGCGCGCCAGCGCCACCTCCAGAACCACCGGGTCTCGTGCGGCCAGGTTGAACCGCGCCGGCCCCTCCTTGACCTCGCCGACGATCATGTCCGGGCAATCGATGGGGCACGCCAGCGCAGGATCCGGCGTCATCAGCGTCGCCTCCAGCGGACGCCGTCCTCGCCCTCGCTTGAGGTCGTGTGCGGCGTGCGCGAAACGAAAGGCCAGCACGTCGAGGTCCGTCACCGCCCGCGTGTGGTCGCGGTGGAATGCCTCCAGCACCGGATACTCGGTGACGGTGAAGTATCCATTGACGTGAAGGTACGCCTGCACGAGCGCGACGGCGGTATCCATGGCAGCCTCTGTTGTGCCCGGTGCAGCTCTTCTCGCGCCGACCGTCAGAACCGGTAGCCCACGCTGAACGTGATGCTGCCGATGCTGTAGGTGTCGCCCCCGCCGAAGATCGTGAGGGCCCGCACATCGGGGCGAACGTAGAGGTGGTTCGTCAGGTCGAGCCGCACTCCACCGCCGACACTGACGGCGGGGTCGGTGAACCCCGGCATGTGCCCAAGGCTCTCGCCAGGAGCGTTGAGGGCGCCCATGCGCCGTGCGTAGAACATCGGCATCTGCCCATACGTGACGCCCATGTCGTTCGAGCCGAGCTGGCCCCCCATCATTCCGAAGGACCGCTCGTTGCCGGCGTCGAACATGGCACGGTACAGGCCACCGCCGATCGACAGGTACGGCACGGCTCGCCGTGCGGTCAGGAGGTCCAGGAGCACGCTCACGTTCAGATCCATCGCCGACTGGCCGGGGCCGCGGTCGAAATAGACGCTGCGGGCTTCCAGTGACAGGCGTTGGTTCACGTCCACGCTGAGCGTGAGACCCGCTGCCGCGCCCGCCTGTCCACTCCCCAGCGACGCGCCGCCCAGGGCCGTGATCGAAACAGGGCCGTCACGAACCGGTGCCGGATCCTGTCGCGCCCAGACGGGCGACACGCCGGTCGCAAGCGCAAGAGTGACGAATGCGGAGACGATGTGGTGCGCGTTCATGATGACGACCTCCTTGCCTCCCGCGACGTTGGCGTCGCGCAGGCAGTGGTTGTTCACTCAAGGCGCCGTGGCAGGCGCCCGTCCGACAGTCACGGCGTGCGACAGTCCGAAGCAGCACGGCGCGTCGTGCGGACATCCGACGTGTTCGCAATGGAATCGAAACGTGAGGGCGTGGGCCTCGGCCGGAAATGGGCCGAGCGTGACCTGAAACCTCCTCGCGCCGGCCATGACACCGCCCACGGCCGTCAGGCCCGCCGTCCGTTCGGGGCCGTCGCCGACGCGAAACGTAAGCCGACCGGGACAGTTCGTGCGGACCGTCAACTGGTCACGCCGACCGATCCGTGACACCGGATGCGCGAACGTCCACACCACGGGATGCGGGACGATCGCCTCATCCAGTTCTGCCGGCGGGTCCTCGCCGAGGGCGTGATAGACGCCTCGCAGATGTGCCCGAAAGAGCTCGTCGAACGACGCGTCGTTCCGCGACTCCTGGTCGCTGCCGAACCACCAGAACCAGTCGGACCCTTCGGCCGCCATGAGGGAGACGTGCGCTGGTTTCGCCCCTGGCACAGTGGTCGCCACGCGGGCCAGGGTCGATCTCGCGGCGCCCAGTAAGGTCCACGCAGCGTTCTCTTCGGGTTCTCCGATCCACGTCCCGAGGTCCACGCCCGCATCGGACCCGGGTTCGTCGATCCAGGACCCGGTCGCCAACTCATGGACGGTCGCCAGCTTGTCGAGTGGATGGGGCCGAATGCCTCGTGCAGGATTACCGAGGAGATACTCCGAGAACGTGACCGTTCTGAACCGGGGACTCGACGCCAGGCGGCGGTAGAGCGCGTGTAGGAACAGCCTCCCGTCATCGGGATATCCGCCCCACGCGTTCTCGCCGTCGAGCACGATCGTCAACACGCGGTCGTCGTCCCCGTCCAGTCGGTCGACGACCTGCGTCTCGACCGCCTGGAGGAAGTCCTGGACCGCGGCCTCCTGGTCCGTGTATTGCCCGTAGCGAAACCCGACGCCATCAGACAGGTCGGTGTGTCGAAAGAAGATCGCGACGGCCTGGCGCTCAGACACCGTGCGGTACGGTTGGCACAGCACCTCGGGCTCGGAGGCTCGATAGCCCCACCGGCCGGATCGCGCGAGCACGCCGGCATCCGTGGCCAGCCAGGCAAAGCCGTCCGCCCCGACCATCTCGACGGCGTCGGCGGACACCGCGCCCTCGGCCGGCCAGAGCCCTCGCGGCTGGCGGCCAAACCGCGTGGCGTAGTCGGATCGTGCGAAGTCGAGGTGCCCCGCGGCGTCATCGGGATGCGCATAGCGTGGTGGGCGTGAGGCCCCCGCGCGGTCGATGGCAGCCCGGTCAGAGTCGATCAGGAGGGGCAGGATCGGGTGGAACGCCGGCGTCGTGCTGACTTCGATTTGCCCGGCCTCCTGAAGCGCTCGATGAATGGGTACGACGGCGCGCAGGAGCTTGTACTGCTCGTCGACCATCGCCAGGACCTCCGCGTGAGTGAACCCGCGCTGCTGTCGCACGAACCGAGCCACGTCCACCGTCTCCCCGGTGGTTAGACGCATGGCCGCAGTGCGGAACTCGTGTCCGAACCAGGCGAGGTTGAACCACATCTGCAGGTCGCGGAGGTCCTGGCGCGAGAACTTGTCGCCCCGCATCCGCTGTTCGAACAGTTGGCGATAGCGCGCATGCTGGAAGATCTGGTGATGCCAGTCGGCGTCGAAGAATGTCGACAGCAGGTCCTCGATCTGTGTCCGGCTGAGCGACTCGGCTGGACGTCGCGTCAGCTCCAGGGCCACGTCACTGGCGCCGTGCAACAAGTAGTCGTCGATCTGACGGAGTAGGACGGGCGTGAGGTTGAACGTGACGTGCACGTCATGCTGCGCCGCCAGTGCGGCCATGGAGTAGTAGTCACGAAGCGCGTGCAGGCGCACCCACGGCGCGCGGTAGCTCCCGGCGGCGTCTGCCGCGCTCGGATCGCGATAGAGCGGCTGATGCTGGTGCCAGAGCCAGGCGATGTACAGCGCGGGCTTGACGCGGAACGCGAACGTCGGCGTGTGCACCTCGCCGTCCGGTGATGTCCCCTGCACCGTATACGTGACCTCGTCGCCCTCGGCGAACGGACCGAGCGGAGCCGTCCAGGAGCTGTTCACGGTGTCGTTGTGGTGCCAGGCGGCCGGCGTCGCACCCTCGCGACGCGCGCCATCAGCGGCGACGACCTCCCAGGTCACCGATACCGACTGCCCGACGCCGATCGGCCACGTGCCGACCATGACGTCGATGGTCTCGCCGGGACTGACCCGCCGCGGCCGTCGCGGCGCATCGACGGTGTCATGCCAGATTTCCATGGCGCCCCCTTACGTTTCTCCGCCGACACGCATCAGGCGATGGTCGTCGGACCACCGCAGCGCTCGACGTTCCACGAGCAGGCCGACAACCCGGCCGCACGTGGCGGCGTCGCACCCCCACAACCGACGCGCCTGGTCGAGCGTGAGCGCGAGCCCGGGCATCTCGCGGTACTCACTCAGCACCCGCTCGATCAGCAGCTCATCGAGTCTGTCGTCGGTGGCCACGGCGCACCTCATGCCTCGACTCCCACGACCTGCCGTGGTGTCCACCGGCGCACGAGCTTGGCCAGTTCGATCACCGTGACCGGCCCCATCGCCACCAGCAGCGTCAACGCGCAGTCGGGACCAGACAGCGGGCCAATCTCGAAGATGGCCTGCGCCGCAGGAATGTGGTGAATCCCCAGCTGCAAGAGAACCGAGACGACCACCACGCCCAGCAGCCGCACGTTGGTGAACGCGCCCACTTCCCAGAACAGGCGCGTCGTGCTCCGCGCCGCAAAGGCCCGGAACAGCTCGCCGAAGACGAGCACGGAGAAGGCGAGGTTGCGCGCCTCCACGAGGTCGCGGCTGTTGAGCGCCCACACGAAGACGCTCAGCGTGGCCACGGCCTGCAGCGCGCCCGTGCTCACGATGAACAGCCACTGCTCACGCCCCAGCATCGGCTCGTCGGGATGCCGCGGCGGGCGCTGTAACACGTCGCCTTCAGGCGGATCCACGACCAGGGCCAGGGCCGGCAGCCCATCGGTGACGACGTTGATCCAGAGCAGATGCAGCGGGAGCAGCGGCAGCGGCCAGCCCGCCAGCGCGGCCACCAGCATGACGGCCAGCTCGGCGGTGTTGCCGGACAGCAGGTAGACCAGCGTTTTGCGGATGTTGTCGAAGATGCCGCGGCCCTCGCGAATCGCTGCGACGATGCTGGCGAAGTTGTCGTCCGCAAGGACCATGTCCGAGGCCTCCCGGGTCACCTCCGTGCCCGTCAGGCCCATCGCGATGCCGATATGCGCCTCGCGAAGCGCAGGCGCGTCGTTGACGCCGTCGCCGGTCATCGCCACGACTGCGCCTCGCGCCTTCCAGGCGCGCACGATGCCGATCTTGTCCTCCGGCGTCGCCCGCGCATGTACGCGCTCTTCCGCGGGGTCGGCGGTCGGCAGGATGCCGAGTTCCGTCGCAATGGCGCGCGCCGTCACGGGATGGTCGCCCGTGATCATCACGGTGGCGATGCCCGCAGCCCGGGCGGCGGCGACGGCCTCGATGGCTTCCGTGCGGGGCGGGTCGGCGATGCCGACCAGACCGAGCAGGGATGACTGGTCCGTCGCCCCAGCGGGCCCGACAGCCACTGCCAGCACGCGAAGGCCACGCGCCGCCATCTGGTCATTTGCTGCTGACGCGTGGTCCGTGCCCTGGCTGCACATCGGCAGCAGGCTCTCGACGGCCCCCTTGATGAACCGGCGGCCGTCGGCGCGCTCGATGACCATTCGTTTCGTCGTGCTGTCGAACGGGGTTTCGGCGACGCGGGGATTCACACGCTCGATCTCGCTGCGGTGAATGCCCCGCGCGGCTGCCGCGATAAGAATCGCGACCTCAGTCGGATCCCCAACGCACCCTGCTCCGTCGGACCGCAGTTCCGCATCGCAGCAGGACGCGGCGGCGGCCAACAGGGCGTCGTGGTCCGCTCCCCAGAGTTCGCGCACCCGCATGGCCCCGGTGGTCAGCGTTCCGGTCTTGTCTGTACAGATGACCGTGGCGCACCCGAGCGTCTCCACGGCTGGCAGCCGCCGAATCAGCACGTGCCGTGCCGCCATGCGCTGCACCCCCACGGCGAGCGCGATCGTGACCACGGCCGGCAGCCCCTCGGGCACCGCCGCGACCGCCAGCGAGACAGCGGCCATGAAGACGTCGAGAACCGACCAGCCGCGCAGCACGCCGGCGATGGCGACCAGCGCCACGATGCCGCCGCAAATGACGAGCAGGGTCTGACTGACCCGCGCCAAGCGCCGCTGCAGGGGCGTCACGGTGTCCTGTGCTGTCGCCAGCAGATGCGCGATCCGACCCAGCTCCGTCTGCATTCCGGTGGCCACCACCTCTGCGGATGCCGTTCCAGTCGCGATCGACGTACCCATGAAGACGGTGTCGTGGCGTTCGGCAAGAGGCGCGCCCGGTGCCGACGGGCCCGCCCGCTTCTCTACCGGCGCACTCTCTCCGGTGAGTGCGGCCTCGTTCGTGGTCAGGGCATGAGCGGTCACCAGGCGTGCGTCGGCCGCCGTGATGTCCCCCGCCTCGAGGATGAGGATGTCGCCGGGGACGACCGCGCTCGCCGCCACCATGACGCTGGCGCCGTCACGGAGGACGCGGGCCTTCGGCGCCGTCATCGAACGCAGCGCCTGGATCGCTCGCTCGGCGCGATGTTCTTGCACGAAGCCGATGACGGCGTTGATGAGGACGATTGCCCCGATCGCGCCGGCGTCGAGGAACTCGCCGAACACGGTGGACACCACCGCGGCTCCGGCGAGCAACCAGATCACGGGGCTCGCAAATTGCCGGGCCAGCAGCACCACGCGAGACGCCGCCTGCTCGCGCCGAAGCTCGTTCGGTCCTGTCTGTGCCAGGCGGCGTTGCGCCTCGCTCGACGACAGGCCACGAACGGCCGGTGTCATCACCGTGCCAGACAGGTTGGCGGTCTGCGACCGTGTCACGATGACACCTCCGAATCCGGTTTCGTGGGCGACGGTGTCACGGGAGGGCCTTCAGACGCGGCCGTGGCGCCCGCATCGACGGGTGGCGGCTCCTGCTCGCGAGCGTCAGGGGTGCTCGCTTCGGCGGGTCCGGGCGTCTGCGCGGAGTCCTCCACCGCCACGGTGTTGGCCAGCGGCGCAGCTGGCATCGCACGGCGGACCTGCCCTCGGCGCCACATCGTGTATGCGGCCGGCAGCACGAGCAGGGTGAGCACCATGCAGGACCAGAGCCCGCCAACGACGGGCGCAGCCGTGCGTGCCGAGACGTCGGCGCCCACGCCCGATTCCCAGAGCAGCGGCAGCAGTCCGAACACGGTTGTCGCCACGGTCATGAGGAGCGGGCGCACACGGGCCGAGGCGCCCTCGATCACCGCGGCGTCCACGTCGGCCGGTCCGCGGATGCGTCCCTCGCGCATGTGCCGCTCGAACGCCTCGTCGAGGTACACGATCATGACGATGCCCGTCCCGGCCGCGACCCCGGCCACGGCGATGAGGCCCACCCAGACCGCGGTCGACAGGTTGTAGTGCATGTACGAGAGCAGCCAGACACTGCCGGCGACGGCGAACGGCAGGCTGGACAGCACGAGGAAGGTCTGCGGCCACCCCTGCATCGACAGATAGAGCAGGATGACCACCAGGACGAGCGTAAGCGGGATGACATAGCGGAGACGGGCTTCCATCTCCGCCAGGAACTCATACTGGCCGGTCCACTGCAGCCGGTAGCCGGCGGGAAGCGTCAGTTGCGCAGCCACGACGGCCTTCGCATCGTCCACCCAGCCGCCGAGATCGCGCTGGGTCTGGTCGATGTCGGCGAAGACGTAGCCGACGAGGACGCCGTTCTCGTCCTTGATCATCGGCGGGCCGGTCGTGACCCGCACGTCCGCGAGCTGGCCGAGCGGGACGGACGCGGCGGGCTGGCGCCACTGCTCGAGGAAATCGGGGTCCGACGTCGCGCTCCCGCCCATCGGGGGCTGAGAGACGCCTGACGCCATACCGCCAGAGGCCATGGCCGGCCGCGCACCGCCGCCGCCCATCCCGCCCATGCCACCGCCACTGCCCGCGGTCAGGCCCACCAGGCCGGCGCCCGCCCCGCTGGCTCCTGCCCCAGTGTTGGTGCCGGACACGTCGACCAGGGCACCCGTGGACGGCACCGGGACGAGCAGCGCCCGGAGCGCCTCGGGATCCGACCGTTGATCGGCGGCGACGCGGAGGTTGATAGAGAAGCGCGCACGACCGGCGATTGCGGTCGATACGGGCATGCCCCCGATGGCCGCTTCCACCACGTCCTGCACATCGCGCACGGTGAGTCCGTACCGGGCGATGGCGGCCCGATCCGGCACGATGTCGACGTACTCACGTCCCGTCTGGCGCTCCGCGAACGTGCTGCGTGTGCCGGCCACCTGGCGGAGCAGACCTTCCAGATGGATGCTGATGCGCTCGATCTCATCGAGGTTCTCGCCGAACACCTTGACGCCCACCGGCGTCCGCACGCCCGTGGTCAGCATGTCGATGCGGGTCCGGATCGGCGGCGCAATCGCCATCTGGTAGCCCGGCATCCGCAGCGCGGCGTCCAGGTCGCGAGAGAGTTGCGCCAGCGTGCGAGCCTGCTGTTCTGGCCACACGCGGCGCAGCAGCGTCTCCTTGAGCCAGTCAGGTGCGTACGGGCTGTGCCACCGCGTGGAGAACGTGGTGGGCCATTGCTCACGGGGCTTCAGCATGACCACCGACTCGATCATGTCGAGCTGGGCGGGATCGGTCGCCGTCTCCGCACGCCCGGCCTTCCCGTGTACCGAGTGCACCTCAGGGAAGCGCATGATGATCCGGTTCTGCGCGACCAGCGCCCGGCGCGCCTCCTCAATCGCGATGCCGGGAAATGTCGTCGGCATGACGAGCAGTGATCCCTCGTCGAGCGGCGGCATGAACTCGGATCCCAGCCGCTGGAACACCGGCACGGTAGCCACCATCAGCGCAATCGCGGCCAGTACGACCACCACGCGCGCCCGCACGACGAGCGTCGCGACCGGTCGGTAGACCGCGCTTAGCAGGCGGCTGACCGGGTTCGTCGCCTCCGTGCGGAACCGGCCCCGCAGCAGCAGCACCATCAGCGGCGGCGCCAGGGTGATCGACAGAATCGCCGCCGCGAACATCGCGAACGTCTTGGTGTAGGCGAGCGGCATGAAGAGCCGCCCCGCCTGCCCGGCCAGCGTGAAGATCGGCAGGAAGCTGATGGTGATGAGCAGCAACGAGAAGAAGATCGGCCGTCCCACTTCCTTGCACGCGTCCACGATGACCCGCTTGCGGTCACTGCCGGGGGGCGCCGCGGCCAGACGCACATGGGCGTTCTCGATGAGCACGATGACGGCGTCCGCGAGTTCGCCCACGGCGATGGCGATTCCGCCGAGCGACATGATGTTGGACGTCAGGCCCAGGTAGCGAATGGCGATGAACGACATCAGCACCGACATCGGCAGGACGATCATCACAATCAGGGCCGAGCGAGCGTGGAACAGGAAGACCAGGCAGATGATCGTGACGATGACCGCCTGCTGCATCAGCGTATTGGTCAGCGTGTTGACCGACCCAACGATGAGCTCCGACCGGTCGTAGGTGGGAATCAGGCGGACCCCGTCCGGCAGGCGAAGCGTCGCTATTTGGCCCTCCAGAGCGCGGATGACGTCCAGCGCGTTCGAGCCGATCCGCATGACCACGATGCCGCCCACTGTTTCGCCCGTGCCGTTCAGGTCGGCGGCGCCGCGGCGGATGTCCGGGCCGTACTGCACGCGCGCGACGTCGCGAAGCCGCACGGGGATCCCCCCCCGGCCGACTGCGACGACACTGCTCTCGAGGTCCCCCAGTTCCTTCACGTAGCCGCGGCCGCGCAAGACGTACTCGCGCCCAGCAAGTTCCAGCACACGGGCCCCGACCTCCGCGTTCGCATCGCGCACGGACCGCGTGATGTCGCTGAGGGTCACGCCGAAGCCGACGAGGCGATCCGGGTCGATGACGATCTGGTACTGGCGCTGGAAGCCGCCGAGCGACGCCACCTCCGCCACACCGGCGACCGCCTGCAAGGCCGGGCGAATCGTGAAGTCCTGCAGCGTCCGCAGCTCCGCGAGGTCCAGCCGGCCCGTCGTGTCCTTCAGGGCATATTGATAGACCCAGCCGACGCCACTCGCGTCCGGCCCCAGTGTTGGCGTCACGCCTGGCGGCAGCGACTGCTGGACCCGCCCGAGCTGCTCCAGCACGCGTGTGCGCGCCCAGTAGATGTCGGTGCCTTCGCCAAAGAGGGCGTAGGTGAAGCTCATGCCGAACATCGAGTACCCGCGCACGGTCACGACGCCAGGCGTGCTCTGCAGCGTGCGCACGAGCGGATAGGTGATCTGGTCCTCGACCAAGTCCGGACTCCGCCCCATCCACTCGGTGTAGACAATCACCTGCGGGTCCGAGATGTCGGGCAGCGCGTCAAGCGGTGTCTTGCGGACGGAGTCGGCTGCCCACAGTGCCAGCACGAGCACCACGCCGAACACGACCCATTTGTGGTTCGCCGACAGCTCGATGAGACGTTCAACCATGGCCGCTACTCCTTGTGGCCCGCATGCGGGTCCGCGGCCGGCGGAACGGCGGCCTTCGGCCGGCTGGCCGGCGTTGTGTCCTGGGCTGGCGTGCTGCCATGCGCATGCCCTCCCATGCCTCCGGTCGCCCGCAGCCGACTCTCTGAGTCGAGCAGGAACACGCCGGCGGTCACGATGCGGTCGCCGTCGTTCAGGCCAGTCCTGACCTCCACGCGGTCCGCGAGTTGGAGTCCCAGCGTCACGGGACGAGGTTCGAGGCGATCGCCGACCGCGACGAAGACGTGCTGCTGGCGTCCGGTGTCGACGACGGCGTCGCGTGGAACGGTGATAGCCGGCGTGCCGGCCACCGTGAAGGCCGCCGTGCCGTAGAGGCCGGGGCGCAGCGTGCCGCGTGCGTTCCCGACGGTGAACCGTACGCGCAGCGTCCGCGTCCGCTCGGTCAGCGTCGGGTACAGGAAGTCCACGCGTGCAGTGAAGGGCGACCGACCCGACGCGGGAAAGTCCAACGTCGCGCTGGTGCCTGGCCGTACCGATGTGATGCTCGCCTCGGGCACTTCGGCCAGCACCCACACCGACGACAGATCGGCGATGGTCAGCAGCGGGGTCGACGGATCCACCGCCGTCCCCACGGTGACACCGCGTGTCACCACGACGCCGCTCCGCGGCGCCACGACGGTGACGAGCCGTCGCGGCTCGCCGCTCGCCTCGATCGCGTTGATCTCGTCGGCGCTCATGCCGAGCACGCTCAAACGGGTGCGACCGCCCGCGACGACGGCGCTCGAGATGCCGGACGCCGCGATGGCCTGGCGCGCTGAGAGGTACTCGGTCTGGGACGACAGCAGCTCCTGCGAGAACACGCGCGCCAACGGTTGGCCGACCCGTACGGTTTCGCCTGTCGTGTTGACGTCCAGTTGCTCGACCCATCCGGCCACGCGCGTGTGCACGTGCGAGATACGGGACTCGTCGGGCGCGACGGTCGCCACGGCTTGAATCGTGTCGGTGAGCGCCTCGCGCATGACCGGCTCAATCTGCACCCCCAGCGTCTGTAGCGTCTCGGCCGCGACGTCGATGGCCACGCGGGACGGTGGGGTGTCGGCCGTCTCGCCGCTCATGTCCATGCCAGCCATGTCCCCAGCGGCTGCGGCAGAAGTCGGCGCCGCTAAGGCGTGTTGGGGTGCACTCGAGAATGGCCACCCCTGGCGCTGGCGCTGCACCCACAGCGCGCCCACGAGCACGGCCACCGTGACGACCGACGTCACGATCGGGACCAATGCCCCACGAACACCAGAGCGACGGGTCATCGCAGTACCTCCTCGTACGAGCCGATGGCGCGGCCCAACCGCACCCACGCCAGGCCGAGCTCGACGTCGGCCACAATCACGTCCGCCTGCACCGTCCACAGGGCCTGCACGGCTTCGATCACGCTGACCAGAGGCAGTTGGCCCGCGGTGTACCCCGCGATGGCCGGCGCAATCGCCATCCGCGCCCTCGGTAGGACGTTCGTGGTGAGCGCATCCTGGCGGTCGCGCCACGCCTGGACCTGATTGGTCGCCGTCGCGGCCTCGCCCTCGAACATGCGCGTCATCGCGCGCAGGTCCGCCTCGGACATCGCGCGCATGGCCTGCGCTTCGGCGACGCCGGCCTTCAGCTTGCCGCGCCAGATCGGCAGGCTGAGGCCCACCATGGCCATCCAGCCCTTGCCGTCGGCCATCGTGTAGGAGGGGCCGGTGCGAATGGTGGCCATCGGGCGATACATGTCGCGCATGACCTGCACGTCGGCGTCGGCCCGCGCGATCTCCGCACGGACGGCGGTGAGTTCCGGTCGATCCGTGAGCGCCATGCGAAGCGTCGGCCAGGGCGGCGGAGGCTGCGCCACGACCACGGGCTGTAACGACGGTAGTGCCGTGTCTGCGTCCAAGCCAAGACTCGTGGCGAGCATGCTCTCGGCGCCACGCACCTCGCTCACGAGGGCGCGAGCCAGCGCCTCCAGCCGGGCGACCTCCACTTCGGCGCGCAGCACGTCGGACTGCGGCGCGGTGCCGGCGGAGTAGCGGGCGTTCGCCGCCGCGACGACGTCGCGGGCGAACGCCACCTGCTCTGAGAGAAGGGCCTGGGTTCGCTGCCGCTCCTGAAGCATCAGGAACGCGGTCGCGGCTTGCAGTCCGACGTCGAGACCAGCGCGGCCAGTCTCGGCACGTAGGCGGTCGATGTCCGCGAGCGCGGAGGCGCGCCGATGACCACGGATACCCGACAGCGGGATCTGCTGTTCGATGGTGACGCTGACGTCCGCCCCGCTCCACATGAAGGGGAGATGGTCAAGCGACGGCGACACCATGGGGTCCGCTAGGGCCGAGACGATCGCTGGGCGCTGCTCGGCGGCCCGCGTCCGTGCTCGTGCGGCTTCGATTTCCGCTCGTCGCTCGCCGGCGATGCGCACGACGTCGACGAGTCGGAGAGGCGACGGCAGTTGCAGCTCCACCTGAGCAGCGCCGACCAACGGCCACCCAACCGCAGCGATAGTGGCCAAAGTGGCCCTGATCCAGAGAAGGCGAATCATGACGGTCTCCATCCAGCGACTTCGGATGCCGGGTCGGCAGCCGCCGCCGACCCGGCGTTCACAGCTCCAGCCAGCTACCGTGTGGTTGCAGCCTGCTGCTTGTGAAGCGCAGCGGCGGCACGCGCCTCAACGGCGGACGCGCGCTGCTCCCTGGCCAATCGGTCCCACCGGGCGGCTAGCCCGGACGCGCTGGGGTTCTTCGAACCGCTGACCCTCCACGACGCGGCGAAGGCGGTGCTTCTCTTCGTGTCCTGCTCATAGCGCGCCGCGAGGCTTGTGAAGTAGTCCTCGAGCGCGCGGTGGTCGGACGTCGTTTCTGCCTCGCCTGCGAGACGCATCAACGTCTCGTCCGATGGCGCCGGCGCCCCGGCGCCACGCTCGAAGCGTTCCGCACTGTTCGGCGGGTCCGATGGCTGTCCAGTGGCGAGCTTCGTGTGATGTGCGACCAGTTCACGCAGCGTTGCTGCCGATTCCAGATTCCGAGCGCTGAGCTGTCGGCAGTGCTCCCGCAGGCTCGTGGCCGCGGCAGCAAGCTTTTGGTTGCCGGAAAAGGCGCGGCCCATGGACTCATGGCGCCTGGCGTCAGCCTCGTAGCGCTGCGCGAGAATCGTGAAGTGATCACTGAGTCGCTCGTGGTCTCCTGGTTCGCCGCGCGCGATGAGCTGACGCACCTCCACATCGCTCAGAAGCGAGGGGGGCGTAGTCTGGGCGGTGGCCTGCGACGACGCCGTCAGTGTCGCCACCGCAAGAACAACTGCGAAACGTAGCGGGATGGTTCTCATGACACACCTCTCTGGTGACAAACGTCACCGACAACTGCTGGGCACGTGTCGTCTGAGCGCCGGTCTTCGTTTGGCGCCCGGATCTAGTGCCGGTTTGTAGGCGGAGCAGTCGAAGGCCGCCGGGGGGAAGTCGCGCTAGCTAACTAGGCGACTAGCCGGCAACCCGAGAGGTAATCAGACGCGGAGAGGGGTCGTAAGCGGGCGTTGCAGGTCGGACGGCGCGCGTCCTCGATTCCAGACGGTGCTCGAACTCCGGGGCGAAGTCATAAACTGACACTTCGCCATGGCGGGAGTGCAGCTGCCGTCCAAAGAAGACGTACGCCGCACATCCTCCTTCAGCAGGATGGCGAGCGCCTGGACGGAATCCAGACACGAGTCACCGGCAGAGAGGCTGACTGAGCCGCCAACGTTGTTGTCGTGGTGGCAACCGTTCTCGGCGGCGGCCTGTGGGCCGCACAATGCCTTACAGAACAGCGAGGCACTCGGCCCAGCGGCGAACATCAAGACGATTGACAGCAGTGTTGCTCGAAACACGACCACGCTCACGATCAACGTAAGCAAGATGAGTGCCACAAGCGTGCAACCGCGTCCTGGGAGAATCGAGAGTGCTTCGGAAGTGTTGCCCAGCCATCCGCCGGAAGTCCGGCGGGTTTTGTCGTGAGGGCGCCGAAAATCCCGCAGTCGAGCGGTCCTGACCGTTGTTCGACGAGCTCTTCCACGAACGCAGTGTCTGCTGGTTCGGTAGTTCACGCACGTTTACCGCGTCGCCTGTGAATCCGCTGGTCCCAGGTGCCGGCGGCGGTCTGCTCGGCCTCGTCCTCGGCCTTCCCCAGGGCCCTGTTGTATAGGCGTTCAGCCACGGACTGCGGTACTCGCAGCACCCGATAGCGCCGCCTGCCCGGCTGCTGCCGAACCCACTCGGTGACGCCTGGCTCCCCCTGCACCACTTGCCGGACGAACTCCCGCGACAAGTTCCACATCTCCGCGAGTTCGGGCACAGTGAAGTGGCGCTCCTCGAAGGGTTCACGTTGCTCATTCGCCTGCATGATCGCCCTCCGTAGAGGCCGGGCGGCTTGACCGCCCGACCTGCGAATCTGCGCTACTGCGCTCCGCCATCTCCGTTGGCCTGCTGCTCGGACCGGTATGCATTCAGAACCACGCCTGCGAGCCTTGCCTGCGCCTCTCGGTGTTCGATCCACCGGAGCAACGCGAAGCTCCGTCGCTCGCCATGGGACACAAACTGGCGGGAGGGAAGGGTCACGTCTTCGCCGCGTCCGTTCCGACTGCGCCAGACCGCGAACCCCACGAGCTTCAACCCATCGAGCTCGCCGCCGTTGAAGTGGATCTCGGCGTCGGCCAGCTTGCCTGGTGCCCCGTGGCCGTTCGTCTTCTGGATGTGAATGCTGATGTTCGTCATGGCCAGATCTCCTGAGTTCGTTGCAGCGCTGCCGTCAGGCATGCGCCAGTTGCGTCGTCTGCAGCCGCTGCCAGAGCCACTGCTGCAAGGTGGCGAGGCCGACCAAAACGGGATCGGCGGGCGCCAAGCGATGTGACTTGGCGCGGCAGCGGGCGCGCTGCCATCCGAGTTCGGTGGTGTCGATGAGCACGAGCCGGGACGGCGTCACAGCCTTCTCGGCGTCGAGCACGAGGTCGTCCGCCGCCAGACCGGCGATATCCTTGAGCGGGCCGGCGTAGAGCGTGACCGTAGAGGGTGCGTCGAGGACGGCAGGCGCAGTCGTGATGAACGCGTGGTAAAGGCGCGTCTGCCGACCGATCGTCACTTCGATGCTGGGCGTGATCGATGTGTCGGACATGTTGGTTCTCCTTGAAATCGGACCAATTCCCCGAGTGACCTCGCAGCCGGGCGGAACCCGCCGGGCATCACGTAATGGCCCATCCGAGGCTCACCGAGCCGCTCGTCAAGGCCGCAGCCCGCGGAGCGGGTCGAAGCGAAGCGGAGAGCCTTGACGACGGTGAGGCGAGCCCGACAATCACGACCGTGATGCCCGGACGCGATTAGCGGCTGCTCGTATCGCCCGATGCACGCCGCCCACGGACGTCCGTGAGCGGCGTGCATCGGGTGCTAGCGCTATGTGCGCTTCGGCGTCTTGCGCGGCCGGTCCGTCGGCGCACTGGGCGACTCCGGATCGGGTGTGGGTGGAGCCGGCGTGTCGGCGAGGTCCTTGGACGTCACCTTCACACCGAGACGCTTGCTGAACACGACCAAGTCGTCACGCTGCCAGCCGTGTCGCAGAGCGAGCGCGATGGCGAGCGCCTGCGGGTAGTGCTTGACCGCGATCCGATCCGGCTTGCCGAGCACCTCGAGGAAGAGCTCGTCGGGCCGGATCTCCTCGAGCAACAGGCGCAGCAGCATTGGCGACCACGTGAGTTTCGCCGTGCGCTCCGCGATGAGCCGGACGGCGCGTGGACGGAGTTCATTCCGCCATCGCTCCTGTTCGGCTCGCTGCCTGGCCCACGCTTCCTCCTGCTGACGACGGGCTTCGGCGTGTTCGGCCTCATCCTCGGTGCG